>JBGATT010000055.1:0-17562 GCA_044229035.1 Gemmatimonadaceae bacterium | reverse complement strand
GGGACGCGCGATGCGATTGACGATGAATCCCGGGGTGTCCGTCGCGACGACGGTGACCTTGCCCCACGCATCGACGAGGGCACGCGCCTGCGTGGCGACCTCGGGCGCGGTGGTGATCGCCGGGATGATCTCGACGAGCGGCATCACCGGCGCGGGATTGAAGAAGTGGATGCCGACGACCCGCTCGGGATGCGCGCACGCGCCGGCGAGCGCGGCGACCGAGAGCGACGAGGTGTTGGTCGCGAGCACCGCATCCTTGGCGAGCTCCGCCTCGAGGGCGCGGAAGAGGGCCTGCTTGGCCGCGAGGTCCTCGATGATCGCCTCGATCACCAGCCCGCACGGCTCGAAGGCCTGCAGCGCGGCGGCGGTCACGCCCTCGACGTACGTGAGGCGGGCGAGCACCGCGTCGGCGGCATCCCGCGTGAGCCGCCCCTTCTCCACCTCGCGCGCCATCGCCTTGGCATGTCCGTCGCGCGCGCGGTCGAGCGCGGCGGGGAACGCGTCGGCCAGCAGCACGCGATGCCCGCGCGCCGCGGCGACCTGCGCGATCCCCGCGCCCATCGCGCCGGCCCCGACCACGCCGACGACCGTCTCCTTTCCGAGACCCATGTGTCAGGCGCCCGTGTAGACGGGCTTCCGCTTCTCGAGGAAGGCGCGGACGCCCTCCGCGTAGTCGGCCGTCCGGCCGGCCTGCTGCATGAGCTGCGCCTCGAGTTCGAGCTGCTGCTCGATCGTGTGTCCCCACGAGGCGTTCATCGCGCGCTTGGTGAGCCCGAAGCCGCGCGTCGCCTGCGTCGCGAGCTGCTTCGCGAGATGCAGCGCGACCTCGTGCAGCTGCGCGGCGGGGACGACCTCCCAGATGAGCCCCCACTCCTTCGCCTTCGCCGCCGGCATCTTGTCGGCGAGGAAGAACATCCCCGTCGCGCGCTGCGGCCCGACCAGCCGCGGCACGAAGAAGGTGCCGCTCGTGTCGGGGATGAGCCCGAGCTTGGCGAAGCTCTCGACGAAGACCGCCTCCTCGGCGGCGATGGTGAGGTCGCAGGCGAAGGCGAGGTTGGCGCCGGCACCGGCGGCGACGCCGTTCACGGCGCAGATCACCGGCTTCTCGAGCTGGCGGATGGCGAGGATGATCGGGTTGTACGCCTTGCGGACGATCTCGCTGATGTCCGGCATGGGCCCGTCGCCCTGCGGGAGCGCTTCCTGCAGGTCCTGGCCGGCGCAGAAGCCGCGCCCGTTGCCGGTGAGGAGCAGGGCGCGGACCGCCGGGTCGCTCGCGGCGCGGGCGAGGGCCGCCTGGAGCTCGACCGCCATCGCGACCGTGAAGGAGTTGAGGACCTCGGGCCGGTTGAGCGTGAGGACGAGGACGCCGTCGTGGAGCTCGGAGAGGACGAGGGGCGTAGGCATGGCACATAAGATAAGGCCGACCGGCGGTGGGCGGGCGGAGCGGTCCGTCGGCTGAGGGCGTCTCGGAGCGGTTCCCCGCGCCCCCGCCCCTCCCCAGATTCCACGCATGCCACGCACCCCCCTCGCCGGCTTCGACTGGCGTCGCATCGCCTACAACGTCCTCGTCTCCCGCGCCCTCGACGACGTCGAGGAGGCGACGAACCGGAATCGCGCGACGGTCCCCAAGGACCACGTCGTCCTCTACCAGTTCTCGGCGCGCGGCCACGACGTGGCGCAGTGCATCCTCGGCGCGCTGATCGACGGCCGCCACGACGCGGCGGGCGCGTACTATCGGAGCCGGCCGCTCCTGCTCTCCCTCGGCCTCCCGCTCGACGACGCGCTCGGGTCCCCGCTCGGGCGGGCCGGCGGCTTCTCCGACGGACGCGACATCGGCGTCGTCTGCAACCTGCCGAATCCCGAGGGTCCCGTCGTCCTGCCGATGTCGGGGGACGTGGGATCGCAGTACACGCCCACCGCCGGCTGGGCGCAGGCGATCACCTACCACCGCGACACGTTGCAGGACGCGAGCTGGCAGGGTTCGCTCGGCGTCGCGCTCGGCGGCGACGGATCCGTCGCGACCAACGGGTTCTGGGCCGCGCTCACGATGGCGACGACCCTGAAGCTCCCGATGCTCTTCTATATAGAGGACAACGACCTCGGCATCTCGGTGAAGGGCGAGATGCAGACGCCGGGCGGGAACATCGCGAAGAACCTCGCGTCGTTCACGAACCTCTTCCTCCGCGACGGTGATGGCACCGACCCCGACGCGACGGCGCGGCTGCTCAAGGAATGCGTCACGCACGTGCGGAGCGGCGCGGGCCCGGCCCTCGTCCACCTCACGCTGCCACGGCTCTCGAGCCACTCGGGCCCCGACAACCAGAAGGGCTATCGCACCGACGCCGAGATCGCCGCCGACCAGGCGCGCGACCCGCTGCCGCGCCTGCGCGAGTACCTCGTGCCCGCGCTGCTCTCCGAGAAGGACTGGTCCGCGCTCGAACTCGAGGTCGCGCACGACGTGGAGCGCGCGCTCGCCGCGGCGCGCGCACGCCCCGCCCCCGATCCGGCGCAGATCGCGCGGCATGTGCGCGCCGACGATCGTGACGACGTGCGCGAAGCGTTCGGCGGCGTCCCCCGCCGCGTGCGCCGCGACCTGGGCGGCGAGGGCACGCCACGCGAGGACGGGGCGATGCTCCGGTTCGCGGAGGCGGTGCGACGCACGCTCTGGCGCGAACTCGAGATGAACCCGCGCGTCGTCGTCTTCGGCGAGGACGTGGGGAAGAAGGGCGGCGTGCACCTCGTCACCGAGGGACTGCAGAAGCAGTTCGGCAAGGACCGCGTCTTCGACACGAGCCTCTCCGAGGAGGGGATCATCGGACGCGCCTCCGGCCTCGCGATCAGCGGGCTCATGCCGGTGGCCGAGATCCAGTTCCGGAAGTACGCCGACCCGGCGACGGAGCAGCTCAACAACACGGGGACGATGCGCTGGCGCACCGCGAACCGCTTCGCCGCACCGATGGTGGTGCGGATGCCGGGCGGGTTCGGCAAGGACGTGGGTGACCCGTGGCATTCGCTCAGCGACGAGGTGCGCTTCGCGCACGCGTACGGCTGGCAGGTCGCGATCCCGTCCAACGCGGCGGATGCGGTGGGGCTCCTCCGCGCGGCGATGCGGTCGCCCGACCCGACGATCTTCTTCGAGCATCGTTCGCTCCTCATGACCGGGGACGGCAGCGCGCGCTATCCGGGTGATGACTACGTGCTGCCGTTCGGGCAGGCGCGGGTGGTGCAGCCGGGACGCGCGCTCACGCTCGTGAGCTGGGGCGCGATGGTGCATCGCTGCGCGGACGCGGCCGCCCGGTTCCCCGCCGAGGTGGAGCTGCTCGACCTGCGCACGATCGCCCCCTGGGATCGCGACGCGGTGCTGGCGTCGGTCACGAAGACGGGCCGCTGCCTGATCGTGCACGAGGACAACCTCACGGCGGGGTTCGGCGCCGAGGTCGCGGCGTACGTCGCGCAGGAGGCGTTCTGGCATCTCGACGCGCCGGTGCGGCGCCTCGCGCCGAATGACATCCCGATGCCGTACCACCCCGTGCTGCTCGATGCGGTGCTGCCGGACGCGGACCGGGTGGGGATCGCGATCGAGGAGATACTGCGCGCGTGAGCGGGATGAAGGCTGAAGGAGGAAAGAGCGGAGGCCGTACGGCCTCCGCTCCTTCGACCTTCGACTTTCATCCCGCTTGACGAACCCCCCGCGCCAGCCGTATTCTGAGCGGTCCCCCGACCTTGGTGCACTGATGGACCAGTCCCTGTTCAACGACATGACCCGGCGTGACCGGACGGCGAGCTTCGGCTCGTCCGCGCCTGTCTCGGGCATGGCCGTCGGAGCGGGGCTCCTCGGGTAGCAGCGACCACACGCGTCGCTCCTCGGGATCACGCCCTCCCTGCTCCGGTCCGCAGCGAGGGCGTTCTCATATCCGATCCCACGAGGTCCTCCGTGCATAGCCCCACCGAACATCCCGCGCCCTCCACGCCCGCGCCCATCGACGCGCCCATCGACGCACCGGGCGGCCTCTGGCGCGACCTGAAGGACGCGCTCCGCGGCACCGAGCACGACTACACGAGCGGAGCGCTCGGCCGCGCCATCTTCCTCCTCGCCGTCCCCATGGTGGTGGAGATGTCGATGGAGTCGCTCTTCGCCGTCGTCGACATCATGTTCGTCGGCCGGCTCGGACCCACCGCCGTCGCGGTCGTGGGGCTCACCGAGTCGCTGATGATCGTCAACTACACGCTCGGCTTCGGCCTCAGCATCGGCGCGACGGCGACGGTGGCACGACGCATCGGCGAGAAGGACCCCGACGGGGCGGCCCGCACCGCGGTGCAGGTGCTCCTGCTCGGCGCCCTGCTCTCGGGGACCATCGGGCTCGTCGGGGCCGTCTTCGCGCCGCAGCTGCTCGCGCTCATGGGCGCGGCCCCCGAGGTCATCGCGATGGGCACCGGCTACGCCCGCGTGATGCTCGGCGGCAGCGCGACGGCGTTCCTGCTCTTCGTGATCAACGCCACCTTCCGCGGTGCGGGCGATCCCGCCGTGGCGATGCGCGTGCTCATCGTCGCGAACTCGATCAACATGGTGCTCGACCCGATGTTCATCTTCGGCGTCGGCCCGTTCCCCGAGCTCGGCGTGACCGGCGCCGCGGTCGCGACGACCATCGGACGCGCGACCGGCTTCGGCATCGCCCTCTGGATGATGATGCGCGGCAGCGGGCACCTGCGGGTCCGGCGCGAGCACGTGCGCGTGGAACCGGCGACCATGATGGCGATCATCCGGCTCTCCACCGCCGGGACCTTCCAGACCGCGATCGGTACCATGAGCTGGATGGCGATGATCCGGGTCGTCGCCGGGTTCGGCAGCATCGCGATGGCCGGCTACACGATCGCCGTCCGGCTGGTGATCTTCGCCTTCATGCCCGCCTTCGGCCTCGGCGGCGCCGCGGCGACGCTGGTCGGGCAGTCGCTCGGCGCGAAGAAGCCGGAGCGCGCCGTCGAGGCGGTCCGCGTCGCGACCAAGTACGACGTGGTGTTCATGGCCACGCTCGGCCTGATCTTCGCGGTCTTCGCGCACCCGATCATCGGCCTCTTCACGCGCGATGCCGCGACGGCGGCCATCGCCGTACGCGGGATCCGGATCATGGCCTTGGGCTTCCCGCTCTTCGGGGCGGGGATGGTGCTCGAACAGGCCTTCAACGGCGCCGGCGATACCTGGACACCGACCTGGATCAACCTGATCGTGTACTGGCTGATCCAGATCCCGCTCGCATGGGCGCTCGCGTATCCGCTCGGGTTCGCGCAGGACGGCGTCTTCGTGGCGGTGACCGTGGCGTACTGCGTGTTCGTGGTGGTGGCGTATGTGCTGTTCAAGCGCGGACGCTGGAAGCTGAAGCACGTCTGAAGCGACGAGGAAGGCAGAAGGATGAAGGGGCGGAGGCCGTACGGCCTCCGCTCTTTCGTCCTTCAGCCTTCATCGCTCACCTGCCCCGCAGCGCCTCGGCGATCTCGGCCTCCGTCGCCGCGCGCGGGTACCGATCGCCGCGCGCGTTGCGCTCCATCAGCGGCTCGATCGCGTCCACGCCGCCCGACGCGTTCACCTTCACGAACACCTCGGCAGTGTTGTAGGCCTCGTGCTTCCCCTGCTTGATGGTGAACACGAGCAGCCAGGGGGTGCCGGCGGCCCACTGCTTGGTCACGGCGTAGTGGCCCGTCGCGCCGTAACGGGTGAGGGTGATGGGCCGCGACTCGCGCGTGCCGCCGCGCATCGTGATGGCGCGCGCCGAGACGTCGGCCTCGGGCTCGTCGGTGTGGTGATGCCCTTCGACGAGCAGCACCGCTCCCGGGACGGGTGGAGTGTCGCGCACCTCGCGGATCTCCAGTCGCGGCGGCCCGAACCGGACGGCGGCGGCGAGCAGCAGGGCGGCGAATGGCAGCGCGAGGGCGAACGGACGTTGACGCATGGCAGTCTCCTGTCGGTGATGGACATCACTCCGATGCCGCGACCGCCGCGAGCGTGTACACGGGTCCGGATTGCGTCGCGCTCCCCCGTGCCCGAGCTTCCGCAGGACCCTCTGCCTCCCCGGATCCGATGAAGCTCCGCTACCTGCTCGGCGCCATCGCGTATGGCCTTCTCACGTACGCCGTCTTCTCCCGGGGCGAGCCCCTCACGGACTCGTTGCTGATCCTCGTCTCGATCAGCTTCCTCTTCGGCATCCCGTTCGGCGTCGGGTACCTCATGGCCCGCGGGATGCAGTCGGAGCACGCGGCCGTGGCCGCGCTGTCCGGTTGGCTCCCGGTGATGGTCGTCATCGGCTTCCTCTTCGCGACGGGGTTCGAGGGGACGATCTGCATCGTGATGGCGTTGCCGTTCATCCTCGCCGGCGCGGCGGTGGGCGGACTCTTCGCGCACCTCCGGGCGCGCGCCGAGGCACGCGACCGGCGCCTCGAGATGGGGGCGGTCCTCGTGCTCCCGTTCCTCCTCTCGCCGCTCGAACGCCGGCTCGAGTCCCCCGACCGGTTCGCCGAGTCCGTGACGACGATCGAGATCGCCGCGACCCCGGCCCGCGTGTGGGACGAGATCGCCGAGGTGGACACCATCCGCGCCTCGGAGCGGGGACGCGCGCTGTACACGTCGATCGGCTTCCCGCCCCCGCTCGCCGCGACGCTCGACCTCCCGCAGGAGGGGGGCATCCGCCGCGCGAGCTTCGGGGGCGGCGTGCTCTTCACCGAGACGATCACCGAGTGGGAGCCGGAGCGGAGCATCGCGTTCGAGATCGATCCCTCGTTCGCCGAGGGAGAACCGGCCCTCGACCCGCACGTGCGGATCGGCGGGCGCTACTTCGACGTCCTCACCGGCGCGTACGCCATCGGGCCGATCGACGCCGCCCGCGTGCGGCTCGTCCTCACCAGCCGGCACCGGGTGAGCACGCGGTTCAACGTCTACGCGGGGTGGTGGAGCGAGCGCGTGATGCAGAGCGTCCAGCGCGAGATCCTCGCGGTGATCAAGGCGCGGGCCGAGGACGCGACGCGCGCA
Organism: Gemmatimonadaceae bacterium; assembly: GCA_044229035.1. GTDB lineage: Bacteria > Gemmatimonadota > Gemmatimonadetes > Gemmatimonadales > Gemmatimonadaceae > Pseudogemmatithrix. Next base: position 10,544 of record JBGATT010000055.1, on the reverse strand, counting down.
CCCAAGGCCCGGCTGCGCGCGGCGACCGCCGCCCGCGCGTTGCGCGAGTCGGCCGAGCCCCGCGTGGCGAACTCGTTCGAGACGGGCTTCTCGGTCGTCGGCGACTTCCCCGGCCGCACCGACGTCTACGCCGACAGCGTCGTCGTGCTCGTGCGCTCCGGCCGCATCGCCTGGCCGCGGCTCGGCGCGGGCGAGGTGCACGACTCCACCACCGCCTCGCTGGCGCAGCCCTCAGGGGAGTCGTGGATCGCCGGTCGGGAGAGCCGCGGGCTCGTCCTCGAGCATGCGACCGCCGGCGATTCGGCCGCGCTCGGGCCGATGCTGCGCTTCACGATCCCGCGCGAGCCTGGTGAATCGCTCGATGGCCGGTGGGTGATCTTCACGCATCATCTGACCGTGCCGAAGACGACCGACAACCCGTACGGCACGGCGTGGGCGTACACGCACGCGGTGCTCGCCCGGCGGTAGCTAGAGCGGCTTGAACTCGTCGAACGGCTGCCGGCAGCTCCGGCAGACGTGGATCGCCTTGCAGGCCGTGCTCCCGAACTCGCTCCGCATCTCGGTGTCGCTGGAGCCGCACCAGGGACAGGGCACGGCGGCGCGCGCGCGTGTGAGCGTGATGAGCCCGCCTTGCTCGGCGCGGCCCGGCGGCGCGATGCCGTAGGCGCGCAGCTTCTCGCGCGCGTCGGGGCCGATCCAGTCGGTGGTCCACGCCGGGCTGAGCACGGTGCGCACCTCGACGCGCGCGACGCCGGCGGCGGCGAGGGCGGCGCGGATGTCCTTCTCGATCTCGAGCATCGCCGGACAGCCCGAGTAGGTCGGCGTGATCGTGACCGTCACGCTTCCGTCGTCCGCACTGGCCACGTCGCGCACGATCCCGAGCTCGACGACCGAGATCACCGGCACCTCGGGATCGGGGACGGTGCCGAGGACCTCGAGGAGGCGTTCGCGGGTGAGCGGCGCGGGCATCGCGGTCGGCGCGGGAGGCCGCGCTACCAGGTGGCGCCCGGGTGCGAGCGCGCGACGATCTGCATCGTCGCGAGCAGGTGCCCGAGGTGCTCGGTGTGCTTGCCAACGCGCCCGCCACGCCGCATCGCGCCATCGACCGGCCGCACGAGCGTCGCGCGGGCGAGCACGTCGTCGACGATCGCGTCCCACCGCGAGCGGATCCCTGCAAGGTCGACGTCGACGCCGAGCGCCGCGACCGCGTCATCGACCGCGTCGCGCTCGAAGAGCTCCGCCGTGTAGCGCCAGAGGCCGTCGAGCGCGCGCTGCACGCGGGCGTGACTCTCCTCGGTCCCGTCGCCGAGCCGGATGATCCACTCGCTCGAGTGCCGGAGGTGGTACTTGTCCTCCTTGATCGCCTTCGCCGCGATGGCGGCGAGCTGGGCGTGCCCGCACTTCCCGAGCGCCTCCCAGACCAGCAGGCTGTACGCGTCGAAGAGGAACTGCCGCACCATCGTCTGCCCGAAATCCCCGTTCGGCTGCTCGACGAGGAGCGCATTGCGGAACTGCACGCCGTCGCGGAAGTACGCGAGCGCGTCCTCGTCACGACCGGCCCCTTCGACCTCGCCGGCGAGCTTGAGGAGGCTCACCGACTGCCCGATGAGATCGAGCGAGACGTTCGCGAGCGCGATGTCCTCCTCGATGATCGGCGCGTGTCCGCACCACTCCGAGAGCCGGTGCCCGAGGATGAGCCGGTCGTCGCCGAGGCGTTGCAGGTACTCGAACAGCGGAGCCCCGAGCGCCGGCCCGCGGACGCCCGCGACCTGCTGCACCCCGCCCTCCGCGGCGCCGGTCGCGATCCCCGGCTCCTCCTCGTCGTGCTCCGCCGTCCGCATCAGAACACCTTCACGCCGCGAGGGACCTTGTAGAACTGCGGGTGCCGGTACGGCTTGTCGTTCCCCGGGTCGAAGAACGGCCCCGCCTCGCTCGGTGCCGACGCCGTGATCGCCCAGCTCGGCACGACCCAGAGGTTCACCGCCTCACCGCGGCGGGTGTACACGTCGCGCGCGTTCTGCATCGCATGCTCGGCGTCGGTCGCGTGGACCGAGCCCGCGTGCTCGAACGGCTGGCCCTGCCCTCCCTGCGTGAAGACCTCCCACAGGGGCCAGTGGCTGTCATCCTTGCCGTTGGTCGTCATGCGGCCTCCGTGCGCTTGGCGTGCTTGCTCGCGTAGGCCGTGGCCGCGTCGCGCACCCACTGTCCGTCGGCATGCGCCGCGTTGCGCGCGGCGAGGCGCTCCTCGTTGCACGGCCCGTTGCCCTTGATGACCTCGAAGAACTCGGCCCAGTCGATCTCGCCGAAGTCCCAGTTCTTCGTCTCGGCGTTGAAGCGCAGGTCGGGATCCGGAAGCGTGAGCCCGATCGCCTGCGCCTGCGGCACGGTGAGGTTCACGAAGCGCTGCCGGAGCTCGTCGTTCGTCTTGCGCTTCACGCGCCAGCGCAGGAGCTCGGCCGAGTTGGGCGAGTCCTTGTCGGACGGGCCGAACATCATGAGCGAGGGCCACCAGAAGCGGTTCACCGCGTCCTGCACCATCGCCTTCTGCGCCGGCGTCCCGTTGGCGAGCGTGGCGCAGATCTCGTAGCCCTGACGCTTGTGGAAGTTCTCCTCCTTGCAGATCCGGACCATCGCACGCGCGTACGGGCCGTAGGAGGTCTTGGCGAGGATGGTCTGGTTCACGATCGCCGCGCCGTCCACGAGCCAGCCGATCACGCCCATGTCGGCCCAGGAGAGCGTCGGATAGTTGAAGATGCTCGAGTACTTCGCCGTGCCGTCGAGGAGCGCCTGGTAGAGATCGAAGCGGTCGACGCCGAGCGTCTCGGTGCCACAGTAGATGTAGAGGCCGTGCCCGCCCTCGTCCTGCACCTTGGCGATGAGCGCCATCTTGCGGCGCAGCGACGGCGCGCGGGTGATCCAGTTCCCTTCGGGGAGCATCCCGACGATCTCGGAGTGCGCGTGCTGGGACATCATGCGCGTGAGCTGCTTGCGATAGCGCTCCGGCATCCAGTCCTTCGGCTCGATGCTGTCCCCGGCGGCGATGCGCGCCTCGAAGGCGGCGAGGAGGGCCGGGTCCTCCTGGGTGGGCGGCTTCTTGTCCATGGGCTAAACCTATATTTCCGGCATGACCACGACCACCTCCGGCGTCCCTGAGGGGAGCGTCCGCACCAGCATCGCCGACGGCGTCGGCACCGTCGAGTTCTCGCACCCCAAGGGGAACTCCCTACCGGCGAAGCTCCTGAACGAGCTCGCCGCCGCGGTCACCGCCGTCGGCGCGGATCCGGCGGCGCGGGTCATCGTCCTGCGGAGCGCCGGGCAGTCCACCTTCTGTGCGGGCGCGTCGTTCGACGAGTTCACCGCCGTCTCGACGCCCGAGGCGGGGCAGGAGTTCTTCTCCGGCTTCTCGCGGGTGATCCTCGCGATGATCCGCGCGCCCAAGTTCGTGCTCACCCGGGTCCAGGGACGCGCGGCGGGTGGGGCGATCGGGCTCATCGCGGCGAGCGACTACTCGTTCGCCGTCCGCTCCGCCCAGGCCAAGCTGAGCGAGCTGCAGGTCGGGATCGGCCCGTTCGTCGTGGGGGTGGTCATCGAGCGCAAGCTCGGGCTCGCGCCCTTCATGCATCTCGGCGTGCACGCCGACTGGCACGACGCCGAGTGGTGCGAACGGCACGGGCTGTACTCGATGCTGTGCGACGACGCCGCCGCGCTCGACGCCGCCGTCGACGCGCATGCGGCGCGGCTCGCGGCGAGCAACCCCGAGGCGATGCGCGAGATGAAGGCGATCTTCTGGGCCGGGACCGAGGAGTGGGGCGAGCGGATGAGCGCGCGCGCCGCGATGAGCGGACGGATGGTGCTCTCCGACTTCACGCGCGAGGCGCTGGGACGGTTCCGCGCCCGGTAATGGTGCGCCTCTGCTGGACCGGTGCATTGATTCGGAAACACGTGTGGCGCCCGCGCGGTACCGACTCCTACCTTCAGCGGATCAGCAAGCGCTCGCCTCCCGTCGCCCCGTGAGCGTCCGATGAACAGGAATTCGATCGAAGCGCACCTCCGTGCCGCCATCGAATCCGCACCGAGCGGACTGCTGATGTCGGACGCCGAGGGGCGGATCGTCCTCGTCAACAAGGAGATCGAGCGCCTCTTCGGCTACGCGCGCGAGGAGCTCCTCGGGCAACCGATCGAGCGGCTGATCCCGGAGCGGTTCCGCGGCTCGCATCCCGGCTCGCGCGCCGAGTTCCGCGCCGACCCGCGCGTCCGCGCGATGGGCGCCGGACGCGACCTGTTCGGCCTCCGCAAGGATGGCACGGACGTGCCGATCGAGATCGGGCTCACGCCCCTGGCCACGGCGGACGGCATGTTCGTGCTCGCCGCCGTGGTGGACATCTCGGAGCGCAAGCGACTCGAGGAGGAGCAGCGCGTCCTCAATGAGCGGCTGCGGCAATCGCAGAAGATGGAGGCGATCGGCACGCTGGCTGGCGGGATCGCGCACGACTTCAATAACATCCTCGGCGGCATCATCGGGTACGCGGAGCTGCTGGCCTCGCAGGTCCCCTCGGGATCGACGCAGGCCCAGGACGTGGACGAGATCCTCGCGGTCGCCATGCGCGGCCGCGACCTCGTGGACCGGATCCTCGCGTTCAGCCGTCGCCAGGACTCCGTGCGGATCCCGCTCGACCTCTCCGAGACCGTCCGCGAGGTGCAGCACCTGCTCCGGGCGACGCTGCCGGCGACGGTCGCCCTGAACGTCCGTCTCCCGGAGTGGGTGCCCCGGGTCCTCGCGGACGCGACATCGGTGCATCAGGTGCTCATGAATCTCGCCTCGAACGCCGCGCAGGCCATGCCGAGCGGCGGCGTGATCGATCTCGAGCTCGCCCCGTTCTACGTGCGCGACAGCGTCGCACGCGCCAACCCCGGGGTGCGCGAGGGTCCGTACCTCTCACTCGAGGTCCGGGACAACGGCCCGGGCATGGATGCGGAGACGCGCGCCCGGGTCTTCGAGCCGTTCTTCACCACGAAACCCGCCGGCAAGGGCACCGGGCTCGGCCTCGCGATGGTGCACGGCATCATGTCGGAACATGGCGGTGCGGTGCTGCTGGCGAGCGAGCGCGGCGCGGGGACGCAGGTCCGGTGCCTCTTCCCATTGAGCGAAGAGGAGATCGCGCAGGCGGACGCCCGTCTTCCCGTCGCCGCGCCACTGCGCGGGAGCGGCGAGCGCGTCGTGCTCGTGGATGACGAACCGGCGCTGCTCAGATCCACCGCGCGCCGGCTGGAAGGACTCGGGTACCGGGTGCGGACATTCGAGCACCCCGCGGCCGCGTTCGCCGCCGTGCGAGAGGACCCGGGCGCGGTGGACCTCCTCATCTCCGACCATTCGATGCCCGAGATGACCGGCGCGGACCTCTGCGCCGCGGTCAAGCAGCTCCGGCCGGAGCTGCCGATCATCCTCCTCTCCGGATTCATCGACGCCACGACGAACCTCGGACTCCAGGACGCGGGGATCGACGTCGTCCTGCAGAAGCCGGTGGTGACCCAGGAACTCGCGACGGCGTGCCGGAGCGCGCTCGGCGGCCCCGGGACCGCTCAGGCGTAGACCGCGATCACCGCCTCCTCGAACGTCTCGCGGAAGCCGTTCGCCCGGAGGCGCTCGGTCGTGCGGAACCCCGCCTCGTCGAGCTTCTTCGCCGCCTCGAGCAGCGTCTCGATCGCGAACGGCACGCCCGCCTCCCGCGCGAGATACTCCTCGACCGCGGTGAGATAGCCCATCATCCCGCCGAGCTCGGTCGGCGCGTACGCCTTGTGCGCCCGCTGGAGCAGCACCTGCACCGACGGATCGGGCATCGCGAGGTTCTCGCTGCCGCAGACGACGCGCAGGCGCGTGTTCGCGACGCACGCCTCGACCGTCGCACGGTCGAGCGTGCCGCCGGCGGCGTTCACCACCACCGCGTCCACCGGCTCGCGGAGCATCTCGAGCTTCCGCTCGGGCGTCCAGGTGGGGATGCCCCGCTCCTCGAGCTCCCTGCGCCGCTCGGCGCGCGATTCGCACGCGAGGATCCTCGTCCCGCGCGACTGCAGCCGCCCGATCACGTGCATGCCGATGTGACCGCAGCCGATGAGCGCGACGGTCGCGTTCTCGAGCGGCACGCCGGAGGCGCGGAGCATGCCGTCGAGGATCCGGTAGTTGCCTTCCCCAGTCGGGATCGATGTGTCGGCGACGACACTGCCCTTGTACCGCGCGTTGAGGTACTGGAGCGACGGGGTCATCCCGTCGAACATCAGGCCGTGCCCGAGGTCCTGGCCGGTGGTGAGTCGGATGCCCGCGCCAGCCTCGAGTTCCTGGAAGCAGGCGATCGCGAAGTCGAGCAGCTCGGCGTCATGCGGCTGACCGACCCGCGCATCCGCGGTGGGCGCGAGCACGCACTTGCCGCCGACGATCCGCTTGATGTCGCGCAGGGCGAGCGGGCCGCCCACGCCGATCACGCGGGACCAGTGGACCTTCTCCTCCATCCCGATCGCCAGCGCGATCGCCTCGCGGTCGGTCGTGAAGCCGGGGGCGCTCGTGCGCTCCACCGGGGCGATACGAAAGCCGCCGAGCGAGAGCTTGAGAGAGCCCGGCTCGGCGTGCGTGGCGATGCTGAGCGTCCACCCGCGGGTGGACTCGGTGAAGCGGTAGACCCAGACGTTCGGGTTCAGGGAGGTCGCGAGCTCGGGGACGAGTCGGCGCGCCTCATCGGGGGGGAGGAGGGTGTAGGGCACGGGCGAAATGTAGCCTCCCCGGACACGGGTGCGACCGGCGGTACGGAACCTCGTGGCGTTTCGTCCGTAGGTGGGGAGCCGTCTGTAATGGATGCTCCGCGCACCATCCACCATCGATTCCCTGCCTCCTGAGGCCCGCGCGATGCGTTCCTGCAGTCCCCGTCGCTTCAACACCTGCGTTCTCGCCGCGGCGAGCGTGTTCGCCCTCTCGATCACCAACGCCGCGGCGCAGGCATCCGGCCGCGAAGTCGCCCCGATCGCGAGCTTCGACTCCGCGTGGGCGGCGATCGGCCGCACCTACTGGGATGCGGCGCTGCTCGACGGCGCGTGGCGCGTGGCGCGCGACTCGCTCCGCGCCGCGCTCGGTGGCACCCCCACCGACGACGCGGTGCGCGAAGCGATCCGCGCGCTCATCGCGGTGCCGAAGCAGTCGCACTTCGTGCTCATCCCCGCCTCGGCCGCGCCCGGCGGTGCGAAGGCGGTGCGCGAGCCCGGTGCGGCGGGGCTCGAGGTGCGCATGATCGATGGCGCCCTCATCGCCTGGCGCGTCCCGGACAGCGGCGTCGCGCACCTCGCCGGCATCCGACCCGGCGATCGCATCGTCCGGATCGACACCGTGGACATCACCACGCTGCAGGCGACGCTCCGGACGGCGGCGAACGGTGACACCGCGAAGGCGGACCACCTGCTTGCGACCTTCGCGGGAGCGCGGCTCGCCGGCGAGGAGGGGGACGAGATCGCCGTGCAGTACGTGAATGCGCGGAACGAACTCCGCCCGGTGATCCTCGAACGCGGCCCGGTCGACGGCACCGTCACGCAGTACGGGAACCTCCCGCCCTTCGTCGTGCGCGCATCGGGCGAGCGCCTGCCGTTCGCGACGGGTGATGCGCGGCAGATCGCCGTCGTCCGCTTCAGCGGCTGGTTCCCGGTGCTGATCCCCACGCTCGACAGCCTCTTCTTCGCGTCGCGCGATGCGGCAGGCCTGATCATCGACCTCCGCGGGAATCCCGGCGGCGTGATCGGACTCATCGCGGGACAGTCGGGGCACGTGCTCGACACCGCCATCTCGCTCGGCGAGCTCAAGTCGCGGACCGGCACCATCCGCTTCACCGCCAATCCGCGGCGCGTCAATCCGCGCGGCGAGCGCACCGCGCCGTTCAGCGGACCAGTGGCGATCCTCGTCGACGAGTTCTCGGCGAGCACGTCGGAGTTCTTCGCGACCGGGATGCAGGCGCTCGGCCGCGCACGGATCTTCGGCACGCGCAGCGCCGGCATGGCGCTCCCCGCCGCGATGGGTCGGTTGCCCAACGGCGACGTGCTCATGCACGTGATCGCCGATCATGTGGACCCGAAGGGCCGGCGCGTCGAGGGCGTCGGGGTGGTACCGGATACACCTACACCGTTGCGCATCAATGACTTGCGCGCCGGCCGCGATGCCGCCCTCGACGCGGCTCGGACCTGGATCGCCAGTGGCGCCCCGTAGTTCACGCGTTCATCGTTCAGCAAGACCGGCGGCGCACCGCGCGCCGTCGTCACCCATCGGCCCACAGTGGCCCGGAGGCTTCGTGCTGTCCCGTCCCACCCGTTCGTTCGCCACGCTCGCGCTCTTCCTCGTCGCCTCCACCGCGGCCGCGCAGACGCCGGCCGAGATCCTCGCGAAGCACGCGAAGGCCGTCGATCCGACCGGCATGGCCGCGTCGATCCAGGGCATGAAGATGACGGCGAACTTCGAGGTCCCCGCCGCCGGCATGGCCGGGTCGGTGCTGCTCCTCCAGCGCCGCCCGAACCAGCAGACGATGACGATCGGCATCCCCGGCCTCGGCGAGATCCGCTCCGGCTATGACGGCACCACCGCGTGGGCGGCCGACCCGATGCAGGGACCGCGCCTCCTCGCCGGCATGGAGGCCGCGACGGCCGCCGAGGGCGCCGACTTCCGTTCGATGACCCGTCCGGCCGATCTCTTCACCGCGATGGAACTCGCCGGTGAGGGCGAGGTCGCGGGCGAGAAGTGCGTCAAGATCAAGCACACCTGGAAGTCGGGGCGCGTGAGCACCGACTGCTACTCGACGACCACCTGGCTGATCCTCGAGACCGTCGCGACGCAGTCCTCGCCCCAGGGCGAGATGCAGTCGGTCACGCAGTTCGCCGACTTCAAGAACCAGGGCGGCATCATGATGGCGGCGAAGATGACCGTCTCGGTGATGGGCATGCAGCAGGTGGTGACGACGACGTCGGTCGAGTTCGGCGAGCAGCCGGCGGCCGCGTTCGAGATGCCGGCCGAGGTGAAGGCGCTGAAGAAGCCCTGATCCACGGGGGGTTGGAACCAGTTGAACTTCGAGGCGGGCTCGCGTGTAGGAGGGGGCAGAACCCTTCCAACCGAGCCCGCCTCGATGCGTTTCCTCTCCGCGCGTCCCGTCCTCCTCGCCCTCCTGACCTCGACGCTCGTCGCCTGCGATGACGTCCCGACGTCACCGCCCACCGACTCGCTCGCCTGCAACACCACGGTCGGCACGGTCTCCCGCGGCAGCACGGTGACCGGCGTCCTCACGCCGGAGTCCTGCCGCTTCTCCGACGGCACGCGCGCCGACCGCTGGCGCCTCGTGCTCGACTCGGCGGCGATCATCACGATCGACATGACGAGCCCGGACGTCGATCCGTTCCTGATCATCCGGCACTCGGACGGCACGCTCATCGCGCAGGACGACGAGGGCGGTGGCAGCCCCAACGCACGCATCACGCACGGGTTCGCCGCCGGCACGTACTACATCGTGGCCAACACGTACTACCAGGACGAGTTCGGCGGCTACACGCTCGCTATCCAGTGAGGCCGCGGCGCAGGTCCGCGAGGATGTCGTCGGGATGCTCCAGCCCGACCGACACGCGGATCAGCCCCGGCGTGATCCCCACCTGCGCGCGCTCGGCCTCGGTCAGCTTCGAGTGCGTCGTCGACGCGGGGTGCGTGACGATCGTGCGCGTGTCGCCGAGGTTCGGCGAGTGCGAGCAGAGTTCGAGCGCATCGATGAAGCGGCGCGCGGCCTCGTAACTCGCGAGGCGGAGCGTGAACACGCCGCCGCCCCAGCGCATCTGCCGGCGCGCGAGCGCGTGCTGCGGATGTGACGGCAGGAACGGGTAGCGCACCGCCTCGACCCCCGGATGCCCCTCGAGCGCCGCCGCGATGGCGATTGCGTTCTGCGCGTGCTTCTCCACCCGCAGCGCGAGCGTCTCGAGGCTCTTGGAGAGCACCCACGCGTTGAATGGTGCGAGCGCGGGCCCCGAGTGCCGCGCGAGGAACCGCGCCTCGGCGACGAGCTTCGCCTCGCCGAGGATCGCCCCGCCGAGCACGCGGCCCTGCCCGTCGATGAACTTGGTGGCCGAGTGCACAACGAGGGAGGCACCGAGGCGGATGGGCTGCGTGATCGCCGGCGTCGCGAAGCAGTTGTCCACCACGAGCGGGATGCCGCGCGCCCGGGCGAGCTCGCCGAGCGCCGCGAGGTCCACGAGGTCGAGCCCCGGATTGGACGGCGTCTCGACGAACAGCACCTTCGTCTCCGGCCGGATCGCCGCCGCCCAGGTCGCGGGATCGTCGCCATCGACGTAGGTGTGCGTGACGCCCCACTTGGCGAAGATGCGCGTGAAGAGCTGGTGCGTGGAGCCGAAGACGGCGCGCCCCGCCACCACATGATCGCCCGGCCCGAGGAGCGACGCGAGCGCGGTGTACACCGCCGACATCCCCGAGGCGGTCGCGATGCCGTCCTCCGCCCCTTCGAGCAGCCGCAGCTTCGCGACGAACT
>JBGATT010000054.1:0-32064 GCA_044229035.1 Gemmatimonadaceae bacterium | reverse complement strand
GCAGGGTACTTCACGTCGTAGGCGTTGCCGGCGACAGCGGCCGGATCGCTGACGAACGTGACGGGGAACTTCGCTTCGGCGGCCCACGCCTGCTGGGTCTCGACGTCGTCGCTGCTGACGGCCAGCACGGTCACGCCGTTGCCGTTGTTGAAGAGCTGGGCGTACTGATCACGGTACGCCTCCATTTGGACCGTTCAACCTCGGGTTCGACTCTTCGGGAAGAAGGCGATGACGACGACCTGTCCGCGGAGCTCGGAGAGGCGGACGGGGCGCTGGTTGACGCCCGCTTGGGTGCTCGCGGGGAGGGTGAAGTCCGGCGCCATGTCGCCGACCTTCGGTCCCGAAGAGGGGGCGGGGTCCTGCGCCATCGCGGGCGTGGCCACCGCGAAGGCGACGAGCGCCGCCAGGGTACGGAGTGAGGTTCGCATGCGTGAATTGTGCGGGGTGGGGTGCGGGACCGCTAGTCGTGCCGTACGACCCCGCGTCCCGGCGCCGGGTTCCCCTGCGCCGGGACCGGGCGTCATCGACAACCCTCGAACGCGGGCAGGTGCCGGTCGAACGATGCCCGGCGGTTGTTCGCGAAGACGTTGCGCACGTCGTTCGGGAGTTCGGTCAGTAGGAGCCGGTCGTACATCGCGATGTTCTCCTGCTCGGCGACCACACCCGCGGCGCAGGCCTCGGCCACAGTCGCGAAGCGCGGGACGTTCTCGAGCGTCCAGTCGCTGTCCGGGATGCCGGCTCCGCGACGCTCGAGGATCGCACCGAGCGAGGTCGAGTGCCGCTGCTCGGCGACGACGATGTTGTAGAAGGGGAGGACATTCCCATGATCGACGAGCACGCGCAGATAGATCTGTTCGGCGCGGAACTCGTCCTGGATCGCGGTGTCGACCGCGGCGGCGACCGGCGTGGTGAGCGTGAGGAAGGCGGGCGCCACGACGGTGGTATCCTCGGTGCAGGCGAGGGCCGCGGCGAGGGCGGCGGCGAGCGACAGACGGCGTAGCATGGCGATCTCCTTGTTGAATGCCATACGTGCATCTGTGCATATGACGTCGCCACCGCACCGTTGTTAGGTGCTCCGGATCAGAGGTCCACCATCCGCAGAGCCCCCGGGACGCTCGCGACCTCGACCGTCGGGCCCGCGGCCTGTCGCAGCTCGCCGTCCGCCTCGAACCAGGGGCGCTCGGTGAAGGTCAGCGTGGTGGACGTCACGCGCCGGTGCTGCACGTGGGGACTCGTCAGGTGCGAGCCGCCGATCGCGCGCGCCAGCAACGGCAGCCGCGCGAGGCTCGCCACATCGCGGATGAGCACGGCGTCGAGCCGCCCGTCGTCGACCGTCGCGCCCGGCGCGATGTGGAACGCCCCGCCGAACCAGGCGCCGTTGGAGAACACGGCGAGCAGGTGGTCCCGCGGCGGCTCGCCATCCACGCCGATCGGCAGTCCGCCGTAGGTGAGGATGCCCTGCAGCGCGCTCACGACGTACACCGCGGGGCCCTTGATCCGATGGTACCGCGCGGCGATGTGCGACACGTGGACGTCGAAGCCGAATCCCGCGACGTTCAGGAACCAGGTGTCGTCCACGCGCCCCATGTCGGCCCGCCGCTCGCGGACTCCGCCATCGGCGAGACGCTCGGCGAGGGACGTCGGATCGCGCGGGTCGATGCCGAGGTTCTTCGCGAAGTCGTTCCCGGTGCCGGCCGCGAGGAGCGCCATGCGCATGGGGGCGCCGGCCTTGGCGAGCGGGATCGCACAGTTGCTCCACGTCCCGTCCCCGCCCGCGACGACGAGGGTCTCGACGCCGTCGTCGATCGCCTCGCGCACCAATCGCGCCTCGTCGCCCGCGTGGGTGGTCGCCCGGACGTCCGTGAAGCCGCACCGTGCGAACGCGGCACGGATGCCGAGGATCGCGCGGGCGCCGCGGCCGCGGCCGGAGGCCGGGTTGTAGAGGAGCCGAAGCCGCATCGGGATCGCGGGAAGGAGCGAGGAGCGAGGGGAAGGAGCGAGGAGAAAAGGAAAGGGGGAGGGCGCGAAGCGGAAGGGGAGAGCGAGCGGGCGGGCGCGCGGCCTCTGCGCCCTCTGCTCGATCTCCCCTTGCACTTCTCACTCTCCCTCGACCCTCGCTCGTTCCCCTCGCTCCTCGATCCTACTCGCCGTCACTTCGCGGCGAGCTGCCGGAGCACGTACTGCAGGATGCCGCCGTGCCGGTAGTAGTTCATCTCCTCCGGCGTGTCGATCCGGCTGCGCACCTTGAAGGTCTTGCCGTCGGCCTTCACCGTGAGCGTCGCGCGCGGGGTCATGGTGTCGCTCATGCCCTCGATGGTGATGCTCTCGAAGCCGGTGAGTCCGAGCGACTGCCGCGTCTCGCCGTTCACGAACTCGAGCGGGATCACGCCCATCCCCACGAGGTTGGAGCGATGGATGCGCTCGAAGCTCTCGGCGATCACCGCGCGGACCCCGAGGAGCATCGTGCCCTTGGCCGCCCAGTCGCGCGACGAGCCGGTGCCGTACTCCTTGCCGGCGATGATGACGAGCGGCGTGCCGGCCTTCTGGTACGCCATCGACGCCTCGTAGAACGAGGTCGGCTCGGCATCCTTGCTCGTCCGCGTCCACCACCCTTCCATCCCCGGCGTGAGGTCGTTCTTGAGGCGGATGTTCGCGAAGGTGCCGCGCATCATCACCTCATGGTTGCCGCGCCGCGCGCCGTACGAATTGAAGTCCTTCTTCTCCACGCCGAGCGACTTGAGCCAGACGCCGGCGGGCGACTTCTCGGCGATCGAGCCCGCGGGCGAGATGTGGTCGGTGGTGATCGAGTCGCCGAACATGCCGAGGACGCGCGCACCCGCGATCCGCTGGACGCCCGGCGGCGTCATCGTGATGCCCTCGAAGTAGGGCGGGTGCTTCACGTAGGTCGACTTGTCGTCCCACACGTAGCGGCTGCCGGTCGGCGCCTTGATGGCCTTCCAGTCGGCGTCGCCGCCGAAGACGTCGCCGTACTCCTTCTCGAAGTGCTCGCGCTTCACCGAGGTGAGGACGATGTCCTCGACCTCCTTGGTGGAGGGCCAGATGTCGCGGAGGAAGACGGGCCCCTTGGCGCCGACGCCGATCGGCTCCTGGTCGAAGTCGATGTCCACACGGCCCGCGAGCGCATACGCCACGACGAGCGGCGGCGACGCGAGGTAGTTGAAGCGCGTCTGCGGATTGACGCGACCCTCGAAGTTGCGGTTGCCCGAGAGCACCGCCGCGACGGTGAGCTTGCCGTCGTCGATCGCCTTGCTGATCGTCTCGGGGAGCGGCCCCGAGTTGCCGATGCAGGTGGTGCAGCCGTAGCCGACGATCTGGAAGCCGAGCGTGTTGAGCGCGGGCTGCACGCCGGCCTTGTCGAAGTAGTCGCGGACCACCTTCGACCCCGGGGCGAGCGAGGTCTTCACCCACGGCTTGGTGGAGAGCCCCGCGGCGACCGCCTTCTGCGCGAGAAGGCCGGCGGCGAGCATCACGCTCGGGTTGCTCGTGTTGGTGCAGGAGGTGATCGCGGCGATGACGACCGCGCCATCCCTGAGCTGGAAGCTGTGCCCGCGGTGCGCGCAGTCCACCGACGAGACGGCATGGATCGGGCCACCCTCGGAGACCATCGTCGCGGCAGCGGCCCCCGCCGCCGTGCCGGCCTTCGCGGCGGCCGCCGCGGCGAGCCGCTCCTTCTCCGCCTTGAACGCCTCGGCGTAATTCGCCTTCATGCCCGTGAGCGCGATGCGGTCCTGCGGACGCTTGGGGCCGGCGAGCGACGGCACGACCGTCGACAGGTCGAGTTCGAGCGTGTCGGTGAAGACGGGGTCGGGCGTCTCGCTGGTGCGGAAGAGTCCCTGCGCCCGCGTGTACGCCTCGACCAGCTTGACCTGGTGCTCGCTGCGTCCGGAGAGGCGGAGGTACTTGAGCGTCTCCTCATCCACCGGGAAGAAGCCCATCGTCGCCCCGTACTCCGGCGCCATGTTCGCGATCGTCGCGCGGTCCGCGAGGGCGAGCGAGCCGAGGCCCGGGCCGTAGTACTCGACGAACTTGCCGACGACCTTCTTCTTGCGGAGCATCTCGGTGCAGGTGAGCACGAGGTCCGTCGCCGTCGCGCCGAGCGGGAGCTTGCCGGTGAGCTTGAAGCCGATGACCTCGGGGATGAGCATCGAGACCGGCTGCCCCAGCATCGCCGCCTCGGCCTCGATCCCGCCCACGCCCCAGCCGAGCACGCCCAGGCCGTTGATCATCGTCGTGTGCGAGTCGGTGCCGACGAGCGAGTCGCAGTAGACGGCCTTCTGCCCGTCCTCCTCGCCGACGAACGCGACCTGCCCGAGATACTCGAGGTTCACCTGGTGGCAGATGCCGGTGCCCGGGGGCACCACGCGGAAGTTGCGCAGGGCGGTGCCGCCCCAGCGGAGGAACTGGTAGCGCTCACCGTTCCGCTCGTACTCGAGCTTGGTGTTGAGCAGTTCCGCCGCCTCCACGCCGTACTCGTCGACCTGCACCGAGTGGTCGATCACGAGGTCGACCGGCTGGAGCGGGTTGATCCGCGTCGGGTCGCCGCCGAGGGCGGCAAGGGCGTCGCGCATCGCGGCGAGGTCGACCACGCAGGGGACGCCGGTGAAGTCCTGGAGGAGGACCCGGGCCGTGCGGAACGCGATCTCCTTGTCGACCGGCTGCTTCACGTCCCAGCGGGCGAGGGCTTCGATGTCGGCCGGCTTCACGAAGCCGCCGTCCTCGTTGCGCAGGAGGTTCTCCAGCAGGACGCGGAGCGAGAAGGGCAGGCGGGACACGGTGTTGCCGGACAGGCCGGACAAGGCGTCGAGGCGGTAGAACGTGTACGGCTGCCCGTCGACGGTGAGCGTGTCGCGGCTGCGGAAGCTGTTGTTGGAGGCCATATGGGGGGTGGGTTGGTCCAGCCTTCGAATCTAGTCGGCGTCCTCGAGTATCGGCATTTCCATCGTCTCCCGGCGGTTGGCCCCGTCGATCGCCTCCACATGGATGGCGTTCGTCGGGCACTGGTGCACGAAATCCCCGTCCGCCCGCGACCACTCGACCGGACTCACGAGCACCTCGGCCTTCCCCGACTGGTCCATGATCATCGACTTCGGTGCCAGCGTCACGCAGAGCGCACAGCCGGTGCAGGCGGCCCGGTCGACCCGGATGTCCACCATCCGCCGCGGCCAGACGCCGCCGAGCATCAGCGACGCCCCGGCGCGGTCGAGCGCATCCACCGCCGCCTCATAGCCGAGGTCGATCATCCGGCGCACGTGGGCGAACGAGAACATGTTGAACTGCCAGACCGCGGGCCGCACGAGGAGCAACGGGGGCCCCTGCCACTGGAGCAGTTGCTGCGACTGCAGCGATTTCATCATGATCTGCGCCGAGCGCATGTAGATCGCCGCGAACCCCTTCTCCTTGATCCGCCGCGCGCGCGCGATGTTCGTGCTCCCCACGTCCACCGCGATCACCGCGTCCATGCCGTGCGAGGCGGCCAGGGCCGGGACATTGTCGGAGATGCCGCCATCGGCGCAGGTGCGCCCCGCGAGCACCCCCGGCGGGAAGAAGCCGGGGAGGGCGCATGAGGCGTACACCGCCTCCCAGATCTGCACGTCATCGAGGCCCGGGAGGCCGAAGAGCACCTGCGACGCCGCCTCGAGGTCCACCGTGTTCACGAGGAGCGTGCGGCCGAGTTCGCGGAAGGTCCCGGTGGGCACGATGTCGCGCACGATCCGCTCGAGCGGCTTCCCGAGGTAGAGCGCCGGCGCGAGCATCCGCTTGGTGACCATCGAGATGTGGTCGATCCGGAAGAGGTCGCTCTTCCGGAGGTCGAGGGCGCGGCGCTCCATCTCCGCGATCGGCATCCCGCCCGCGTACGCCGCGGCGATGAGCGACCCGATGCTCGTGCCGGCGACCACGGTCGGCCGGATGCCGCGCTCCTCGAAGGCGCGCAGCACGCCGATGTGCGCGAACCCCTTGAGGCCGCCCCCGCCGAGCACGAGCGCGACCTTGGGGGGCAGGACCAAACTCCCGTTCACGCCCGGTTCATCCGGCCTGCGTAGATTCCCCATCGAATGCGCCTGCTCCTCGTCGAGGACGACCCGCGGATGGCGGCCACCGCCGCCCAGTACCTGCGCAACGCCGGCTTCGCCGTGGACGTCGCGCCGGACGGCACGACCGCGCTCCGCGAGGCCAATATCAACCCATATGATGCGGTCATGCTCGATCTCGGGCTACCCGACATCGATGGCCTCGAGGTCTGCCGGCGCCTGCGCGCCCGCCAGCAGCCGCTCCGCATCCTCATGGCCACGGCGCGCGATGCCGTCGAGGACCGCATCGCCGGTCTCGACACCGGCGCCGACGACTACATCGTCAAGCCGTACGCCCTCGGCGAGCTGGTCGCCCGGCTGCGCGCCCTGCTCCGGCGGCCCGCCGAATCGCTGCCGCAGGTGCTCCGCGTTGGCGACCTCGCCCTCGACACCTCCACGCGCACCGCCGCGCGGGGACCGCGCGCCATCGCGCTGACCACCAAGGAGTTCGCCGTGCTCGAGGTGCTCATGCGGCACCCCGGCGCCGTCCTCACGCGCGAGCACATCAGCGAGCACGCCTGGGACCAGAACTACGATCCGTTCAGCAACGTCATCGACGTCTACATCGGGCGGCTCCGGCGGAAGATCGACGCCACCGGCGACGCGCCCATGGTCGAGACGGTCCGCGGGGCGGGGTACCGGCTCAACGCGGTGACCGGCGCATGAGTCCCGCGGTCGGGACCGCGCGCGGCCGCTCCATCCGCCTTCGCCTCACCCTGTGGTACGCGCTGTCCATCCTCGCGATCCTCCTCGTGGGCACGGTCGTCGCGCGCACCCTCGTGCGCCGCTCGCTCGAAACGGAGTTCACGCGCTCGCTCGAGTCGTCCGTCGCGCTCGTGCAGGGGTTCTTCCGCACCGAGCTGGCCGAGTACCGGCAGATCGACGCGACGCTCGCGCACATCGCCGGCGAGCTGATCATCCCGGACCGGCACATCGAGTTCCTGCGGCCCGACGGCACCACGTTCGAGCCACCGGCCGCGCTGCGCGCCGCCACGACCACGCCGCTGCCGCCTCCGGTCCGCGAGCGACGGGTCCTCCTCAACCCTCGCCTCGCGCCCGGCTGGGAGGTTCGCGTCGAGGCCTCGCTCGCGGCCCTCGTCCGCCAGGAGCGCGCCGTCGATCGGGGTGCGCTGCTCGCGGTGCCGCTCGCCTTCGTCCTCGCGTTCGTCGTGGGATGGGTCCTCACCGGGCGGACGCTCCGCCCCGTCGCGGGGATGGCCGATGCCGCCGACCGCATCACCGCGGGTGCGGGCGGGCGTCTCCCCATCGCGGATCCGCACGACGAGCTGGGCCGTCTCGGCCTGCGCTTCAACGCCCTGCTCGACCGCCTCGACGACGCGTTCGCGCGCCAACGGCGATTCCTCGCCGACGCCGCGCACGAGTTGCGCACGCCCATCGCGCGCGCGCGCGGCGTGGGGGAACTCGCGCTCTCCGTGCCCGCCACACCAGCCGACCGCCAGGCGCTCGAGCAGACCCAGCACGAGCTTGAGACGATGTCTGCCCTCGTCGACGAACTGCTCGAGCTCGCGAGGACCGAGGCCGGGGGCGGTGCCCCGGACCATCGGACGGTCTATCTGGACGACATCGTCGCCGAGAGTGCGCGCGCCTTCGGTGCCCTGGCCTCGCGCCGCCAGATGCGCATCGAGGTGGAGGTGCCGGAGGAAGTGCCGGTGCAGGGGAACGCCGCCACGCTCGAGCGACTCCTCGGCATCCTCGTGGAGAACGCGCTCCGCTACTCGGAGCCCGGCGGGGTCGTCCGCGTCGCGGCGCGCCGCGGGACCGATGGCGCCGAGCTCGTCGTCGCCGACGAGGGCATCGGCATCCCGCCCGAGGAGCGTGCCCGACTCTTCGAACGGTTCTTCCGCGGCACCCGCGCACGCCGGGTGGCCCCCGACGGCAGCGGACTCGGCCTGGCCATCGCGCAGGCCATCGCCCAGCGGCACGGCGCTCGGATCGTCTTCGATCCGGACGTCGCGGTCGGTACCCGGGTCATCGTCCACTTCGGCTAGCCGGGCCGTTCATCGTGGGTTCATCCCCGGCGCCTAGTATGCCCGGCGATGACACGACACGACGCTTCCCCCACGAGCGCCCTCCGAGTCGCCGTGCTCCTCGTGAGCCTGGCCACGATGGCGCGCGCGCAGGCGCCATCGGCGCCCCCGCGCCTCTCGCTCGCCGACGCGGTGCGAGCGGCCACCACGACCGGACCGGCTGCCCAGGCCGCCGCAGGCCGACGGGCCGAACTGGTCGGCCGTGCGCGCACCGAGGCCCAATGGGCCAATCCCACTCTCGAACTCCGGCGCGAGAACCAGGGCGCGCCCATCCCGTTCGATGACTTCGCCACGCTCACGGTGCCGATCGACGTCACGGGACGGCGATTCGCGCTCCGCTCGGCGCTCGGCGCCTCGCGCGAACGCGCCGCGGCGGACGCGCTCGCGCTCACGCGCGCCGCGGAGTTCGCGACCGCACGCGCCTGGTGGCACTCCTGGGCCGCGGAGCATCTCGCGACGGTCGCGAGGGAGCAGTCGGAGCTCACGACACGGGTGGCGCAGCTCGACTCACTGCGCGCGGCCGAAGGGGAGGTCTCCGAGGCCGCGGCGTATCGCATGCGGATCGAGGCGCAGCGGGCGCGCCTCGCGGCGGCACAGGCGGTCGCTGCGTCCGCCGCCGCCCGCGCACAGCTCGCGGCGATCATCGGGCAGCCTGATCCCGCTCGCGTTGCCATCGCCGAGCCGATCCTCACCTTCGCGGAACTCCCGACGCTCGAGGCGGCGCTCGCCGCGGCCGAACGCGATCGCCCCGATCTCGCTGCCGCGCGGGCGGCCGAACGCGCCGCGGAGCGGCGTCGTGTCGCCGAGACGCGCGGGGCCGTGCCCGATGTCGGACTGAGCGGCGGCTACAAGGGCACCGGCGGGTATGCCACCGCGCAGTTCGGGCTGGTCCTCACGCCACCGCTGCTCAACCTCAACGGCGGCAACCGCGAGCGGACCGCCGGCGAGCTGCTCACCGCGACCGCGGAAAGGCGAATGGCGGAATTGCGCGTCGCCACCGAGGTGCGCGCGGCCCTCGCGGCCGCCGAGGCGCTCGATGCGGGGGCGGCGGGATTCGATGGCGCCTTCGTCGCGCAGGCGGGCATCGTCGCCGGCGCGGCCGAGGCGGCGTATCGCGAGGGCGCGTCCTCGCTCGTGGAACTGCTCGATGCCTTCCGTGCCGCGACCGACGCGCGCGCGGACTACGTGCGCGGCACCCTCGACCGCGCCCTCGTTCGACTTGACCTGCGGCGCGCCATCGGCGCGCCCGCCGTGGAGGTTCCGTGATCCTCGTCGCTCCCCGCCGCGCTGCGCGCGCGGCACGCCTCGTCCTCGCGCTCGTCGCGCCCGCCTCGCTCCTCGTCTCCTGCGGCGGCGACGCGGCGGCGGTCCCCGAAGCGGCGGTCGTCGCCGACACGGCCCTCCTCTCCGCCGAAGCGGTCGCGATCGGCCAGTTCGAGCTCGTCGCCGTCGCCGAGCAGGCCTGGAGCGATGCTTGGAAGGTCCCGGCGCGCGTGAGCCTCGATCCCGGGTCCACCCAGCCGCTCGGCAGCATCGTCGAGGGGCGCGTGCTGGAGGTGAAGGTCTTCCCCGGGGACCGGGTAAGGGAGGGCGACATCGTCGCGGTGATCCACTCGCATGAGGTGATGGACGCGCGCCAGAAGCTCTCGGCCGCGAAGGCGGCTTCGATCTCCGCCGATTCCGCGGCGTCGGTCGCCGACGCGGCGGCCGGCCGCGCCGAACGCTTGCTGGCCGCGCGCGCCGTGTCGCAGGCAGAGGTCGAGCGGTCCCGTGCCGCGCGCACCGCCGCCGCCGCCGGGCGCGACGCCGCGCATGCGGAGCTCGAGCGAGCGACCGCGTTCGTGGAACACCTGGTCGGGAGCGGGACGCCGGCCGGGACCGATGAACATGCCGCGCTCATCCGGTCGCCATTCGACGGGGTCGTCACCGGGCGAGAGGCGCAGCCGGGCCAGGTGGTCCTCGTGGGGCAGCCGCTCGTGACCATCGCGCGCGAGGGGATGCTCGGAGTCGTCGTGCGGCTGCCTGAGGAGGCGGTGGCGAGCATCGCGATGGGCGGCGTCGTGCACTTCGAGGTGCCGGCGTATCCCCGGCGCGTGTTCGAGGCGCGGGTGTCGCGCGTGGCCCCGGTGGTCGACTCGCTCTCGCGGGCCATCGAGGTCTGGGCCGCGATCCGCGGCGACGGGCAACGCCTGCTGCGCGCCGAGATGACCGCCGACGCCGAGCTGATGGGTGCCACCGGCGCGAAGGTGCTCGCCGTGCCGATGGGCGCGATCCAGGTGATGGAGGGGGACACCGTCGTCGTGCTCGGGTCCCGCATGGGTGAAGGGCTGCTGCTCGAGGCGCGCGCGGTGAAGGTCGGTCGCCGCACCTCGACCTTCGCCGAGATCCTCGGCGGCGTCGTGAAGGGCGATTCGGTCCTCGGGAGCGGCGCGGCGATCGGCAAGGCGGAGATCCTCAAGCGTCGCGCGGCGGCGGAGGGAGGCGAATGAACCGCCTGATCGCCTTCGCGCTGAAGCAGCGATTCTTCGTCATCGGTGGCGCACTCACGCTCGTGATGGGCGGCCTGTACGCGCTCACGCACCTGCCCTTCGATGCGTTCCCGGATCTCACCGGCACGCGGGTGGAGGTCATCACGCCTGCGCCGGGGATGCCGCCGGAGGACATCGAGCGGCTGGTCACCTATCCGATCGAGTCGTCGCTGATGGGGATCCCCCGCGCCGAGGGAGTCCGCTCGGTGTCGAAGCAGGGACTCTCGATCATTACCGTCTCGTTCCCCGACGACGTCGACGTCTACTTCGCGCGCCAGCTCGTCCAGCAGCGCCTCGCCGATGCGAAGGGCGCGCTCCCGACGGGGATCGAGGCCGGGCTCGGCCCGGTCTCGACGCCCATGGGTGAGCTGTACCAGTACACGGTCACGAGCGACTCGATGTCACTCACCGACCTTAAGACGCTCCATGACTACACGATCCGCCCGCGCCTGCGCACGGTGCCCGGGGTGAGCGAGGTCAACTCGTGGGGCGGGTACACGGAACAGGTGCACGTGGTCGTCGACCCGTCCAAGATCGCGTCGCGCGGCCTCACGCTGGCCGAGGTCCACGACGCGCTCGGGGCGAACAACCGCGCGTTCGGCGGTGCCTACGTGGAGAACGCCGGTGAGCGCTTCACGCTGCGCGGGGTCGGTCGCGCCGAGTCGCTCGACGAGATCGGCCGGATGGTCGTCTCGACGCGGGGCGGAGCGCCGGTGCTCGTGCGCGACATCGCGGTGGTGGAGCAGGGCGCGCTGCCGCGGCAGGGCGCGGTGACGCAGGACGGCAAGGGCGAGGTCGTCACCGGCATGGTGCTCAAGCTCAAGGGCGCCGACTCGCGGCAGGTGATCGCCGGCGTGCGCGCGCGGATGGAGGAGGTGAAGCAGGGGATTCCGGCCCACGTGCACATCACGCCGTTCTACGACCAGACCGAGCTCGTGGCGCGCACGACCTCGACGATCACGAAGAACCTGATCGAGGGCGGCCTTCTCGTCATCGCCGTGCTGTTCCTCTTCCTGCGCAACGTGCGCGCCTCGCTCATCGTCGCGTCGGTCATCCCGCTCTCGATGCTCTTCGCCTTCGCCGGCATGAAGCTCTTCGGCTACTCGGCGAACCTGATGAGCCTGGGGGCGCTCGACTTCGGGCTCATCGTCGACGCGTCGGTCGTGATGGTGGAGAACTTCGTGCGGCGGCTCGAGGAAGGGGCGCACGGCGATCGGGATTCCCTGTTCCTCTCCGCCGCGGTGGAGGTCGGCCGGCCCATCCTCTTCGGCATCGCGATCATCGTCGCGGTCTACATCCCCATCTTCACGCTCGACGGGATGGAAGGCCGCATGTTCAAGCCGATGGCCTTCACCGTCGTCACCGCGGTGCTCGGCTCGCTGCTCCTTGCGCTGACCTACGTGCCGACGATGTCGCACATGCTGTTGCGCCACGCGCGCGAGAAGCCCAATCGGTTCTTCGACGCGCTGAAGGCGTCCTATGGGCGCGGCCTCGAGTGGGTCTTCCAGCGCACCCGGATCGTGGTCGTGTCGTCCGCCGCCGCCGTCGTGGTCGCGATGGCATCCTTCGCCTGGATCGGCACGGAGTTCATGCCCAAGCTGGACGAAGGCAACATCCTGATCACGACGCGCCGCCTGCCGAGCATCTCGCTTGGCGAGGCGACGCGGCTCTCGAGCGCGGCGGAGCGGATCATCAAGCGGTTCCCCGAGGTCATCACCGTCGTGACGAAGGAGGGTCGTCCCGACCTCGCCACCGAGGCGATGGGGCTCTTCGAGGGTGACACGTACGTGATCCTCAAGCCGCGCGAGGAATGGACGACCGCGAGCGACCGCGAGGGCCTCGTTTCCGCGCTCGACAGCGCGCTGCAGGACATCCCGGGGCTCGAGGTCTCCTTCACGCAGCCGCTCGCCATGCGGCTCGACGAGGCGGAGAGCGGCATCCGGACCGACCTCGGCATCAAGGTCGTCGGCCCGGACCGCGAGGTGAACGAACGCCTCGGCGAACGGATCCGCGGCATCGTCGCCGGCGTCGAGGGCGCGGCCGACGTCTCGGTCGAGATCGCGGACGGCAGCGGCCAGTACCGCGTCGACGTCGATCGCGGCGCCCTCGCGCGCTACGGCGTGAGCGTCGCGGACGTGCAGGAGGCCCTCGATCTCGGCACCGGCATGACGGTCGCGACCGAGCTGGTGGACGGCCCGCGCCGCATCGGCGTCGCGGTCCGGCTGCCGGCGGTCAATCGCGGCGACCTCGAGGCGCTCAAGCGCATCACGGTGCGCACGGCGAACGGCGGCCTCGTCCCGCTCGGCTCGCTCGCGCGGCTCACCCCGGTGATGGGGCCCGAACTCATCGCGCACGAGGACGCGCAACGCCGCACGCTCGTGATGGCCAACGTACGCGGGCGCGACCTCGGCAGCTTCGTGCAGGAGGTCCGCGCGAACGTCGAGGCGCAGGTGGACCTCCCGGCCGGGGTCTTCCTCGAGTGGGGCGGGCAGTACGAGAACCAGCAACGCGCACTCGGCCGCTTCGTGCTCGTCGTCCCGGCCGCGCTGCTGCTCATCTACTTCCTGCTCTTCCTCTCGTTCGATTCCGTCACGCAGGCGGGACTCGTGCTGCTGAACGTCCCCTTCGCGCTGGTCGGTGGTGTCGCCGCGCTCTGGCTGCGCGGCCTCAACCTCAACCTCTCCGCGAGCATCGGCTTCATCGCGCTCTTCGGCATCGCGGTGCTGAACGGCGTCGTGCTCGTCGAGCACCTCAATCACCTGCGGGCGCGCGGGCTCGACCTGGAGAAGGCGGTGCGCGAGGGCGCGATGGATCGCCTGCGTCCCGTCCTCATGACCGCGCTCGTCGCGAGCCTCGGCTTCGTGCCGATGGCCATCTCCTCGAGTGCGGGTGCGGAGGTGCAGCGCCCGCTCGCCAGCGTCGTGATCGGCGGGCTCGTCACGTCCACGTTCCTCACGCTCTTCGTGCTGCCGCTGCTCTACCGGGCCCTCACACGCTGGGAGCTGGCTCGCGCGGAGGAAGAGGCGGGAGAGGACTCCCGCGCGGCCGAGGCGGAGTGGGCGACGTGAGGCGTGGTCGGGATTGACGGTCCATGGTACTTAGGACATACTAAATCATGTCCTTTGTGCCGACGAACACCCTGCTCGGGCGGTGCGCCATGCCCCTCGCCACCCTCCTGCTCGCCACGGCCTGTGGCGAGCCGCTCTTCCCCGGCGCTCCGCGGGACGACGAGATCCTCGAAGGGCCGATCGCCGGACTGACCGGGGCACAGCAGGCCGCCTTCGCGCGCGGCGACGCCGAGTTCGCCCGCCCCTTCGCCCCGGCCGAAGGGCTCGGGCCGACCTTCATCGCGCAGTCCTGCGACGCGTGTCACGCCGGCGATGGCAAGGGGCATCCGCTCTTCGACATCACGCGTTTCGGCCGCTACGAGGGCGCCACCTTCGATCCGATGCGCGCCGACGGTGGTCCGCAGCTGCAGGGCCGCGCGATCCTCGGGCACACGCCCGAACGCCTTCCCGCGACCGCGACCGTCTCTGCGCGGTTCACGCCTCCGGCCGTGACCGGACTCGGTCTGCTCGAGGCGGTGGATGACACCACCATTCTCGCGCGCGCCGACTCGGCGGATCTCGATGGTGATGGCATCTCCGGCCGTCCCAGCTGGGTCGATGCGTCCGACCTCGTCACGCGTCTCGCGGCGGAGGCGACGGCAGGGGTGAGCGGCGGCGCTCCGCGGCACGTGGCGTGGGCCGGTCGTCACCGACGAGCACCCGGATGACCTGCTCGTACCGGCGACAGGCGGCGCCGCGAGCGACGGCGTCGCCGACCCGGAGGTCGGGAGCGGGATCGTCGCGAGTGTCACGTTCTATCTCCGCACGCTCCGGCCGCCGCCGCGGCGGGGGGAGAACGCTCCGGAGGTCCTCGCGGGACGCGATCGCTTCGAGGCCATCGGCTGCGCCCGCTGCCACCTGCTCACGATGCGCACCGGCCGCTCCGACGTCGCGCCGCTCGACCGGGTGGAGTTCTCGCCGCTCACCGACCTCTTGCTGCACGACATGGGACCGGAGCTGGACGACGGCTACACCGAGGGGCGCGCGACCTCGGCGGAATGGCGCACCGCGCCGCTCTGGGGGATCGGGCTCGCCGAGCGCGCCACGGGGGGCACGCCCTTCCTGCTGCACGATGGTCGCGCGCGTACGCTGCGTGCCGCGATCGGCCTGCACGGTGGCGAAGGCGCGGCGAGTCGCGCGGCGTTCAACGCCCTCTCGGCCGCCGACCAGGAGCGGGTGCTCCGCTACCTGAGGTCGCTCTGATGCGCACGCGTCGCGAATTCCTCCAGCAGTTGCCGGGCGCGGCCGCGGGCCTCTGCGTGCTCGGGGCGCTGCCCGCGCTCGCAGCGGGCTGCGTTTCCGTGCCGTACGTTCGGGCCGAGCAGGTCGATGGGCTGCTCCGTGTGCCGTTCACGTCGCTCGACGCCGACGGCCGTGCGCTCGTCGAGTCGGCGGGACTCGAACTCCCGCTCTTCGTGCGTCGCGTCGCCGGCGCGTCTCCCGTCGTGCTCTCGACGCGGTGCACGCATCGGGGGTGCGAGGTGGAGCCCGGCGCCGACCGGTTGATCTGTCCCTGCCACGGGAGCGAGTACGACCTGCACGGCGCGGTGCTCGAGGGCCCGGCCGAGCTTCCGTTGCGCCGGCACGCGGCGCGCGAGTCCGAGGACGCGATCCTCATCGCCGTCGCGCCGATGGAGCGCGCATGAGGCGCGTCGCGTCCGTGGCATCCCTCCTGCTCGCGCCGGCCCTCCTCGCGGCGCAGGAGGATTCCTCGTCGGTGCAGGGGAGCATCTACCGGCGGCCGTTCATCGCGGAGGCGGGACGCACCGCGGTGGGCGGGTACGTGGAGGCCAACGCGCACTACGCGCGCGAGCAGGGCATCGGACCGGGGCTCTCGATGGAGTTGCGCCGCTTCAACCTCTTCCTCTTCTCGTCGCTCGGCCCCCGGCTGCGCTTCATCTCAGAGCTCGAGTTCGAGCACGGGACGCAGGAGATCGCCCTCGAGACGGCGCTGATCGACTATCGGGTCTCCACCGCCTTCGTGCTCCGCGGCGGGATCCTCCTCCCGCCCATCGGCGCGTTCAACCAGAACCACGACGGCCCGCGCTGGGAGTTCGTCGACCGTCCGCTCGTCTCCACCGAGATCATCCCGTCCACCCTCTCCGAGGTCGGGTTCGGCGTGAACGGGCGTCTCGCCGCCGCCGGACTCACGCTCACGTATGACGCCTACCTGACCAACGGCCTCGGTGAGGGCGTCGTGCTCAATCCCACCGGACGCACGCATCTCGCGAGCGGCCGGCGACCCGGTCAGTTCGCGGGTGACGACAACGGCGTGCCCGCCCTCTCGGGTCGGCTCGCGCTCCGGACCCCCGAGGTCGGCGAGGCGGGGATCTCCTTCTATGGCACCACGTACAACCGCTTCCGCCTCGACGGCATGGCGGTCGATGACCGGCGCGACCTCGCGATCACGGCCGTCGACCTCGCGGCCTCGCTCCCTCGCGGCATCACCCTCCGTGGCGAGGCGGCGTTGGCGCGCGTCGAACTGCCCGGCGGAATCACCGACCTGCTCGGGGCGCGGCAGTGGGGCGCGCACCTCGATCTCGTCGCACCGGTATGGCGCGCGGAGCGCGGCATGCTGCGCGGCAGCGTCCTCGCGGTCACCACGCGCCTCGAGCACGTGGACCGCAACGTCGGGCGCTTCGACGCCACGGGGCAACTCATCGGCGACGATCTCAGCGCGATCGTGCTCGGCGCCAGTCTGCGGCCCGCCGCGGGGACCGTGCTCAAGGTGAACTTCCGCCGCGAGTGGGCGCACGACCTCCTGCGCAATGCCGCCACGCGGCGCGCGGCGCTGCAGATGGGCATCGCGAGCTACTTCTAGTCCTGTCGAACCTGCATCCGGGCGAGGGCGTCCATACCTTTCGGGTGTCTCACGCGCCCGGTGCGCCCAGCCCCGCTCCCATGCACGATCCGCTCCTCCGCTTCCGCGACGAGTTCCCCATCCTCTCGCGCAGCACGTACATGGTCTCCAATTCGCTCGGCGCGATGCCGCGCACGGTCCCGGGCAAGCTGGCCGAGTACGCCGAGTCGTGGGCGACGTGGGGCGTGCGCGCGTGGGCGCGCGGCTGGTGGGAGATGCCGGTGACGGTCGGGGACGTCGTCGCGCCGCTCATGGGCGCGGCCCCCAGCGAGGTGGTGATGGCCCCGACCGTCACGCTCGCGCAGTCGGCGATCCTCAGCGCCCTCGACTTCACGGTCGGGCGCGACACGGTCGTGATGACCGACCTCGACTTCCCGAGCGTTCGCTACGCCTTCGAGGAACTCGTGCCCAAGCTCGGCGGCCGCGTCGTCGTCGTCCCCACCGAGGACGACATCACGATCGACCAGGCGCGCCTGCACGGGGCGATCGACGAGCGGACCGCGCTCGTCGCCGTCTCGCATGTCGCCTTCCGCTCGGCCTTCATCCTCGACGCCGACGCGCTCTGCGCGCACGCCCATGCGATGGGCGCGCTCGTCTCGCTCGATGCGTACCACTCTGTCGGAGTGATCCCGGTCGACGTGAAGCGGAGCGGCGTCGACTTCCTCACCGGCGGCGTGCTCAAGTGGCTCTGCGGTGGCCCCGGTGGCTGCTTCCTGTATGCATCGCCGTCGGCGAGCGAGCGCTTCGCGCCCTCGCTCACCGGATGGCAGGCGCACAAGCGGCCCTTCGCCTTCGAGTACGGGATGGACTATGCCGAGGGCATCCATCGCTGGCTCGGCGGCACGCCAGTCGTGCCGGCGCTCTACGCCGGGATGGAAGGGCCGCGGATCGTGGCCGAGGCGGGGATGACCGCGATCCGCGAGAAGAGCATGCGGCAGACGGCGCGGCTCGTCGCCCTCGCTGATGCGCGCGGCTACAAGGTCTCGGCCCCCCGCGAGGCCGACCGGCGCGGCGGCACGGTGGCGTTCGATGTCCCGCACGGCGCCGAGGTGGCGCAGGCGCTGCTCGCCCGCGATGTGGTGATCGACTACCGCCCTGGCGCCGGCATCCGCGTGGCGCCGCACTTCTACACGACCGACGACGAGGTGGAGCGCGTCGTCGCCGAGATCGACGACATCCTCGCCACCGGTGCCTGGTCGGCCTTCGCGGGCACCAGGCCACGGGTCACCTGAGCGCCACGGCGAGGGTCTTACGCACCTCACGCTCCTGCGGTAGTTTCGCGTCGGATTCCCCACCCGCGACGAGCCGACCGATGCCCCAACCACCGAAGAAGCTCAGGAAGCAGTACCTCAACAACCAGTATCCGAACGCGGTGCTGAAGTTCGAGGACGGCCACGAGATCGTGATCAAGCGTGGCACGGGCAAGACCTTCGACTGCTACGCCGGCGAGAACATCAAGCTCCTCGCCGTCTACGACCCCGACGCGCGCGAGCGTGACCTGGTCGAGACGCGCAAGGCGGACGACTTCCCGGACGCGTGACGCGCTCGCGCGTGGTGCGCCCCCTGGTCGCGATCGGCCTCGCCGTCGCGCTGGGGGGCGCGTCGCTTCCGGCCCGGGGTTCGGCGCAGGCCGCCGCCCCTTCCGCTCCCGCCAGCGCCGACACCGCCCAGCTCCGGCGCACGCTCGACGCGATGATCGCGCGCCACCGCGGGATCGTCGGCTACGCGATACACGACCTCGAGACCGGAGCGCGCCTCGGCCATCGCGCCGACGAGCCCTTCCCGACGGCCTCGCTCATCAAGGTCCCCATCCTCGTCACGCTCTTCACCCTGGCGGAGCAGGGGATGATCGGACTGGACGACCCGCTCACGGTGCTGCGCATCGACAAGGTCGGCGGCGCGGGGCAGCTCCAGTTCCTGCACGACGGCGCGCAGATCACCGTCCGCGACGCCGCGTGGCTCATGACCACGATCAGCGACAACACCGCGACCAACCTCCTGCTCGACCGCATCGTCATCCGACGCGTCTGGGCGCGGATGGACTCGCTGGGGCTCCCGCGCACGCGCGTGCATCACAAGAGCTTCCTGCGCGCCATCGCGTCGGTCGCGCCCGATTCGAGCGCGAAGTACGGGCTCGGGGTCTCGACGCCGAACGAGATGGCCCGCCTCTTCGAGCTGCTCGCGCGCGGCCGGGCGGTGAGCGCGCGCGCCGACTCGACGATGCTCGACATCCTCGCGCACAACGAGGACGGGCAGCTCCTGCAGCGCTACGTGAGCGATCTCACCGCGCCGCACAAGACCGGGGCCGACGACGGCATCCGCACCGAGTGCGCGCTCTGGACGCTGCCCGACCGCGTCGTCGCCTGCGTGATGACCAGGGAGAACGCCGACCTCCGATGGAACATCGACAATGAGGCGCAGGTTCTGATGGGTCGCATGGGCGAGGCCATCGTCCGCGCCTTCCGTCGGGAGGGTGCGCGATGAACGCGTCGCTGGCCTGGGCGCCGGAGGTGCGCGCGGCGATGGACGCGGGCCGTCCCATCGTCGCGCTCGAGAGCTCGGTGCTGGCGCAGGGCCTGCCCATCCCCGCCAACCGCGAGGCCGACGCCCGCATGCGCGCCGCCGTGCGCGCCGCCGGCGCGACGCCGGCCGTCACCGCGATGGTCCGCGGCGTCCTCACCATCGGACTCGACGGCGATGACCTCGAGCGATTCCTGAGGCGTGACGGTGTCATGAAGGTCGCGGCGCGCGACCTTCCCGTGGCCGCGGCGCAGGGCCGCGACGGTGCGACCACCGTCGCCGGGTCGCTCGCCGCCTGCGCCGCGGCGGGGCTCGACGTCTTCGCGACCGGCGGCATTGGCGGCGTGCATCGCGAACCGAGCTACGACGAGTCCGCCGACCTCGCCGAGCTCGCGCGCACGAGTGTCGTCGTCGTGTGCGCGGGCGCCAAGTCGATCCTCGACCTGCCGGCCACGCTCGAGCGCCTCGACTCCTACGGTGTCACGCTGCTCGGCTATCGCACCGACGAGTTCCCGGGGTTCTTCACCGCCTCGACGGGACTGTCCGTCCCCGCGCGCGTCGATTCGGCGGCCGAGATCGCCGAGATCCTCCGGCACGCGCGTCGGCTCGGCCGACCCGGCGCCATCCTCGTCGTGCAACCGCCGCCCGCGGACGCGGCGCTCGATCGCGCGACGGTCGATCGCGCGGTGGAGCAGGCGCTCGTCCTCGCCCGGACCACCGGCGTGCGTGGCGGGGCCGTCACGCCCTTCCTCCTCGCCGAGGTCCTGCGAGCGACGGAGGGCCGATCGCTCCGCGCCAATCTGTCATTGCTCGAGTCCAATGCCCGCCTCGCGGGAGAGGTCGCCGTCGCGCTGTCCGCAACCCCCTGACAACCCGTTCCATAGCTGTCATCCGGGGGTACTATCACGTAGTTTCAGCGGGTCCCCCCTTGAGCCTGAGGTCACTCGCCCGATGCCCTCTCCGTTCCTGAGTTCCGAGGAGTACGACGAGCGCGCGCACCAGCTCTACAACGAGGGGAACTACGACGAGGCCTTGACGATGCTCCGCGAGGGGCTCGGCCTCTATCCCAACGCCGTGGAGCTGCACGTGGGGGTGGGCTACGCCCGCCTCGCGCGCGACGAGTTCGCCTGGGCGCGCAAGGCGTTCGAGGAGGCGCTCGTCCTCGACCCGGAACACGAGGATGCGCTCGCCGGCCTCGGCGAGACCCTGCTCCGCTTCGGCCAGACCCCGCAAGCGATGAAGACCTTCCGCCGCATCCTCGAGCTCGGCTATGCCGACGACATCGAGCTCATGCTGCAGGTCGGGCGCGCGCTGTTCCGCGAGGGCCTCATCGCCGAGGCGAAGGAGTACTTCGAGATCGCCGTGCAGCAGGTCCCCGAGAACGCCGAGGCCGTGGCGATGGTCGGCTACGCCCAGCACCGCCTCGGTGACGACATCGGCGCCGAGGAGACGCTCAAGAAGGCGCTCCAGCTCGATCCCGACCACAGCGAGGCGCGCATCTACCTCGGCAACCTGCTCTACGATCGCGAGCAGTTCGAGGCCGCGCTCTTCCACCTCGAGCGCACCAAGCCCGAGGAGCACTGGGACGAGCTCGGCATCTGGCGCCTGATGGAGCTCAAGAAGTCGCACCTCCGCATCCGCGACGACGATTCGTCGCTGCGGATCTGGGAGGAGCGGCTCACCGAGCTCGCGCCGCCGGTGGATCCGATCGAGGAGATGCTGGCGGAGATCGAGGCGCGCGCGAACGAGTCGGCGCAGGAGGAGGCGAGATCGCAACTCGAGCTGTTCGGCGCGCTGCTCGCGGACCTCGGCGAGCAGAAGCAGGCGCCCGACCTCCACCGCGTCGTCGGTCGCGATGGGCGTCGCTACGACGGCTCGTGGGAGGAGATCGTCGGCTTCATGCGCGATTCGAGCCCGGGCCCGAAGGATCGCACGCTCGAGGAGTTCATGCAGGCCGAGGCGCGCCGCGGCTTCGCGATCACGGGCATCCTCATCCCCACGCGCGACGCCGAGAGCTTCCTCCGCGCGAGCGCCGACGCGGGCCTGCTGCGGATCGTCCACTGATCCGTTTCGCAGGCGTCGGCAAGACATACCGCTCCCTCCTCGGCCGCGCCACGCGCGCGGTCGACGGGGTGTCGTTCACCATCGCCGCAGGCGAGGTCGTCGGCATCGCCGGGCCCAACGGGGCGGGGAAGAGCACCCTCATCGCGATGCTCCTCGGCCTGATCGAGAGCGACGACGGGACGGTCGAGGTCGATGGGATCGCGCCAAGACGCTTCATCGAGCGCGAGGGCATCGCCTACCTGCCCGAACTGATGACGCTCCCGTTGTCGTGGGGCGTCGAGGAGGCGCTCGACCGGCTCGCGGCGCTGCAGGGGATCGCGACGGGCGCGCGCCTCGGCGAGCGCGAGCGGGTGATCGAGGCCGTCGGCATCGGTGAGCACCGGGGCAAGCGACTCAAGGCGCTCTCCAAGGGCAATCTCCAGCGCGTCGGGCTCGCCCAGGCATTGCTCTCCCCGCGGCGCGTGGTGGTCTTCGACGAACCGACGCACGGGCTCGATCCGGTCTGGACCGCGCGGTTCCGCGAGCTCGTCGGCGGACTGCGCGCCCCGGACCGCGCGATGCTCATCGCCTCGCACAATCTCGACGAGCTCGAGCGGCTGTGCGACCGGGTCGTGATCATCGACCAGGGACGCGTGCAGCGCATCGTCGAGGTGCGTACGCACGCGGGCGCTGGCGGGGAGCGGCGGTGGCGCATCCAGTGCGCCGCCGGCGTCGAGGCGCTCGCGACGTTGCTGCCGGGGGCTGCGCGTGCCGGCGACCTGATCGAGGCCACGGCGGACGTCATCGCACTCAATCGGGCCCTCGCGGCGGCCATCGCCCAGGGAACGCTCGTCGTCGCGGTGGCTCCCGCCGAGTCCTCGCTGGAAGAGGCCTTCCGCTCCGTGGTGCGCGGATGAGCCGCACGGCGCTCCTCGCCTACACCCGATGGCACGCGCGCGACGCGTTCGTGCGCGCGATCTCGCCGGTCGCGATCTTCGCCGCACTTGCGCTCCTCAACCTCTGGGGGCTCGCGAGCAGGTTCAGTATGGAAGAGATCCGCGCCGCCGGCGAGCTGCATGACGGAGTGCAACGCTTCTACGATCAGATGATGCCGCTCGCGATGACGCTCGGGGCGCTCACCGTGGGCAGCGGGTTCGTCGCCGTGGATCGCGAGCGCGGCCATGTGCGCTTCCTCTTCTCCGCCCCCATCGTCGCCTGGCAGTACTACCTGCTCCGCCTCGTCGTCGGCATGGTGACGTTCACGGGGGCGTACGCGCTCGTGCCGATCGGTTTCGGCTGGCTCGTGTTCGATGTCCCGGTCCTCCCCGTCCTTGCCTCGGCGGCGCTCTACGCGACCGTGTTCGGCTCCCTCGGGATCCTCGCGGGCGCACTCACGCAGCGCGACGGCGCGGTGGTCATCGTCACCACGCTCCTGAGCATGTCGCTCCATCTCATCGTCCGGGCCGGCGCGTCCGGGGCGCCCGCCTGGATGGTCTGGGCGGAGCGCATCCTGCCACCGATCGCCACCGCGGACGTCATTCGGACCGCCTGGCTCGCCGGTGTCGTGCCCGACGCGTCGGACCTCACCCGCGTGCTAGCTTACTCGGCCGCCATGCTCGTCACCGCGCTCTTCACCATCCACCGCGCCCCGCTGGTCCGCTGATGTCGCGTCTGCACGCCGTCCTTCCCGCCGACTCGGTGCGCCGGGTCCGCCTGCCGAACGGGCTCACGATCCTCGCACGGCGCGATGCCAGTGCGCCGGTCGTCTCGATCGTGACCTGGGTGAAGGCAGGGTACTTCGACGAGGACGACGACGTCGTGGGCATCGCGCACGTGCTCGAGCACATGTACTTCAAGGGCACCCCCACCCGCGGCGTGGGCGAGATCGCGAAGGCCACCAAGGCCGCTGGCGGATATCTCAATGCCGGCACGATCTACGACCACACGCACTACTACACGGTCCTTCCCGCCTCCGGCTTCCTCCAGGGCCTCGAGGTGCAGGCCGATGCGTACGCCAACTCGGTCATCGACGCCGAGGAACTCGCGCGCGAACTCGAGGTCATCATCGAGGAGACCAAGCGCAAGGAGGACACCGCCTCCGCGCTCGCCGTCGAGACGCTCTTCGCGCTGCTGCATGACCGGCATCGCATTCGCCGCTGGCGCATGGGGCGCGAGGCGGGGCTGCGCGCCCTGACCCGCGACCAGCTCGTCGCGTTCTATCGCAACCACTATCGACCGGGCAATACGGTCCTCGCGATCGTCGGCGACGTCGACCCGGATGTCATGCTGCGCGAGGCCGCGCGGCTCTACGGCGGACTCGCCGACGCGCCCGTCGTGCGCTCCCCGGGGCCGGTCGAGACCGGCGCACCGGGGTTCCGCGCGCACGAGTGGGAGGGCGACATCGCGCAGGCGGAGCTCGTGTTCGGCTGGCGCACGCCAGCGCTGCTCCACGCCGACACGCCGGCGCTCGACGTGCTGTCCACCGTGCTCTCCGGCGGTCGCGCCTCGCGCCTCGTGCGCGCCGCGCGCGACCGCCGGCTCGTCTCGAGTGTCAGCGCATACGACTACACGCCGACCGAGATCGGCGTGTTCGTCGTGCATGCCGGCGCGCGTTCGGTCGACCTCCCCGCGGCGGCGCGCGCGCTCTGGGACCAGTTGCGCCGCGTCCGCGACGGCGAGGTCACCGCGACCGAGGTCGACCGGGCGCGATGCCTTCTCGAGGCCTCGTGGCTCCGTCGTCTCGAGTCGGCGGACGGCCAGGCGAACTTCCTCGGCGCCTGGCAGCTGCTCGGCGACTGGGCGTCGGGCATCGCCTATCATGACGCCCTCTTCGACGTCGACGCCGCGCGCATCGCGGAGGTCGCGAACCGCTGGCTCGATCCGCGCGACGCGTCGGTCGTCTGCTATCGCCCGCGAGGGACCGCTCCCCTCGCCACCGACATCGACGCCCTCCGCTCGCTGCTCGAGACGGAGCGCCCCGCGCCCATCGAGCCGAGCGCGGCACCCGTCGCCGCGCCGGCACTGCTCGGCGCGGGTGCGCGGCTGGAGCGCGTCGTCGACGGCGTGCACGTCTTCCGCACCGCGACCGACGTCCCCGTGCTCGTCCGCCGCCGTCCGGGCGCGGCACTCGCGCATTTCGGCTGCTTCGTCGACGGCGGGGCCATCGACGAGACCGACGCGAACGGGGGCATCTCCACGCTCATGGCGCGCGCGGCGCTCCGCGGCACCGCGCATCGCAGCGCCTCCCGGCTCGCCGAGGATGCCGAACTCCTGGGGGGCACGCCGAGCGCGAGCGTCGGGGCCGAGTCGATGCACTGGGCGATGGGCGTGCCTGGGAGGCAGTTCGCCGCTGCCGCCGAACTCCTCGCGGACCTCGTGCTCGCTCCGGTCTTCCCGGCGGACGGCATCGAGGCCGAGCGCGCCGTGGCCAAGGCCGCGCTCGCCCAGCTCCGCGACGACATGTATCGCCAGCCCATGCGCCTCGCGGCCTCCGCGGCCTGGCCTGGGCATCCCTATGGCCGCTCGACCCTCGGCTCCGAGGAATCGGTCGCGGCGCTCACGCGCGACGACGTCGCGCACTGGCACGCCGAACAGGTGCCGACCTCGGCCGCCGTGCTCGCGGCCGTCGGGGACTTCGATCCGCAGGACGCCGCGGACATCCTCGCCAAGCGCTTCGCCGGCCTGCGCGCCCGTGCGCCGAGGACCGTCGTCGCGCCGCCCTGGCCGGCACGCGCGCAGCGCGTGGTAGAGGCGCGCGACAAGTCGCAGACGGCCATCGCCTTCCTCTTCGACGGTCCCGGCGCGAGGGACGATTCGCGCTTCGACGCCGAGATGCTCGGCGCGGTCGCGAGCGGACTCGGCGGGCGCTTCTTCGAGGAACTCCGCGATCGGCAGTCGCTCTGCTATGCCGTGCTCGCCCGGCCGTACGTCCGGCGCGCGAGCGGGACCTTCGGCGCGTACATCGGCACGTCGCCCGAGAAGGAGGAACAGGCGGTCTCCGGCCTCCTTCGCGAGTTCCAGCGCCTCGTCGACGACGAGGTCACCGCGGAGGAACTCGATCGCGCGCGACGCTATGCCATCGGTGCGTGGCAGATCCGGCAGGCGTCCGGGGCGGCCGTCCTCGGTGACATCGCGGACGCCTGGCTCACCGGCGACCTCGGCGGCATCGCGCGCTATCCTGCCGACCTCGCGGCGGTGACGCCCGCGCGGATGCGCGCGGCGGCGCAGCGATGGTTCGATCCCTCGCGCCTGGTCGAAGGGATCATCCGCGGTCGCGCCAAGGGCTGAGCGCGTCGCGGCTCAGAGGGTCGGGCGCCACTCCCGCCACCACGCGAGCAGTTGCAGCGCGGCCCACATCGCGTGGCCGTTCCCCGCGCGCCCCTCTCGCACGCGCGCCCACTCCGCCCGAACCGCGTCGGCGCGCAGCACCGGGACCTGCGCGAGCGACCCTTCGCTGAGCAGTTCCTCCGCCCAGGGCCGCAATGGCCCCGTGAGCCAGCCGCGCACCGGCATCGTGAACCATCGCTTCGGCCGCTCCCAGAGCGCGCGCGGCACGCGCTGCGCCAGCACCTCGCGGAGGATCCACTTCGTCACGCCGTGTCGCACACGCATCCCGTGCGGCAGTCTCCAGGCGAACTCGAGGAGCCGATGGTCGAGCAGCGGCGCGCGCACCTCGAGCCCCACCGCCATCCCCGCGCGGTCGATCTTCTGCAGCAGGTCGTCAGGAAGGTAGGTCAGCTGATCGGCGAGCATCATCCGCTCGGCGAGCGCGAGGTGCGGATGGCGGCCGAGTACCGCGAGCAGGCGGTCGGGCGCCTCCGCGGCCGCATCGAGCAGCACTGCCGGATCGAGCCATGCCGACCGAAGCGACCGGTAGCCCTCGAGCGCATCTCCCGCGGCGAGGAGGTGGCCCACCTTCTGCAGGCGCTCGCCGATGAGCGGTGGGCGCTTGTCGCGCGGGATCGCGGCGAGCAGCACGTTGGCGATGGCGTCCCACGTCCCGGCGCGGGGCGCGAGCAGCGCCGCCGCCGCGGGGCGACGCAGCGCGGACGGCATCGCCGCCACCCGCTCGAGCAACTTCCGACCCTGCTCGTAACGCGTGTAGCCGGCGAACACCTCGTCGGCCCCGTCGCCACAGAGCGCGACCGTGACGTCGCGACGCGCGAGCCGACAGAGCAGCACCGTCGGGATCACCGACGGATCGGCGAGCGGCTCGTCGTAGATGCGCGCGAGCTCGGGAACCACCGCCATCGCCTCCGCCCCACCGACGCGCAGCATGGTGTGGCGTGTCCCGAGGTGCGCCGCGATCCGCGCCGCCGCGTCGGTCTCGTCGATCGCGTCGTCGTCGAAGCCGATCGTGAAGGTCCGCACGGGCTCGGGCGCCACTTCCTGCATGAGTGCGACGGTGAGCGCGGAGTCCACGCCGCCGGAGAGGAGCGCTCCGAGCGGCACGTCGGACTCGAGTCGTTCGCGCGTGGCGAGGCGGAGCAGGTCGGTGAGGCGCGTCATGGCGTCCGCCTCGTCCGTGAGTCGGGCCCCGGCCCCGGCATCCGCCACGCGCTCCGCCTCCCACCACGGCTCGCTCTCCGGGAGCGCCGCACCGGCATCGGTGAGCGTGAGGAGATGACCCGGCGTCAGCTTGATCACGTCCCGGTAGATGCTCCCGGGGGCCGGGACGTAGAGATAGCGCGCGTACGCCGACAGCTGCGAGGGATCGACGCGCCGCGCGAAGTCGGGATCGGTCGCCAGGGACTTGAGCTCCGACGCGAACAGCACGAGTCCGGGCGCCCGGTACACGAAGAGCGGCTTCTTCCCGAGTCGATCGCGCACGAGGGTGAGCGATCGTGCCACCGAATCCCAGAGCGCGATCGCGAACATCCCGGCGAGTCGCGGCAGCGTGTCTCGCACGCCCCACTGCTCCACGGCGGTGAGGATGACCTCCGTGTCCGAATGCCCACGGAAGGCGTGGCCCAGCGCCGCGAGTTCCGAGCGTAGCGTGCGATGGTTGTAGATCTCGCCGTTGAACGCGATCACGAACCGGCCGCTCGCCGAGCGCATCGGCTGATGTCCGGCGGGGGAGAGGTCGAGGATCGAGAGGCGCTGGAAGCCGAGTCCGAGGCCCGCGTCGGCGTCGACGAAGGCGCCGTCGTCGTCGGGGCCGCGGTGGCGGATGGGAGTACGGAGCCGCGTGACCGTGGCGTCGAGCGTGGCGCGCCGGTCAGGACGCGTCGTGAGGATCCCGGCGAGACCGCACATCGCGCGGCGCCCTCGCGCCTACCGCGATGCCGCGGAGGGGAAGCCGAGCGCGCCGTTCAGCCAGCGCACGAGCGGCAGCAGGGCGGCGTAGTCCTTCATGAGCGTGTCCACCAGCTTCGGGGACACCACGTCCGCGTCGGTGAGGGGCCGCGAGGCGGTGAACGAGTTGAAGCGCAGCC
This sequence comes from Gemmatimonadaceae bacterium, assembly GCA_044229035.1. Lineage (GTDB taxonomy): Bacteria > Gemmatimonadota > Gemmatimonadetes > Gemmatimonadales > Gemmatimonadaceae > Pseudogemmatithrix. Next base: position 4,435 of record JBGATT010000054.1, on the reverse strand, counting down.
AGTGGCCGGCGGGATGGTCCGGCGCCCAGCCGCGCGGGACCCGCGTGAGGCGGACGCCGGGTTCGTCGTCGCTCAGGCCGCCGAAGCGCTTCGCGAATGTCGGTGCCTTGAGGATCCGCTCGAAGGCCTTCTGTTCCTCCACGATCCGCTCGCGCAGCACGTTCAGCAGCGGGCGTGGCGGCATCCAGAAGCCCGCCGCGACGAGGGAGGCACCCGGTTCGAGGTGGAAATAGAACCCCGCGCCGCCATGCGCGTCGCGTCCCACCCCGCGCCCGGCATCGCGATGGAAGACCCAGAGCGCCGCGTGCGTCTTGTACGGCGACTTGTCCTTCGAGAAGCGGACGTCGCGGTGGATGCGGAAGAGCGCCCGCTTGGGTGGTGCGACGAACTCCGGCGCCACCGTCGCGAAGCGCACGTCGAGCTCCTCGGCCAGCAGCTTGAGCGGACGGAGCACCTCCTGCTCGTACGCGGGGCGGTGCGCCTCGAACCACGGCTTCTCATTGTGCTTCCGCAGGCCGCGCAGGAAGGTGAGCGACTGCGGACGGAAGCTCGTGAACGCGCTCACCGCCTCACTCCTGCGGACGCCGCTGCTGCGGGTTCTGCAGTCGCGGGCTCCCCGCCGCCCCGACGACCGTCGTCAGCGAACGGTGGCCGTCCGCGCCGATCGCGCGCACGCCCACCCAGACGTCGTCCAGCTGCTCGTCGAGCAGGAACTCCGACACGTTCCCCGTGGGCACGATGCGCGTATAGGTCGGCGCCGTGGTCCGCCGCACGAGCAACTCGTAGCCGGTGGCGTTCGGCACCGCCGACCAGCGGATGGTGAACGACTGCCCGCCCGACGCCCCGCGGCTGTCGCGCGCGTAGTTGGTCGAGTCCGGTCGCGCGGGCGCCGCCGCGAGCGACACCACCGTTGCGAGATTGAGCCGCGTGACGCGTGCGACGTACGGGAAGTTCACGTCGTTCAGCGCGTCGGTCGGCAGGTGCTGCCGCTTGTAGTTCTCCAGCCGCTCGGTGAAGCGGAGCGCCGGCGCTCCGCGCTCGTGGAACGGCCGATGGTCGCCGCCGCGGCCCAGGCGGTCGAGCCGCAGGATCGGGATCACCTCGAAGCTCGGCTGGTACAGCGCTCCCGTCGCCCAGACGTAGCGCGCGAGCTCCGGGCCGCCGAGCGCCAGCGAGTCCACGGCGAAGGCGCGCACCGACATCGAGTCCACCCGTCCGTCCTCGGCAGTGATGTTCCCGACGATGTCGTCCGTGAACGCCGCCGTCACGCGCTTCCCCTCGCGCTTCAGCCTCTCAGCGAACTGCGTTGACCCCAGCAGGCCCTGCTCCTCTCCCGTGTAGAGGATGAACGCGATCGTCGCGTCGAGTCCGCGCGGGAAGTGCTTCGCGACCACGCGCGCCGCCTCCATCACCGCGACCGTGCCCGAGCCGTCGTCGTCGGCGCCGGGCGCGTCGGCGATGGTGTCGAAGCTGCCGCCGTTGGGCACGCTGCAGATGCACGAGTCGTAGTGCCCGCCGATCACCACCACGCGCATCGTGTCGCGCCCGGGGAGCCAGGCGACGACGTTCGCCAGGTGCACCGTCGGGCGCGCCGCCGACCGTCCGACGACCGCGCTGCCGGTGTCGTACTCGACCTTGAGGCACCCGCCGCAATCCTTGGACGCCTGTGTCAGTTGCGCGTGGATCCACCGCCGCGCCGCCCCGATCCCGCGCGTGGCGGACACCGTGTCGCTGAGCGTGTTGCGCGTCCCGAAGGAGACGAGCATCGAGTCCGCTGCGCGCAGTCGCGCGGGCGACACGTCGGCCATCGCGGCGACGATGCGCGGATCCTTCTGCAGCCCGAGCGTCGAAGGCGCCTGCGCCCCCGCAGATGACAACGCCGCGACGAGGGCCGCGGCGAGGAGAGACGTGCTTCGCATCGTAGTGGGATTGGTGTTGGCTGGCTTCTGCCTTCGACCTGCTTCCTCAGAACATCGACATCGCCAGGAACGACCGCAGGCTGTCATTCGTCGCCCGGAGCCGCCCCGACAGGAGCCGCGTGCATGACCAGAGGACCTTGTACGCGATGTCGCGGTTGAAGTCGAGCAGCAACTCGAAGTCGCTGCGCGAGATCGTCAGTACCTTCGTGCCGCCGTTCGAGATCGCGTCCGTGGAGCGCTCGCTACGGTCGAACACCGACATCTCGCCGAACAGCGCGCCCGGCTTGAGCACGGCGAGCGCCTCCTCGCCGCTTCCCGGCACCACGCGCGAGATCCGCACGTCACCTGAAACGATGAGGTAGAGTCGGCTCCCGGCCTCCCCTTCCTTGAAGATGTACTCCCCGGACACGAACTCCTGCGTGCGACAGACCTCGGCGACGCGCGCGAGCTCGCCGTCGTCGAGGTCCTGGAAGATCGCAACGCCGCGCAGCAGCGCGACCGTATCGGCCATCGTTTCCTCGGGGAACCAGGGGACTAGAGGCGAAGCTACCGGGGGGCGGGGACAGTGGCAAGCCGATGCGCCCCCGCGATAGCATTCGAGCATGCGCCTCCATCCCACGCTCGCCAGCCGGTCGCTCCTCCTTCGGCGGAGCGGAACGCGACGTGCCCGCCACGGGGCGACCATCCGTGCGCTCGGCGCGGCGCTCGGACTGACGCTCGTGCTGGCGGCCCCGTCAGCGGGGGCGCAGGAGGCCGTGGCCGCGCTTCCGCAGTGGGAGGGGCATCTCGTCAGTGTCCTTTCCCCCGGTGCCGGCGTGCTCGGAGGGGTCGGCGTGAACCTGCGCGCCGGATGGTACGCGCGGATCGGGCTCGCGGCCTCCGCCGGGGCCGTCCGGGCAGGGGATGCCTGGGTGGGACGCCAGCGGCTCGACGGGACCGCCCGTTTCCTGTTCGATCCCTTCGCCGAACGCGCGCGCGGATTCTACGCGGGCGCCGGGATCGGCGTGGAGCGGCGCGACGACGGATCCGCTCGAGGGCTCTTGCTCGGCGTCGTCGGGCTCGAGGGTGCCACGCGGCGGCAGGTCGGCGTCCGCACGACGGTTCCGGGGTTCGTGCCGGCCGTCGAGCTCACGCTCGGCGGCGGCGCGCGGCTGGGCATCGTGCTCCGCGGGAGACGACGCCAAGGGCGGTGACCGGACGGCCGAACGACAGAGGCCCCGGAGCGACGCTCCGGGGCCTCTGTCGCGCGTTACGCCGCGCTCACCGTGTCGAGCTCGCCAGCCGTCGCGTCACCCGCGTCGGTCGGGAGCTCCGCCGCCGGAGCGGCCTCGGGGGAGGTGCGCTTGGTCGGGGCAGCGAATCGCTCGCCCAGGGTGCGCAGGTCCCCGATCTCCTTCTTGCCGAGCTCATGATACCGCTCGGTCATGTACTGCATGGTCTCGTCGAACCATTCCTTCATGTGCTCCGGCTCGGAGCCGACGACACCGCAACGCATGATGTGCTGGAACAGCTCGTCGCGCGCCTGATCGAACGCCGACGGCGGGGCGGCGGCCGGACGGCCGCGGTTTCTCTGTCTGCTCATCTCGTCCGGATGGAGGGTCGTGGACGGGGGTCCCGTCCGCATGGGAAAGCTAATCAGGGGGATACGCTTCTCCTACCCCGGACCCCCCGCCCGTGTAACTTTCGGGGAATCCCGTAGACCGGTCACCCCGGCGGAGAAACCCAGTGGCGAGCTCCAAGCGTAGCAACTCCCGATCCTTCGGCACCATCCTCGCGGTCGTCGGCCTCGTCGGCGTGATCGCCCTCGTCGTCGTCATGTCCCGACCCCCCAAGGTCATCGCCCTCGTGCCCGGCTCCGGGGCCAACCTCGGCGCCCGCGGCGTCGTCGTCGGCAGCGCGGATGCCCTCGTCGAGGTCGTCGAGTTCGCCGACTTCGAGTGCCCCGGATGCGGCTATTTCGCCACCATCGAGGAGCCGGACATCATGGCCCGCCTCGTCGCCACCGGCGAGATGCGCTTCCGGTTCATGGACTATCCGCTCTCGATGCACCTGAACGCCGTCGCGGCACATAACGCGGCCGCCTGCGCCAACGACCAGGGCAAGTTCTGGGAGATGCACGACGCCATCTACCGCAACCAGGACAAGTGGAACGGCCAGGCGACGCGCGATCCCAAGAAGCCGCTCAAGCAGCTCGCCAAGGATGCCGGGCTCGATGTCGGCAACTGGGAGACCTGCTTCGACTCGGGGAGCAAGCTGCCCCAGATCGATGCCAACCGCGCCGAGGGCGAGCGCCTGCGCGTGAGTTCGACGCCGTCGTTCAAGATCGGTGACCAGATCATCCCCGGCAGCCTGACGTACGACCAGATGCGGCAGTACGTCGCGGCGGAGAAGGTCCGGTTGATGGCCAACCAGAGCTTGCAGACCGGGAAGCCGGTATCCGTGGACGAGGCGAAGCGGACGGTCGTGCCGGCGCGGAACTGACGCGGCGGCGAAGGTGACGCGGGGCCCGGCGCCCA
>JBGATT010000053.1:0-17852 GCA_044229035.1 Gemmatimonadaceae bacterium | reverse complement strand
GGAGCGCGACCGGCGCCGGCTCGCGATCCTCCTCGAGGTCTCGAAGGGATTGACCCGGTCGGCCGACCTCGAGGCACTCCTGCAGAAGATCGCCGAGTACGCCTTCCAGGTGCTCGAGGCCGACCGGTGCGCGATCCAGCTGACCGACGATTTCGGCCTGCTCCACCCGAAGATCTCGCGGGACCGGCGCGGCGAGCGTGCCTCCAGCGACATCCCGCAGTCGATCGCGCGCATGGCGGTGGACGACAAGGTCGCCGTGCTCTCGGACGACGCGGGCGACGACCAGCGCTTCCAAGGCCAGTCGGTGGTGCTGCAGAAGGTGAAGTCGGCGATCTGCGTGCCGCTCATCGGCAGCGAGAACCGCGTGCTCGGCGTGCTCTACGTCGACAACTTCTCGCTCAAGCGGTTCAACGAGATGGACCTCGACTTCCTCATCGCGTTCTCGGGCATCGCGGCGGTGGCGATCGAGAACGGGCAGCTGGCGGTCCGCATCCGGCAGGAGGCGCTCGCGCGCAGCAACTTCGAGCGCTTCTTCACGCCGCACCTCGCGGCGCGCATCGCGTCGAGCCCGGACGCGGTGAAGCTGGGCGGCGACAAGCGGAAGGTCGCGGTGCTCTTCTCCGACATCCGCGGCTTCACAGCGCTGTCCGAGACGATGAGCGCCGACACCATGGCGAAGCTGCTCACCGAGTACTTCACCGAGATGGTGGAATGCGTGTTCCGTCACGGCGGGACGCTCGACAAGTTCATCGGCGACGCGGTGATGGCGCAGTGGGGCGCGCCGATCGGCGAGCACGACGACTGCGACCGCGCCATGCAGGCGGCGCTCGATATGATGGAGGAGCTCGACCGCCTGAACGCGCGGTGGCGCTCCGAGGGGCGCCCGGTGCTGCAGATCGGGATCGGGCTCAACGTCGGCGACGTCTTCGCCGGCAACATCGGATCGGACCGGCGTCTCGAGTACACGGTCATCGGCGACCCGGTGAACGTGTCGAGCCGCCTCTGCGGCGCCGCCGGGCCGGGCGAGATCCTGCTCTCCGAGTACTTCCGCAACGAACTGGGATCGCCGCCGCCGCTCGAGTCGCTTCCGCCGATGGAGCTGAAGGGGAAGAGCCAGGCGCTGCCGGTCTTCCGCGTCAAGCGGTGACGCTCTCGGCGATCGTCGCGCCGAACGGCTACGAACGATTCGACATCGGTCCGACGGTCGTGGTCGCTCGCGTGGCGGCCGCCGCCGGCTTGCGCCGCGCGCTGCAGGGCGCCGCAAGCCTCCATGAATGGGCGGCAGCGGTGCCGGGCGCCGAGCCGTTCCAGGGACGCGCGACCGCATGGGGCGTCCGGCTGCCCGGCGCCGCGATCGACGTCGTCGTGCGGCACGCGCGGCGCGGCGGGTTGCTCGCCGGCGTACGCGGGGACCGCTTCGTCTGGCCGGGACGCGCGCCATGGGAGCTCGAGACCGCGCTGCGCCTGCAGGACGCGGGGGTGCGCACGCCCGACGTCGTCGCCTACGCGCTCTACCCGGCGGGGCCGGGCCTCTGCCGGTGCGACGTCGCGACGCGCCGGCTGCCGGTCGGGGCCGAGTTCCCCGTCTCGTGGCGCGACGCCGACGCGGCGTCACGCGAGACGATGCTGATCGCCGTGGGCACGCTGTTGCGCGACCTCCGCGCCGCCGGTGCTCAGCATGCGGACCTCAACGCGAAGAACCTCTATCTCGCGCGCGACGGGAATCGCTGGGCCGCGTGGGTGCTCGACGTCGATCGCGTGCGGTTCCGCGCGCCGAACGATCCCGAGGTGGGGACGCAGAATCTCGCGCGACTCGACCGTTCGCTGCGCAAGCTGCGCGACCGGCGGACGCTGGAGCTCGACGACAGTGCGCTGGCCCGGCTCGCCGAACTCACCGGTGCGTCCCGATGAGCCGCGTCCCGCTCGATCGCGTCTGCATCGTGATGATGTCGGCCGTGGGGGACGCGGTGCACGTCCTCCCGGTCCTGACGGCGCTCAAGCGGCACCATCCCGCGATGCACGTGACGTGGGTGCTGCAGCCGGGGCCGGCGACGCTCGTGCGGGGCCATCGCTGCGTGGACGAGATCCTCCTCTTCGATCGCACGAAAGGCCTGCAGGGCTTCCTCGACATCCGCCGCGAACTCTCCTCCCGGCGGTTCGACCTCGTCATCAACCTGCAGGTGTACTTCAAGGCGGGGATCATCACAGGCTTCACGCAGGCCCCGGTGAAGCTCGGGTTCGACCGCGCGCGCGCGCGCGACGCGAACTGGCTCTTCACGACGCACCGCATCCCGCCGCACGCGATGCAGCATGTGCAGGACCAGTACTTCGAGTTCTGCGACTGGCTCGGCGTGCCGCACGAACCCGTGACGTGGGACCTCGGGCCGTGGACGGCGCAGGAGCAGCAGTGGCAGCGCGAGTTCGTCTCGCGCTTCGACCGCCCCATCGCGCCGATCGTCGTGGCGACGAGCAAGCCGCAGAAGGACTGGCTGCCGGAGCGATGGGCCGAGGTGAGCGACGCGCTGTACCACGACTTCGGGCTCCAGCCGGTGCTGGTCGGCGCCCGCTCCCCGCGCGAGGTGCACGCCGAGCAGGTGATCATGTCGCGCGCGAGGACGAAGCCGTACAGCGCGCTCGGCCAGGGTGGGCTGCGCGGCCTCGCCGGGATCATCGCGGGGTCGGTGCTCGTGCTGACACCGGACACCGGCCCGCTCCACATGACCGTCGCGCTCGACCGTCCGGTCATCTCGCTCATCGGGTACTCCAACCCCAAGCGGGTCGGTCCCTACCGCAAGTTCGGCGACCTGATGATCGATGCGTACGGCGAGCCGGGCGAGGACTACCCGCTCTCGATGGAGAACCGGCTGGACCGGATGCCGCGGATCACGGTGCAGCAGGTGCTCGACAAGGTCGAGCGGTGGCGCAGCACCTATTTCCGCGCGAGCCGGCCGATCAGCGCGCTCGAGTAGCGGCATCGCCGCGCGGGGTCGACACGCCCGCCGTGGTCAGCGTGCCACCTCGACGTGGCCGACCATGCCCAGCGCGGCGTGAGGGTCGCACTGGAAGTAGAACCTCCCCGTCCCGAACGTGAGCGGGACGTCGATCGCCTGCCCGGGGAGCTGCGCGTAGGTGCTCGCGGCCGGGAGGCCCGTACGCCCCGGGTTCGAGTCCGGCAGGAAATGGACGTTGTGTACCCCCTGGACGAGCTTGAATCGCAGGAGGTCGCCGGGCTGAGCCTTGATCTCCGCGGGCGTGAAGTAGTTCCCCTTCTCGTCTGTGTGCATCGTGATCTCGATGACTTTGCCGGTGCTCGGCACGGACGCGGCGGCGGGGGGGGCCGTGTCCGCGGCGGCGGGGCGATCGCTCGACGCGCCGCCGCAGGCGGCGAGGAGGAGTAACGCGAGGGGCAGGAGACGGGGCGAGCGCATGGGATGACCTCGAGTGGTTGGGAGTCGGGACGTTCAGAAGTCACGCCGCAGGAAGCGGCGACGGGCGAGGAGCACCGGCGCGACCGCCCAGGCGGAGAGCGCCAGCAGGGCGACGGCGGGACCAAGCGGAGTACCGAGCAACCGGCGGAAGAGTGCGCCGGTGTAGCCGAGCAGCGCGGTCGCGTCGAGCGAGGTCAGCACCAGCACGCGAGCGAGGTCGACCGGATTGCCGAGCATGGCGAGCAGCATCGGACGCTCGAGGGGCCAGTCCCCGAACGCACTCACCGCGGCGATGATCGCGCCGTCGTACGCGATGGTGAGGGCGAACCAGACGCCGATCGCGCGCGCCATCGCGCGGAGCCGGTCGTCGACGCCGTGCGCGATGACCATCGCGACAGCCGCGAAGGCCAGCGTCAGCAACGCACCCGCGGTGGCGAGCAGGAGGAGCGCGAGCCGCGGTGCGTCGCTCGCGGCGCCGTGCAGGAGCAGCGGGAGGCCGATCCCGCCGAGAAAGGCGCCGGTCATCGGCAAGGCCAGTCCGAGGTAGAGGCCCAGGAAGACCGCGCGGCGCGACAGCGGCTGCGCGAGCAGGAGTTCGGTGAACTCGCGCGACGCGTGCACGTGCGCCGTGCCGAAGACCAGCGCGACGAGAGGCACGACGAGGAGCATCGCGTTGAGAAGGCTCAGCACCACCTGCGGCCCAGTGCCGCCGAACAGGAAGAGCGCTTCGGTGACGACCCAGAACCCGGCGGCGTAGGCGAGCAGCCACCGGCTTCGCGCGAGGTCGCGGACGCCGGCGCGCAGGACGAGGGCGACGGTGCTCACGCGATCCTCAGGCCGCGCAGCAGGGCGGCGACGGCTGGTTCGAGTCGGCGCGTGCCGGTCTCGCGGAGCAACTTGTCGACCGGCCCGGCGAAACGGAGGTGGCCGTCGCACAGGAAGGCGACGTCGTCCGCGAGTTCCTCGAGCTCGACGAGGATGTGCGAACTGATGAGGATCGTGCGTCCCGCCGCGCGCGCGGCGCGGAGGTGCGACTTGAGGAGCCCCGATGCGATCGGGTCGAGCCCCGCCGTGGGCTCGTCGAGGATCAGCAGGTCGGGCGCGAAGAGGAAGGCACAGGCGATCGCGACCTTCTGACGCCAGCCACCCGAGAGCGTCCCAACCGGGGTCGCCCACTCGCCGCGGAGCCCGAAGTCGTCGACGAGCGCCTCATCGACCGGTGCGCCGGGGCGGAGCGCGCGGAGCATCGCGAACACCTCGCCGACCGCGAGGTGCTCGGGATAGCGCGGTGCCTGCGGCGCGTAACCGATGCGCGCGCGATACGCACCGTCCGCGTCGCACGGGACGCCGTCGAGCAGGAGTCGTCCCGCGTCCGGCCGCGCGAGGCCGAGCAGCAGCTTGATCAGCGTCGTCTTCCCTGACCCGTTGGGCCCGACGAGCGCGACGATCCGCCCCGGGGCGAGGGAGAGCGTGACACCGGCGAGCACGGTGCGCGCGCCGTAGGCCTTCCGGATCCCGTCCAGCGTCATCATCTGGGTGCCCTCATCAACGGGCGCTCGTCCGCGACCTGCGGTGTGAGCACCGGGAAGACCCGTTCGGCGGCATCCAGCACCGCGGTCACCGGTGCGCGGAGCAACAGCAGCGTCTCGGGATGCCGTTCGGCCACCAGCGCGAAGAGGCGCACCGGGCGGAAGGGGACGTCGCCGGTCCCGTCGCGGTCGAGATCGTAGCCGCGATACGCATCCCACCAGTTGCCAACGAAGTCGCTGCGCAGCGTGCGGCTGTTGGTCGCGACGTCGAAGGCGTTCCCCGAGAAGACGTTGCCGCGGAAGTGGCTGTCCTCCGCATCGGCCATGAGACGGACCGCCCAGCCGTTCCGGCGGAAGTCGTTGTCGCGGATGTCGAGCCGCGACGCGCCCTCGAGGAAGAGTCCCACGGAGTTCCCTTCGAATCGATTCCGGACGAGCGCGCCATCCGTGATCTCCTTGAGGAGCAGGCCGTATGCGCCGCTGCCCGTCGCGTCGAGGAAGCCGTTGCCATCCATGACGATGTGCTTGCTGTACATCACCGCGACCCCCGCGCCGTTCGCACGGAAGGTGTTGCGCTCGTACCGGCACGAGTCGGAGAACATGAAGTGGAGGCCGTAGCGGCGGTTGCCCTCGCTCACGTTCGCCGCGGCCACCGAGCCATCGGAGAACTCGAAGTAGATGCCGTCACGCTGTCCGCGGACGGTGTTCCCCTCCACGCGCGTCCCCGGTGAGTACCAGAGGTGGATCCCGTTGCCGTTGCGCGTCTCCTCGGCGCCAGACGCGCGGATGTCGTTGCCGCGGACGACGCAGCCGGTCGTGCGCTGCAGATAGATCGCGAAGAGCGCATCCCGGAAGTTGTTCGACTCGATCCGGCAGTCGCGCGCCTCGGCGACGCGGAGAGCGGCACGGTCCTGCATCTGGCTCACGCCCGTGTTGCGGAACGTGAGGCCGCGGACCGTCACACCGTCGGCGCGGACCACGAGGATCTCGTGCGTCCCCTCGCCATCGAACGCCGGCGCGCCGTCGCCCACGATCGTGAGTCGCGGCACCGTCACGAGTATGGTGGGCTCCCGGTACTCGCCCGCCGCGACACGGATGGTCATGCCGGGCCTTGCACGAGCGACGGCGGCCGTCAGCGTCGGGAGCGCCGAGCCGGGCCGCACCAGGAGCGTCCGCGCAGGCGAAGCATCCTGGGCGGCGAGCTGCCCCGCGGCGGCCAGCACCGCGAGACCCAGCATCACCGGGCGCGACCGCGGCATCTCAGTGCCCACCGTGCGTCGACGTGTCCGCGAGCACGGCCGGCCAGTCGGCCACCGTGCCGCCGAGCGTGGTATGCGCCGCGCGCGCGGCGTCGAGCGATCGGAACGCGACCGCCCGGCCCATCGGACCGCGGAGCGATGATTCGAGCAGATACCCCGCCCCCTCCGCCGCGACGAAGGTGCCGGGCGCGCTCGCGTCCGTCACCCAGAGAGTTCGCACCGAGCCCGGCTCGGCGCTGCGCACCCAGCCCGCGAGGCAGTCGATGCTGTCGAACACGTGCACGCGACCCGTGCTCGTCACCACCTCCGCGGCGAACCGCGGATCGGTCACCGTCATGCGACAGTACCCGCAGGCGTCATCGCCGAGCGCGACGGTACGCGGGCCCGCACCATCGCAGGCGAGCAGGACCAGGCCGAGCACGGCCGTGCGCACCCGGCGCAGCACGTCGACGGCGGGAGACCACGTCCCGGCGCGCGACATCACGCCGCCTCAGCGCGTCGGCGCGACGTCCACGACGCCCAGAGCACCAGGCCGCCCGCGAGGCCGAACGCGATGCCGCCGGTCGACGGCCACGACGTCGCGGTGAAGTTGAGCAGCTTCTTGCGGCCGATCACGGGGGGAGAGTAGCTCATGCCCGGGATCTTGATGATCGCGTGCTCGTGGTCGAGGTCGTGGCCATAGTCGTATCCCCAGCGCCAGTAGTCCCAGAGCCCGACCGCCATGACCGCGACCAGCAGTACGCTGTACAGGTAGAGCGGAACGCGCCGCCGCAGCGCGGCGACGGCGAGTCCGGCGACGATGAGCCCAGCCAGGATCCAGCGCATGAACCGCAGCTCCGGGATCGACTCGGGCTCGATCGTCTTCATCCCGATGTAATGATTCAGCCCGTTGATCGACTGCAGGTCATTGGGCTTGAGCCCGTCCACGCCGTCGATGCGGATGAGCATGCCCAGCCCCTCGGGGTACTGCGGCGCGATGAGGTCCACGCGCCAGAGGGGGAGGAAGTACCCGGTCGAGAGGAGCGCGACCGCCGCAAGCACGAACCAGCGTGAACGGGCCGTCATGATCGCCTCAGTTCGTGCCGCGGGCCTGCGCGCCGCGGCGGGTGTTCGCGGTGAGGGCCACCGTCGAGCCGGCCGGCGAGACCCGGATGTAGCCCTGCATCTCCTGGTGCAGCGCCGAGCAGAAGTCGGTGCAGTACATCGGATAGACGCCAGGCTTCCTCGGGATCCAGCGGAGCGTGCGGGTCTCACCCGGCATGATCAGCAGCTCCGAGGTGTTGGCGCCGAGGATCGCGAAGCCGTGCGGCACGTCCCAGTCCTGCTCGAGGTTCGTGACGTGGACGAGCACAGTATCGCCGACCTGCACGCCCTCGATGTTGTCCGGGGCGAAGTGCGAGCGGATCGCGGTCATGCGGACGTGCACCACGCGACCCGCGCGATCGACGCCAGTCTCGCGCTCGCTGCGCGACACCATCGGGTGCCGGTTCTCGGCGAGCTTGTAGAACTTGACCTGCCGGTCGACGACCTTCTTCGCGTCGATCGCGTTCGCGTAGTGCGGCTCACCCTGGGTCGGGAAGTCGAGCAGGAGCTTCATCTTCTCGCCCGTGATGTCGTACAGCTGCGCCGACTGCGTGAGCTCCGGGCCGGTCGGGAGGTAGCGATCCTTCGTGATCTTGTTCATCGCGAGGACGTAGCGACCGTACGGGTGGCGGGTCGCGCCGCCGGGGATCATCAGGTGACCGACCGAGTAGAAGGTCGGGGCGCGGTCGACGACCTCGCGCGTCTCGACGTTCCACTTCACGACCTCGGACGAGATGAACATCGAGGTGTACGCGAAGCCCTGGCCGTCGAACTCGGTGTGGAGGGGGCCGAGGCCCGGCTCCTTCACCTCGCCGGCGAGGGTGCTCTCGTACTTGAGCACCGGGATCCCCTCGAGTTCGCCCTCGAACTGCCGGTCGGCGATCGCCTTGAGCATCCGGGTGGCCGAGTGGACCGGGATGACCGTGGCGAGCTTGCCGCCCGCGACGATGTACTCGCCGGTCGGGTCGACGTCGGCGCCGTGCGGCGACTTCGGCGTCGGGAGGAAGTAGATCGAGCCCGGGCAGGCTGCGGCCTGGATCTGCAGCACGCTCGTCATCCGCTCAGAGCGTGCAACGCGGCTGAATTCGTCGAAGATGTTGTGCCGGTACTCGGCCGGCGCACGGACACCCTTCCCCGCCTTGGCGCAGGCTTCCGCCGCCCGGTAGTTCACCGCCGCGATGTAGTCCTTGTCGTTCTGCGAGGCGTTCACCTCGAGCAGCGTGTTGGCCTGCTCCGAGTTGTACGACGTGAAGAACATCCACCCGTCTGACGGACCCTTGCCCGCGCGGGCGAGGTCGTAGTTGAAGCCCGGCACGATGAGCTGGAAGGCGATGTCCATCTTCCCCGGCTGGTTCGCCGTGATGAACGAGATCTGCCCCTTGAAGAACTTCTTGTACTCGTCGATCGGGACGTCGCGGTTTGGCACCGGGATCGAGAAGCGCGTCGACGAGACGATGTACTCGGTATTGCCGGTCACGAACGGCGAGGCGTGGTTGCCGCCGGCGTTCGGGATCTCGAGGATCTCGGTCGTCTCGAAGGTCGTGAGGTCGATGCGCGCGACACGGGGGGTGTTGTTGCCGTTGACGAAGATCCAGCGGCCGTCATCGTCGCCCTCGGTCTGCGAGAGCGCGGTGTGGTGGAGATCGTCCCACGGCACGAAGCCGTAGGAGGTCTCGAGCATCGCCTTCGTCTCCTCGTTGTAGCCATAGCCGTTCTCGGCGTGCTGCGAGAAGACGGGGATGGTGCGGAGCAGCCGACCGGAGGGGAGGCCGTAGACGCCGAGCTGGCCGCCGAAGCCGCCCGAGAGGAAGGCGTAGAGTTCGTCCTTCTCGCCGGGCGCGACGTAGACGCGCTGGGCCATCTCGGCCGTGCCGGCGAGCGAGCCGGAGCCGCGGCCCGCACAGGCGTAGCCAAGGCCGAGCACGGTGAGGGCACCGGCACCGAAGAGGAGGCGGGATCGCGTGAGGAAGGACATGGGAACCTCGGAACCAGCGGGGGACGGTTCGGCGCTCGGCCGGCCCAGGGGGGACTTGCCCTGGACGAGTAAAAGATGCAGATTATCTGCATCTTAACAAGTCGGATATGTTTCGGATGACTCGTCAGGGAAATCCCTCCCGCCCCTTCGCCCGATGCGACTCACGCGCTACACCGACAACGCGCTCCGTGCCCTCATCTATATCGGATTGCACGACGCAGCCCCATCACGCATCACGGACATCGCCCGTCGCATGGGAATGTCCGAGGACCACGCGGCGAAGGTGATCGCCCGCCTGGCCGAGCTCGGCTTCGTCACGACGCTCCGCGGCCGCCTCGGCGGCGTGAAGCTGGCGCGGCCGGCCGCCGAGATCAACATCGGCGAGGTCGTGCGCGCGACGGAGGACAACCTGAACCTGGTCGAGTGCTTCGATGCGGAGCACAACCAGTGCCCCATCGCCCCCGCCTGCGCGCTCGCCCCGGCGCTGGATGAGGCGCTGACCGCCTTCCTGGCCGTGCTCGACCGCTACACGCTCGCCCAGCTCACTGACAAGCCCCGCGGGCTGCAACGCCTCCTCATCGCCTGACGCGCGTCCGCCCTGGGGCGGCGCGGGTCCACACCGGGTCGCCCCTATGGACTGGTTCGTTCGCGCCTTCCTCAAGTCCAGCCTCGTCTGGTTCTCGCTCGCCGTTGGCCTCGCGCTCGCGATGGCCGCGTTCCCCCTGTTGACGGTCTACCGCGCCGCGCACCTCCACCTCGCGCTCCTCGGCTTCGTCACCCAGATGATCTACGGCGTCGCACTCCACGTCGTGCCGCGGTTCTTCGGGCAGCCGCTGCTGCATTCTCGGATGGCCGAGGTGCAGTTCTGGACGGCGCAGGCAGGCCTCGTGCTCCTCACCACTGGATTCGTCGCCCGCGTGAATGGGTGGCCGCTCGCCGCGGGCGCGATCGCGGTCGGCGGGCTCGCTTCGGCGGTGGGGGCATTCTGCTTCGTCGTGAACCTCTGGCGGACGATGGACGCGAGCCCGATGCGCGCGGTGCGGGCCCGCGGTGGGCGTCCGCTCGCCACGTTGCCACAGGCGGATGCGCACTGACGCTCATCCGCAGCGCACCGATCATCCCTGCCGCGTCACACCCTCAGCGAAGTCATAGCGGAGGCCGACGCGCTCAAGGAGCGCGACGAGTCGCCGCAGCCCGAGCCCCATGACGCTGAAGTAGTCGCCCTCGATCCGCTCGACGATCGTCGCCCCGTACCCCTGGATGCCGTACGCGCCGGCCTTGTCCATCGGCTCGCGCGTGGCGACGTACTCGGCGACCTCCTCCGCCGTGAGAGCGCGGAAGGTGACCTGCACCTCCTCCACCGCGCTCTCGGTGCGCCCGTCGCGGGCAACGGCCATCGCCGTGAAGACGGTATGGGTGCGCCCCGAGAGCCGGGCGAGCGTGGCGCGCGCATCGGCCGCGTCGCGGGGCTTGCCGAGGATGTCGCCGTCGAGCACGACGATCGTGTCCGCGGCGATCACGACCGCCTCCGGGTGCTGCGCGGCCAGCACGTGCGCCTTGGCACGCGCGAGCCGCTCGCAGTGCGGCACCGGGGCCTCGTCGGGCATGACCGACTCGTCGATGTCGGCCGGACGCACCTCGTGCGCGATCCCGACGAGCGTGAGCAGCTCCCGGCGGCGCGGGGACTGCGACGCGAGGATGACGCGCATCGGATGGTGCGTCGTGCCCGATCCCGCGTGCGCCGTCATGCGCGCTCCAGCCAGAGGGTGACGGGGCCGTCGTTCACGAGGTCCACCGCCATCATCGCCCCGAACTCGCCCGTCTCGACCGAGAGCCCGCGCTCCCGCAGCAGCCGCACGAACCCCTCGTAGAGCGGGATCGCGACCTCGGGGCGCGCGGCGTCCACGAAGCTCGGGCGGCGACCCTTCTCCGCGTCGCCATACAGCGTGAACTGGCTGACGACGAGCACCGCCCCGCCGACCTCGGCGAGTCCGAGGTTCATCTTCCCCTCGGCGTCGGTGAACAACCGCAGGCCGGCGACCTTGTCCGCCATCCACGTGCTCTGCGCGAGCGTGTCGGTGTGGGTGAAGCCGACGAGCAGGCAGAACCCCGCGCCGATGCGACCCGTCACCCGCTGGTCGACGCGGACCTCGGCGCGCGAGACGCGCTGAAGGAGCACCCGCATCTAGCGCACCTCCGCGCGCGCCCAGTCCCACCCTTCGAGACCGCGCGTGTTCACCGCCTTGACCGCGACGCGCCACCCCGGCCTTAGCGCCGCGATCGTCGCGCGCGGCGCGGTGACCGT
Organism: Gemmatimonadaceae bacterium; assembly: GCA_044229035.1. Lineage (GTDB taxonomy): Bacteria > Gemmatimonadota > Gemmatimonadetes > Gemmatimonadales > Gemmatimonadaceae > Pseudogemmatithrix. The sequence continues at coordinate 6,273 of JBGATT010000053.1, read as the reverse complement.
CGTGGTGAAGCGCATCGGGGCCTCCGCGGGGCCGTACCGCACGAGGTAGCGCGTCACCCCCTTCTCGCGCGCCGGGGTCCAGGTGACGGCGGTGCCGGTGGCCGAGAGCCCGGTCAGCCGCGACGGGCTCGACGCGAGCAGCATGATCGTCGCGACCGTCGTCCGCGAGGTCTCGGCGAGCTGCTGGTGGTCGATCGTCTCGAGCACATCGTGCGGCATGTGATAGTGCGGGTTCCCGAGGATCGGGTACGACCCGATCCCACCGACGATGTCGCCCCAGGCGTCGTAGAGCGCATTGGCGTCGGTGTTCTTGTAGTAGAACGCGTCGTAGGTGATGAGCCGCGAGAACTGGATGGCCGCGGCGTGCTGGATGTCGCGGATGCCCGGATTCGAGTAGCGGATCGTGTTGTCCATCCGCTGGTCGTTCGCCCATCCCATCATGTCGTTGTTGAGCGCGCCGACCACGGTGATGGAGTCCTTCATGCGCCGCCCGAACTCGCGTGCGCCGCGCAGCCCCGCCTCCTCGCCAGTGAAGGCGACGAACATCAGCGTCGCCGGCTGCGGCCGCGTCGCCAGCACCCGCGCGGCCTCGAGGATCATCGCGGTGCCGCTCGTATTGTCATCGGCGCCCGGTCCCTCGGCGCGCGAGTCGAAGTGGGCGCCGATGACGTAGACGAGTTCGGGGTTCACCGTGCCCGGGATCACCGCGACGACGTTGGCGACGTCGAGCTCGGTGGTCGCGACGGTGCGGAACGGCTGCAGCTCCGCCTTGAGGCCGAAGCCCCGGTACGTCTCGAGCAGCCAGTCCACGGCACGCCGGTTCCCCGGCTGCGTGATGTGCTTCGAGTCGAAACCGAAGAGCGCCTTCTCGTACGCGTAGATGCGATTCACGTCCACCGCCTCGGTCGCGGCGCGGACGGAAGTGGCGATGGGCGCGAAGAGACGGCGGCCGTTCGCCCGCAGCGTGTCCTCGGCGGCGCGCATCGCGTCCACACGGGCCACGAGCGCGTCGCGCGTGACCGGCGTCGCGAGGTCCGTGAGGTAGAGGTGGCGGTGCGGCGTCACGGTATCGCCATCGCGCTCGGACACGATCGCGATCCGCATCCCGTCCGGCGAGGGCACCCACTCGTACTCCGGCGCGACGGTGCGCACGGTGTTGTTGTGGAAGAGCCGCGTGCGCGTTCCGGCGGCGAGGTCGTAGAGGTGGGAGCGGCGGTGCCGCGGTTCGCCGATCAGGCCGAGGAGGCGCGTGGGCGAGAGGAACTGCGGCAGGACATCGTGCTGGATCTCGCGCGTGACGCGCATCGGCTCCGCCCCTTCCGTCGTCGGCGCGGTCATGAGCTCCCAGTCCTCGCGCAGCATCGTCTGCCAGGCGATCCGTGAGCCATCGGGCGCGATCGCGAGCCCCTGCACGGGGGTCGTGCTCACCAGGACCGTCGCCGGCGCGTCGGTCCCGCGCTGCACGAGGATGCGCGTGCGCGCCCCGTCCGCGACCAGCCACGCGACCGTGGACCCGTCAGCGGAGAGCACCGGCGATGTGCCGGCGATCCGCGGGCCGACCGTCGGCTCCGCGCCCGTCGAGATGAGCGCGAACGCATCCGAGCGCCCACCGGCGGCGAATCCCGGCACCGTGCGCGCGAACGCGCCGCGCCGGCCGAGGAGGACCAGCGCGCGCTGGCCGTTCGCGGACCGGAGGATGTCGACCGGCTGCCCCTCGGGGAGGGCGAGCGTGCGCCATGCACGCTCCGCGCCATCGAGGACGAGCAGGCGGACCGTGGCGACCGAGTCGCCGGACGTACCGGTGATCATCGCGAGCTGGAGCGGCGAGCGGCCGAGCAAGGTGACCGCCGCCACCGCGCCGGCATCCACCGGAATGCGCTCCGGTGCCGACCCGTCGAGGCGGATCCACGCGACCGCGGCGGTCGGATTCTCCCGCGTCTGGATCCAGGCCGCGGCGCGACCATCGGGTGCGAAGGTGAGCGCGCGGGCATCGGCGTCGAGGGTGACCGTCCGCTGGCCCCCTTCGATGCGCACGACGGTCGTCCGCGTCCGCGCGGCAGGGCCGTACTCGTAGGCGAGATGCCGTCCATCCGGTGCCCACCGCGGTGCGCGGGCATCCTGGGCCACTTCGACGGTCTGCCACCGCTCGCCGGTGAGCTCGGCGATGCGGTCGTGATACGTCGCGGCGTCGTCCGACGCCAGCACGGCGCGGAGATCGGCGAGCGCCTCGGGGTAGCGCCCCGCCTCCCACGCGAAGTAGGCGCGGTCCCAGCGCTCCGCATTGGTGACGGGGACCGGGCGGGCCGCGCGAACGGCGGGCGCCTGGGCGAGGAGCGCGGCCGGGAGGAGCAGGAGCGCGAAGAGGCGTCGCATGGGCGGGCGGGTGGCGGGAACGCGAAGGGCGGGCCCGCCGCAGCGGACCCGCCCTCCAAGATAGCCTCGGCGGCCGCTTACTCCACCGTCACCGACTTGGCGAGGTTGCGCGGCATGTCGACGTTCGCGCCGCGCTTCACCGCGATGTAGTACGCGAGGAGCTGGAGCGGCACGCTGGCGAGCACCGGCGTCAGCATGTCGATCGTCTCGGGCACACGGAACTCGTAGTCCATGAGTCCGTGCAGCGCGGGCTCGTCGCGGCTCGTGATGACGATCGTCTTGCCGTGCCGCGCCTTCACCTCCTGGATGTTCGAGACGACCTTCTCGAACACGGCGTCGTGCGGCGCGATGAAGACCACGGGCATCGATTCGTCGATCAGCGCGATCGGGCCATGCTTCATCTCGGCCGCCGGGTACCCCTCGGCGTGGATGTAGCTGATCTCCTTGAGCTTGAGCGCGCCCTCGAGCGCGGCCGGGAAGTTGTAACCTCGGCCGAGGTAGAGGAAGTTGTGCGCGTCCTTGAACTGCTCGGCGATCACCTCGATCTCGGCGGCCCGGTCGAGGATGCTCTGGATCTGCTTGGGCAGGTCGGCGAGCGCCTGCGCGATCTCGCGGCCGCGCATCACCGAGAGGGTGCGCTTGCGGCCGAGCTTGAGGGCGAAGAGCGCGAGGGCCGCGACCTGGCTCGTGAACGCCTTCGTCGAGGCGACACCGATCTCGGGGCCCGCATGCAGGTAGATCCCGCCGTCGTCCTCACGGGCGATGGTCGACCCGACGACGTTCACGAGTCCGAGCGTCCGCGCGCCGCGGCGCTTCGCCTCGCGCATCGCGGCGAGCGTGTCGGCCGTCTCGCCCGACTGCGAGATCACGATGCAGAGCGTGCGCGGCGTGACGATCGGGTTGCGATAGCGGAACTCCGAGGCGTACTCGACCTCGCACGGGATCCGCGCGAAGTCCTCGATCATCATCTCGCCGATGAGCGCCGAGTGCCAACTGGTGCCGCAGGCCGTGATGATCACCTGGTCGATGTTCATCAGCTGCTCGTGCGACAGGTTGATGCCGCCGAGCTTGCTGGTGCCGTCCTCGAGGATCAGGCGCCCGCGCATCGTGTTCTCGATGGTGTGCGGCTGCTCGAAGATCTCCTTGAGCATGAAGTGGTCGTACCCGCCGCGCTCGATCGCCGCGAGGTCCCACTCGATCCGCTCGACGGAGCGCCGGATGGGCGACGCGTTGATGTCCATCACGCGGTAGCCGTCGGGCGTGAGGACGGCGAGGTCGCCGTCGTCGAGATAGACGACCTCGCGGGTGTGCGCGAGGATGGCCGAGGCATCGGACGCGAGGAAGTACTCGCCGTCCCCGATGCCGATGAGGAGCGGACTCCCCTTGCGGGCGGCGACGATCTTCTCGGGGTCACGGCTGGACACGACGGCGATGCCGAACGTGCCGTCGACCTTGCGCAGCGCGCCGATCACCGCCTCCTCGAGCGAACCCTCGTAGAGCTCCTGCACGAGATGCGCGATGGTCTCGGTGTCGGTGTCCGAGCGGAACGTGTGTCCCAGCGCGATCAGCTGCTTCCGCAGCACGTCGGCGTTCTCGATGATGCCGTTGTGCACGACCGCGACCGACTCGTCGGTGCTCAGGTGCGGATGCGCGTTGCGCTCCGTCGGCGGCCCATGCGTCGCCCAGCGGGTGTGCGCGATGCCGACCTTGCCCGTCACCGGGTCGGCGACGAGGGCCCCTTCGAGCTTGGCGATCTTCCCCGCCGCGCGGCGCGTCTCGAGCGACTCGCCATCGAACACGGCGACGCCCGCGGAGTCATACCCGCGGTACTCGAGCCGCTTGAGGCCGGCGACGAGGATGGGAGTGGCCTGCTTGGGGCCGATGTAGCCGACGATGCCGCACATAATCGAGAAAGGATGAAGGATGGAGGACGAAGGATGACGCCAAGGGGCTGCCTTCAGCCCCGACCGTCGGCCTTCGTCCGGGTCCCGCTCACGCCAGCTTCGCCAACAGTTCACGCCCGCGTTCGACCAGCGCCCTCGCCGCGTCGACCGTCGGCGCCTCGGCGATCACGCGCACGATCGGTTCGGTGCCCGACGGCCGCACATGCACCCAGCGGTCCGTCCAGCCGAGGCGGAGCCCGTCCTGCGTGTCCGCCTCGGCCTCCGGGAAGGCTGCCGTCAGGGCGCCGTAGACGGCGTCCAGCGGCTTTGACGGGCGGTCCAGCTTGTCCTTGATGATCGCGTACCTGGGGAACCGCCCGACGATCCTCGAGAGGGGCTCCCCATCCTCATGGAGCAGTTGCAAGAGCAGTGCCACCCCCAGCGGTGCATCCCGCCCCAGGTGGAGTTCCGGCAGGATCACCCCGCCGTTCCCCTCCCCGCCGATGACGGCCCCCTCCTGCCGCATCCGAAGCGCCACATTGACCTCGCCGACCGGGGCCCGGATGACCCGCGCCCCCCCCTCGGCCGCCATGTCATCGACGATCCGGGAGGTGGAAAGATTCGTGACGACCGGACCGGTCCGATGTCGCAGCACGACACGTGTGGCGAGCGCGAGCGTGTAGTCCTCGCCGATCGCGGTGCCCGCGTCCGAGACCAGGGCGAGGCGGTCGACGTCCGGGTCGGTCGCGAACCCGATGTCCGCCCCCGTCTGCCGCACCAGTCGCTCGAGCGCGCCGAGGTTCTCCGCCACGGGCTCCGGCGGCCGCGGGAATCGCCCGTCCGCCTCGAGCTCGATCGCGTGCACCTCGCAGCCGAGGAGCTCCAGCAGGCGGGGGATGACGGCCCCGCCGGCCCCGCGACAGGCATCGAACGCGACCTTGAACTTCCGGCGACGGATCCCTTCGATGTCGAGGAAGGGCAATGCGAGCACCTGGTCCAGATGCCGCGCGATCGCGTCGCCGTCGAAGCGCGTCACGCCCATCCGGTCGTATGTCGCGTACGGGATGCCCTGCTCCACCAGCTCGCGCATCTCCGCCCCTTGCGAGGCGCTCAGGAAGAGGCCGTCCGGCCCGATGAACTTGAGGGCGTTCCACTCGATCGGATTGTGGCTCGCCGTGATCCCGAGTCCGCCGGCCGCATGGTGGTGCTCCACCGCGAGCTGGAGGGTGGGGGTCGTGGTGAGACCGATGTCGATCACGTCGGCACCGACGCTCTCCAGCGCAGCGCGGGTGACCGCATGGAACAGGGGTCCGGTCACGCGGCTGTCGCGGCCGAGCACGATCGCCTTGGAGCCTCCCTTGGCGATGGCCCAAGCCCCGAACGCGGCGGCGTAGCGGGCGACGACTTCGGGCGTGAGCCCGAAACCGACGCGTCCCCGGATGCCGGAGACGCTGATCATGAGGCGGGGGTCTGTCATGCGCGGAAGCTAGAGGGTGTGGCGACGGGTTCAAGGCATGGCGCGCGACCCGCAGGAAGAGGACCCCGGATGTGTGCGCCACGTCACGTTTATGTTTCGGGGACATCCTTCAGCCTCCCTCGCGTGGATCTCCTCACCCTTCGCGCGGCCGCCGGCGGCGGGTCGATCGACGGTCGATCGGCTACGAGTCTCGTCGCCGCCGGCTTCACGCTGCTCCAGCGGAGCCCCGTGCTCGTGCGCGCGCTCGCCGGCAGGCGCGCCGGGATCCTCCTTCCCACGTCGCCTCAGTTCCTCGTCGCGCTCGCAGCGGCGGACGGACGGGGTGCGGTGCTGGTCAATCCGCTCGCGGCGCCAAGCGAGATCGCCTATCAGTGCGCGGACGCTGCGGTGGGCGCCATCCTCACCCTCTCCGCGTTCGCGCCGCGCATCCCGCCGGGGATGGTCATGGTGCTGCTCGACGACGCGCCCGCGACGGCGACCGTCGTCGCATCGGATGGCACGACCGCACGCGTCGATCTCGGTTCGCACTTCGGTCTCGAG
>JBGATT010000052.1:0-17931 GCA_044229035.1 Gemmatimonadaceae bacterium | reverse complement strand
CCCCGCCCCGACGACGAGGAAGTTCTGCGCCGCGCGGTCGTGCTTCTCGAGCTCCTCGTAGATGAGCAGGGGGCCGTAGAAATCCTCCTGATCCCACCAGCCGGCGACATTGAGCGTCGGGACCGTCACGCGCGTGAGGTTGCCGCGCATGGCCTGTCGTTGCCAGAAGGCGTCGTAGTCGGGGTGCTGGGTGAAGTCGGTCCAGGTCGGGAGCGTGCGGTCGCGGAGGACGCGCTGCTGGATGTTTGCGAGCGGACCGACGGCGAGATACCAGTCATACGTGTCATACCGGTCGAACGCGAAGTTCGCGTTCTCCTTGGACGACTCGGTCATCCAGGCGTACTCGAATCCGTAGCTCAGCCGGAAGGCGCCGTTATGGTGGAAGTCGTCGCCGATCCACATGTCGGCCGGTGAGGCCTGCGGGCTCACGGCGCGCAGCGCACGGTGCCCCCCGAGCATCCCCATCGCCGAGGTCCAGCCGTCGTACGAGACGCCGAGCATGCCGACGCGGCCGTTGTGTCCGGGGATGTTGGCGAGCAACCAGTCGATCGAGTCATTCGTATCGGTGCTCTCGTCGATCGCGTTGCGCGGGGCGTCGACGGGGCGGGGGGGACGCTGCATGACGAACGTCCCACCGCTCTTGTAGCGGCCCCGGATGTCCTGGAAGACGAAGATGTAGCCCTCCTCCGCGAGCTCCTTGTACGAGCCGGTGAGGCGTCCGGCGGTGCCGCCGACACCGTACGGCGTGCGCTGGAGCAGGAAGGGAAGCGGCGCGTGGGCTTCGCCCGGCTGGAAGATCTCGACGTGCAGCGTCACGCCGTCCCGCATGGGGATGTCGGCGCTGGTGTGCCGGTACTTCGCGGGGTCGAAACCGCTGTCGCGCGGGGCCGCGGCCGTGGGGGGCTGCTGGGCGCGCGCCGCCGTGGCGTCGGCGGTGAACGCGAGGGCGGCGAGGCAGAGGGCCGCGGCGACGGCGAGCGGACGCAGGGCGGGGGAGCGCATCACGGACTCCAGGGCGACGGGTCCGGCGCCGGTCAGGAGCGGCGATGCTCCTCGCGCCAGGCCCAGAGGACGAACACGATCAACGCGACGAAGAGTGCCGGGGCGAGCATCACGGCGGCCAGTTGGACGATGCCGTCAAGCAGCGGGCCCGTTTCGTCCGCCCCGGTGTGTCCGATGCGGAAACTGCGTCCTTGGGCGAGTCCGCGCCAGACCGAGAGGGGGATCCAGGTGGCGAAGAAGGCGAGCGTCGCGAGCCGGCGGCCCCGGCGCATGCTCACGCGTCGCGCGCCTCGCGCAGCCGCACCAACCCTTCCTGTGCCATCGACGCCACCATCGTCCCGTCACGTCGATACACCGCGCCCCGGACGAATCCGCGCGCACCGAAGGCGGACGGACTGTCGCTCACGTAGAGCAGCCATTCGTCGGCGCGGAAGGCGCGGTGGAACCAGACGGTGTGGTCGAGCGACGCGATGAAGAGACGCGGGTCACGGTAGGCGATGCCGTGCGGGATGAGGGCGGTGGGCAGGAACCCGTAGTCGGAGGCGTAGGCGAGCACCGCCTGATGGATCCACGTCGCGTCGGGAATGGGCTCGGTGACGCGGAACCAGAGGCGTCGCGTCGCGTCCGCGGGATCCCTGCGCTCCGGGCGGGCGAACGGTTCCGCCGGGACGATCGGCCGGATGTCGATCGGCCGGTCCTGCGTGACGATCGCGCGGAACGCCTCGGGGATGGTGTGGGCGCGGGCGCGGATGAGCTCGAGTTCCGACGGGAGCGACTCGGGATCGGGCACCTCCGGCATCGTCATCTGGTGGTCGAGGCCCGGCTCCGCGATGTGGAACGAGGCCGAGAGGTGGAAGATCGCCTCGCCATGCTGGATCGCCGTGACTCGGCGGCTCGTGAAGCTGCGCCCGTCGCGCGGGCGGTCGACGAAGTAGACGATGGGCGCCTTGAGATCGCCCTCGCGCAGGAAGTACCCATGCACCGAGTGCGCGTCCCGGCCGTCCGGGACGGTGCGCTGCGCCGCCACCAGCGCTTGGGCGAACACCTGGCCGCCGAAGACGCGCCCGGTGGCGAGGTCGCGGTTCTGTCCGCGATAGATGTTGTGCTCGATCGGCTCGAGGTCGAGCAGCGTGAGGAGATCCTGGACGACGGACATGGCCGAAATATGGATACGCGGACGGCGCGCGTGGAGCGCGCCACCGGGCGCCCGTCAGGGCGGGCCGTCGAGGACGCGCCGCACGGCGACCATGAGGTCGGCGATCGCATACGGCTTGGCGAGCAACTCGAGGCTCGCGTCCGGGATCTCCCGCCCCGCGAGCGCCTCGGTGGCGTAGCCCGAGGTGAGCAGCAGCCGCACACCAGGGTGGCTCGTGCGGACCGCGCGCGCGAGCTCAAGTCCGGACATCCCCGGCATCACGAGGTCAGTGAGGACCAGATCGACCCGGCCGTCGAGCGCGGTGAGCAGCTCGAGCGCCACCGGCCCGGATTCCGCCGTGTGGACGACATACCCCGCGCGCTCCAGGACGCGGTGGGCGACGTTCCGGATCGGCGCGTCGTCCTCCACGATGAGGATAGTCTCGGACCCGCGGGGCGGGGCGGCTTCTGGTGCTTCGGGGGTGTCCGTGCCTGTTCCCTCGTGCAACGGGAAGTGGATCTCGAAGGTGGTGCCTCTTCCGATCTGACTCGTGACACGGATGCTGCCGCCGGTCTGCTGGACGATCCCGTACACGGTGGCGAGTCCGAGGCCGGTGCCCTTGCCCGGGGCCTTCGTCGTGAAGAACGGCTCGAAGATGTGCGACTGCACCTCCTGCGACATGCCGTCACCCGTGTCGGTGATCGCCACGAGCACGTGCGGTCCGGGGCGCATCCCCTCCTGGCGGTCGGCGAACGCCTGGTCGATCTCGACCCGCGCCGTGCGCAGCGTGAGCGTGCCGCCTCGGGGCATCGCGTCGCGGGCGTTCACGCAGAGGTTCATGAGCACCTGTTCCAGCTGGCCCGGGTCGGCGTTCACCGGGCAGCGTTCGGCGGCGAGCGAGGCCTCCACGCGCACGTCCTCGCCGATGACGCGGCGCAGCATCCCGAGGAAGCCGGAGACGAGCGTACCGAGATCGAGGACCTCGCGTCGCATCACGGACTGCCGGCTGAAGGCGAGCAACTGGCGCGTGAGCGCGGCGGCGCGGTCCCCTGCGCGCCGGATCTGCGTCAGGTCGTCGAGGAACGGCGACTCCTTGGGGAGCTCGGAGCGCACGAGATCGGCGTTCGCGTTGATGACCGTGAGCAGGTTGTTGAAGTCGTGGGCGACGCCACCGGCGAGCCGTCCCACCGACTCCATCCGCTGGGCGCGGAGGAAGCGCTCCTCCAGCTCGGCCCGTTCGGCATCGGCGCGGACGCGCTCCGAGATGTCGCGCGCGATGCCCAGCACAAGGGGGCGGCCGCTGACGACGATCCGCGTGAGCGAGACGTCGACCGGGAAGGTGGAGCCGTCCTTGCGTCGGTGGGTCGCGACGCGGGAAGCGCGCCCGTCGCGCGCGAGATCGCGCTGCAGCGCGGGCAGCGCCTCCGGCGAATCCATCCCCACGACGACCTCGCGCGGGCGCAGCGCGCGGAGTTCGTCCGCGGTGTATCCGAGCCCGCGACAGGCGGTCGCATTGAAGTCGACGAAGCGGTGATCCTCGTCGTCGAGCAGGAAGATCGCGTCTGACGATTGTTCCATCACGGACCGGAAGAGCGCGAGTTCCGCCCGTTGCACCTCCAGCGCCTGGCGATCGCGCAACGCGCTGACGCCATACGCGAGGTCGCCCGCGAGGTCGGTGAGCAGCGTGACCTCGTCGGCGTCGAACGGGGACGCGTCCGTCGAGGCAAGTCCGAAGGCGCCTATGGTCGTGCCGGCGATCACCAGCGGGATCACATGGCTCATGGCGCCGAACGGGCGCGCGCTGCCATCCCAGTGGATGGGGCCGCCGGTCAAGTCGCCGCCCTCGTCGCCGCTCCACGCCATCGGACGCAACGTGCGGTCGTCCCCGTCGGTGCGATAGCCGACCCAGGCGAGGCGGTAGCCGCCCTCGTGGATCGCGACGTCGCAGACCCCGCGCAGCAGTTCCTCTTCCGTCCGGGAGCGCACGAGCGCCGCGCTGGCGGCGGACCGCATGCGGCGCAGGCGGTCGAGCCGACGCAGGGCATCGGCCGCCTCGCGGCGTTCGGTGATGTCGGTGACCGACCCGGCCATGCGGATGACCCGACCCGCCGCGTCGCGTTCGGCCTCGCCGCGAGACCAGAGCCAGCGCCACGCGCCCGCATCGTCGCGCAGGCGCGCCTCGATCTCGTAGGGTTCCCCGGTCGCGATGTGCTGTGCCAGCCGCTCGCGCACCGCCCCCTCATCATCGGGGTGGAGTCGCGCGAAGAAGGCCTCGTCGATCGTCCTCGTGTGCTCGGCGGCGACCCCGATGCGCGCGCGCCATCCCGGCGAGATGTAGAACGCGCCCGTGGCCACGTCCCAGTCCCAGACGCCGTCGGTCGAGGCGCGCATCGCGCGCTGGTATCGGTCCTCGCTGCGGCGGAGTCCCTCGACGCTCGCGTCGCGTTCCTTCAGCAGCGACAGCTCACGCGTCGCCGACTCGAGGGTGCGTCGGGACCAGAGTGCCCACACGAGGGCGAACGCACCGAGCACGAGGAGGAAGGAGAGCAGCGTCGCGCGGACGGCGAGTTGGCGGAGCGGCAAGGAGAGTTCGGCGCGGTCGATCTTCGCGGTGATGACCCACGGTGTCCCGTCCACCTTGTGCGAGGCGGCCGTCACCGGGACGCCGGCATAGTCGACTCCATTCGACATCCCCTCGAATCCGAGCAACGCACGCACCCCGAGCGCGTCGCTGCGCTGGTCGAGCGGCAGCCGCACCGAAAGGGCGGGGCCAGGCCTCCGGCGCAACGTGTGCAGGGCGACGGCCTCGCCTTCTCGCGCCGCCCACACGGCGATCTCCGCGGTCCGGGCGGCAAGCGGAGGATCCTGTACCATGGACCCGAGCGTCGCCTCTGCGTCGGCGCAGAGCTCCGCCCAAGCGACGATCGGGCCCTCCTGGGCCGCACGAAGGGGGACCCATGCCCGGAAGCGGGCGCCTCCGTGCGTCTCGACCACACCGTCGATCACCAGGTCCTTCGCCCCGGAGTCGAGGACGACTCGCAGTCTCGCCCGCGCGTCGGGTCTGACGTGAGACGCGTCGCCACGGTCCGCGTCGACCGACAGCCCGGGCAGCACCTCGAGGCGCGGTTCACCCGAGAGGTCGTAGACGGTGATCTCGCTCAGGCGCAGGTCGTTCCGTGCGCGTATCAGCCAGGCCTCGCCGGTGGTCCGGTCGAAAGGCGCGCGCCATGGCCCGAGATCGCGGACGGTGCGCGCGGCGTCCAGCCGCTCGCGATGCCATTCGCTCACGCGGTCCGCGGTCGTCGCCGCGACGGCGAGCAGTTCGAGTTGCGAGCGCTCCTCGGCCCGGCGGCGCGCGCCCGTGTACCAGACGATCCCGGAGGTCGTCACGATGATGCCGAGCAGGATGGCAAGCGCTCGGAAGCCGCGGGCGCCAGCCGTGCGTTCGGCGGCCCCGTCACGGGCGTCCGTGTGGCTCCTGTCCGGCGCCCCCCATCCGCTCCATGCACCGTCGCGTTGCGAGAGCAGGCTCGAGGCACCGAGGAGCAATAGGCAGATCGCCGTGAGTTCGGCGATCGGGATCCCTCCCGCCCCGACGGTGAACGGGCCGCCGAGCAGGACGTTCTGGACGACGAACGCGGCCGCGACCGTCACGCCCAGCGACAGCGCGAAGGCCACCTGCCCGAAGCGCGAAGCGACGATCCGCGCGACCGCCAGCGCGAGGATCAATGCCGCGGTCGGCGACGAGATGCGCCGCAGGTTCGGTCCCGCCGCCGCGGTCAGCGTCCCGAAGGCCGCCTCGAGCAAGGCGGCGTCGATCCCGAGGAGGCGCGCGACGATGATCAGCGCACACGTCGACACCGTGGCGGCGGCAAGGAGGGCCGCGAACCGCGAGGCCGTCGGGGAGGTGGATGCGCGCTGTTCCAGCCCCATCACGAGCGCGAGCGCGGTGATGAGCGCGGCGGTCGCCGGGGCGATCGGCGTGTAGCCGGTCACCAGTTGGAGCCAGTCCCCGCCGAGGACCCATGCGAGGAGCGCCGCGAGTCCGACCGTTCCGGTGGTGACGGACATCGCGAGCGCGATGCGTCGGAGCACGGAGTCGGATCGGTCGCTCACGGAGTGTTCACCCGTTCACGGTCGGCAGGCCGGGCCTCATCACGGGCTCATCCTGGTTGCGCATGTGGTCGGCGAGTCGATGCAGCCGTTCCCGCAGGAACTCGCGGAGCGCATCCGGCATGGCCTGCTCCTCAATCGCCCGATCCATGCACCAGAGCCACTGGTCGCGTTCCCGCACGCCGATCGCGAACGGCATGTGTCGGGCGCGGAGGCGCGGGTGACCGTACTTCGTCTCGTAGAGCGGCGGTCCGCCGGTCCATCCGGTGAGATACTCGAACAACTTCTCGCGACTGCGCTTCAGCGACGAGGCATGCAGCCGACGGACATCGCGCGCTTCGGGGGCGGTGTCCATCAGGTCGTAGAAGCGGTCGACGAGAACGCGGATGCCGGCTTCGCCGCCGATGGCGTCGAAGGGGGCGTCGGGGGGAGACATATCGTAGCATACCCAGACCGGACGCTCGATGGAATGGTGTCGGCACGGGGCGCGACTCGGGTGTCGCCCTGACCGACCGACGCCGAAATGCGCATCTTCCATGGATGACGCCCTTCGACCTGTGGCGGGCCGCCTCGGTGCCCGCGTCCCGCGCGAGCCGGCTCCTCGCGCCCCTCGCGCTGATCCTTCTCGCGATCACTCCGGCGGCCGCCCAACGGACCGTCCCCAGCCCCGAATCGGTCTTCGGTCACGCGGTCGGCGCGGACTTCAAGCTCATCGACTACGACCAGTCGATCCGCTACTTCCGGGAACTCGCCGCGGCGAGCGATCGGATGCGCCTCCTCGACGTCGGCCGCACGTCGCTGGGCCGTCCGTGGACGCTGGTCGTGATCTCGTCGCCGCGGAACCTCGCGAACCTCGACCGGTTGCGGACGATCGCGCAGCGCCTGGCACATCCGGCCGGCCTCTCCGATGCCGAGGCGCATGCGCTAGCGCGCGAAGGGAAGGCGTTCGTGGACATCTCGGGCGGCCTGCACGCGAGCGAGATCGCGGGGTCGCAGCATACGGTGCAGCTGGCGTATGACCTCCTGACGCGGGACGATGCGCGCACGCGCGCGATCCTCGAGGAGACGGTGCTGCTGCTCTGGCCGAGCATCAATCCCGACGGGCAGGACATCGTGGTGAACTGGTATCGCCGGAACGTGGGCACGCCGTACGAGGTGGCGCCCCTCGATTCCCTGTACCAGAAGTACATCGGTCACGACAACAACCGCGACGCGTACATGTTGAACGTCGTGGAGTCGCGCGTGGTGGCGCGCGTCTGGCGGGAGTGGGAGCCGCAGATCATCTACGTCCAGCACCAGACGGCCCCGTTCCCCACGCGCATCTGGCTCCCGCCCTTCGCCGAGCCGATCGCGCCGCGGGCGCCGGCGCTGATGTCGCGCGAGGTGAACACGATCGGGATGACCATCGCGCAGGCGCTCGAGACCAACGGGCAACCGGGCGCGACGCACATGGGGAAGGGCTTCGACGCCTGGTATCCGGGCTATATCGACTACATGCCGATGTTGCAGAACATCGCGGCCTATTGGACCGAGACGGCCCTCTTCAGCTACGCGACGCCGGGCTTCTACACCATCGACGACTTCCCGCGCGAGTATCGCGACCTGCGGCCTCAGTCGCTCTACGCCAGTCCGTGGAAGGGCGGCTGGTGGCGGCTTCGGGATGCGGTCGATTACATGGAGACCGCCTCCATCGCGACGCTCGACTACGCGGCCAAGTATCGCGAGGACATCCTCTGGAACCGATATCAGGCGGGGCGCGACGCGATCGCTCGGTACGCCAAGGAGCCGCCTTTCGCCTACTTCGTGCCGCAGGTCCAGCGCGACCCCGCCGCCGCGGTCGCGCTCCTGCGTCGGCTCGCGTTCCTGGGCGTTCGCATCGCCCGACTCTCCGCGGACGTCACGTACGCCGGGCAGCGCCACGCCAAGGGCACCTGGGTCATCCCGATGGACCAGGAGTACGCCGAACTCGTGCGCCAGCTGTTCGATCGGCAGGAGTATCCGGATCTCCGGGAGAGCGAGGGCGGGGAACCCGACCAACCGTACGACGCGGCGGGGTGGACCCTGCCGTATCTGATGGACGTGCGCGTCCTGGAGGCCCGCACCCCGCTCGCCGCGGAGGTGGTCGCGGCGATGCAGCCTGTCATCGGCCGCGCCACCGACCCGACCGCCGCCGAGGCGCCACTCACGACCAACGCGATGGCCGCCGGCATCGTGGTGCCGCCGGGCCGCATCACCGGCACCGGCGCGGCGCTGAGCCTCGATCCCGCGCAGAACGACGCGTTCCGTGTCGTCAATCGTGCCCTCGCGCAGGGCGGCAGGGTGCACCTGCAGGATGGCCGGTATGTCGTCTCCGGGGTCGCGGCCGCGACGGTCGAGGGTTGGGCCAGCGCACTCGGCCTCCGGGTCGAGCGAGTGGCGGCTCCCGCCGCGGGCGCCGGGCGAGTCGGCGGACGGATCGCCCTCTTCCGCTCGAACGCCCCGAGCATGGATGAAGGGTGGACCGAGTGGCTGCTGGACACGCACGAGTTCGCCTACACCGTCATCAGCAACAGTGACGTCGTCGCGGGTGACCTCGGCGACCGCTTCGATGTGGTGATCCTCGCGTCGGATCGTGCGACGACGTTGCGCGACGGCTTCGGACGCGGACGCGTGCCGCCGACGCTCGAGGGCGGGCTCGGCGACGCCGGCGTGCGCGCGCTCCAGGCATTCGTGCGGGGCGGCGGGACGCTCGTGGCAATGAACGCGAGCGCCCTGTTCGCGATCGAGGCGTTCCACCTCCCGGTGCGGAACGCGGTGCGCGGACTGACCTCGAAGCAGTTCTTCGCCAGCGGGTCCATCCTCGAGGTCGTGACCGACGGGGCGCATCCGGTGATGGCGGGCATGCCGGAACGCGCGAAGGTCTTCTTCGACAACAGCCCGGTGTTCACGACGCTCGACGGGTTCGAGGGCGCGGCACTGGCCCGGTACGAGCGCGCCGGGTCGCCGCTGCTCTCCGGCTATCTGCTCGGCGAGTCGTACCTGCAGGGCGCGGCAGCGGCGCTCGATGTGAGGCACGAGCGCGGGCGCGTAGTGCTCCTCGGGTTCCGTCCGCAATGGCGCGGGCAGACGGTGGGGACGTTCCGCGTGGTGTTCAACGCGGCGCTGTACGGGCGCGAGGTCGCGGGGCAGGCGAAGCCCACGGCCGGGTTCTGGACGAGTCCCAAGCCGCCGGCGGATTCCACCCGACGGTGATCGGCGCCTGACTCAAGCCGGACCGCCCTCCCGCCGACACTGAGCGTGGAGGGCTGCGCTTGACCGACATCGATCCCATGCGCGCGCGCCTCGCCGAGGCGATCGCGGGCGACTACGACCTGCTGGAAGAGCTGGGCCGCGGCGGGATGGCGACCGTCCACCTGGCGCACGACCGTGCACTCGATCGGCGCGTGGCCATCAAGGTGATGGCCCCGCACCTGGTCGCGGTGGACGGGATGGCGGAGCGCTTCCTCCAGGAGGCGCGCGTCGCGGCCGCGCTCTCGCATCCGCACATCGTCCCGATCCACGCGGTGCGGCGGAGCGGGGACCTGCTGTACTTCGTCATGCGGTACGTCGAGGGCCGCTCGCTCGACGTGATCCTCGCGGAACGAGGGCCGCTGCCGGTGCCCATGGTCCGCGCGATCCTCACCCAGGTGGGCTCCGCGCTCGAGGCCGCGCACCGGAAGGGCGTCATCCACCGGGACATCAAGCCGGCGAACATCCTCATCGACGAGCACGGCGATGCGGTCGTCGCCGACTTCGGGATCGCGCGTGTCGGTGCAAGGCCGGGCACCACGGAGGTGGGGCAGACCGTGGGGACACCCGAGTACATGAGCACCGAGCAGTGCGCCGGATGGGCGCTCACTGGCGCTGCTGACCAGTACTCGCTCGGTGTGGTGGCCTACGAACTGCTTGCCGGCGCGCCCCCCTTCCGCGGCGCCACCCTCCTCGAGGTCGTCTGGAAGATGGTGAACGAACCGGCGATGCCGGTCATCGTGCACCGGCGCGACGTCGCCGAGGGGCTCTCGGATGCGATCGAGCGCATGATGTCGCGGCGTGCCGATGAGCGATTCCCGTCGGTGTCCGATGCGATCGCATCGCTCCCGCCGCTGACCCTCGCGCCGGACGACCCCGTCCGGCGCGAGCTCATCTCGTTCGCGACGGCGCGTGCCGCCGTACGTGGGGCTGCGGCAGCTCCAACGGCCGGTTCGAGTGCCGCTCGCCGCGCAGTGCCGAGTGCCAGCGCGCAGACCGTGGTCACGACACCGGCGGTCGCGTCCTCGGTGGATGTCGATTCCCTTCCGTTGCCGGACGTCACCGGCCGTCACGGCAGCCAAGACGTCGCCCGCCTGCGTCTTCCGATGGTCGCCGGTGTGCTCACCATCGATGACGTCATCCCCCTCTGTCCCGAGGCGACGGACTCGACCGGTCGGCCGATCGTCGATGCCGGACTCGCGTGGACCTCGAGCGATCCCGCTGTGGCGCGTGTCGGCCCTGATGGGCGCGTCGTGGCGGTCGGCACCGGTCGTGCCGCGATCACCGCGCGGAGCGGCGACGCGATGTGCACGCTGTCCCTCGTCGTGACCCGTGCGGGCTTGCGGACCATCGCGCTCGCCCCGCGGCCGAGCTCGCTCGAGGTGGGTGACCGGCTCGCGCTCACCCTCGCGACGGGCGAGTCGGAGGCGTTGCTGCCGCACCCGCGGCTCGCAGCCTGGCGGTCGAGCGATCCTTCGGTCGCCTCGGTCGATGCGGTCGGACGCGTCTCGGCGCTGCGCGAAGGGGCAGTGGAGATCTTCGCCACTGCCGGCGGCGCGACGGGGAGCGTCGCGTTGCGCGTAACGCGTGCGGTCATCACGGCGGTCAACGTCTCGGGTACGCCGTCGCGACTGGTGATCGGGGAGCACTTCCGTCTGTCCGCGAGCGCCGAGAACGCGAAGGGGCATCCCTTGCACGGCCTGCCGGTCACGTGGGAGGTCAGCGATCCGGGGATCGCCGCCATCTCGCCGGACGGCGACCTCGTCGGACTCCGCAGCGGGCAGGTGCTGGTGGCCGCTCGGGTCTCCGGACGCGTGGGCACGACACGGGTGACGGTGTCGGCGCCGGCGTTCGCGGGGTGATCGTCGAGAGCGGTCTGCCGGGTGCGCGGGCTAGCGCGCGCTGGCGTCGAACATCCAACCCATGATCCACCAGCGCACGCCGTCATGGAACAGCGTGATGCTGTTGACGCCGCGCGCGAAGGGTTCGCCGCCGGGGGTCCTCGCCGAGGCGTAGGAGCTCCACACATGGACCATGTTCCCGGAGCGCCGCACTTCGCGGGCCGTCTCCCATTCCCAGAACCCCTCGGCGCGCGGGCGATTGGCGCCGTGGTACTCGGCGAGGGGGATCACCCGAACGGTCGGACCGTTCGCGGCGCTCGCGCTGGCGATCGCGACCCACGCCTTGGGATGATGCAGGCTCCGGTCGCGCGCGGTATCGGGCGCTGTGCCGGCCGGCCCCGAGACGACCTCGTAGTACGCCCGGATGATTCCGTCGATGGTCGCGACATCCTCCGGTCGCGGGGACTGGGCCGCGCCCGCGCGCGCGACGAGCGCGACGAGCAGGCCCACGGTCCAGAAGCGGAACGCTCGGGAGATCATCCCTTCACCGCCTGCGCCGCCGCCAGCCGCGCGATCGGCACGCGGAAGGGAGAGCAGCTGACGTAGTCGAGCCCGACGCCGTGGCAGAACGCGACCGAGCGCGGCTCGCCGCCATGCTCGCCGCAGATCCCGACCTTGAGCGCCGGTCGCGACGCCCGACCTTCCGTGGTGGCGAGTTCGATCAACCGCCCGACGCCCTCGACGTCGAGGACCTGGAACGGATCGTCCTTGTAGATGCCGCGCTCGACGTACAGCGGGAGGAACCGCCCCGCATCGTCGCGGCTCAGGCCGAGCGTCGTCTGCGTGAGGTCGTTCGTGCCGAACGAGAAGAACTCGGCCTCGGCGGCGATCTGGCGCGCGGTCAGCGCCGCGCGCGGCAGTTCGATCATCGTGCCGACGAGGTACTTCACCGTCGTGCCGGTCTCCTTCGCGACCTGCGCGGCGACGCGATCGACGATCAGGCGCTGGTGCCGGAACTCGTTCACGGTGCTGACCAGCGGGATCATCACTTCGGGCTGCACGATCACGCCGCGGCGCGCCATCGCCGTCGCCGCCTCGAAGATCGCCCTCGCCTGCATCTCGGTGATCTCGGGGTAGGTGACCCCCAGGCGGCAGCCGCGATGCCCGAGCATGGGGTTCGACTCGCGCAGCGCCTCGACGACGCGCATGAGCTCGCGCCGCGTCACGCCGACTCGGCGGGCGAGGAGCTTGGCCTCCTCGCCGCCGTGCGGGAGGAACTCGTGCAGCGGCGGGTCTAGCAGGCGGATCGTGACGGGATAGCCGTCCATCGCCTCGAAGATCCCTTCGAAGTCGGCACGCTGCATGGGCAGGAGCTTGGCGAGCGCCCGGCGGCGACCGCCCTCGTCGTGCGCGACGATCATCTCGCGCATCGAGTGGATGCGATCCCCGTCGAAGAACATGTGCTCGGTGCGGCAGAGCCCGATGCCCTCGGCGCCGAAGCCTCGCGCGACGCGCGCATCGTGCGGCGTGTCGGCGTTGGCGCGCACCTTGAGCCGGCGCCGCGCGTCCGCCCAGCCGAGGAGCTCGGCGAAGCCCCGATAGACCGGGGCGTCCTCCTGTGAGAGAGTGCCGGCGTTCACCTGCATCACCTCGGACGGCATCGTCGGCAGGTCCCCGAGGAAGACCTCGCCGGTGCCGCCATCGAGCGTGATCCAGTCGCCCTCGTTGACCTCGACGTCGCCGACCTTGAAACGGCGGTGCGTGGAGTCGACGCGGATGGCGCCGCACCCGACGACGGCGCACTTGCCCATCCCGCGCGCGACGACCGCCGCGTGGGAGGTCATGCCGCCACGCGCGGTCAGCACCGCGCGGGCGGCGACGATCCCGTGGAAGTCCTCCGGTGTCGTCTCGTCGCGCACGAGGACCACGGCGTCGCCGCGCGCGGCGCGAGATTCCGCCGCGTCGGCGTCGAAGACGGCGATGCCGCTGGCCGCACCCGGGCTCGCCGGAAGGCCCACGCAGATCGCGTCGCCCTGGCCGGTGCGGTCGATCACCGGGTGCAGCAACTGGTCGAGTTGCGATGCCGGCACGCGCTGGAGCGCCTCGGGACGCGAGATGAGGCCCTCGTTGACGAGGTCGCGCGCGATGCGCACCGCGGCGGCGGCAGTGCGCTTGCCGATGCGCGTCTGCAGGAGATAGAGCTTCCCGCGCTCGACGGTGAACTCGAGGTCCTGCATGTCCCGGAAGTGCCGCTCGAGGAGCGATTGCGTGCGCAGCAGGTCGCCGTACGCGTCGGGGAGCACACGCGCCATCTCGGTGATCGGCTGCGGCGTGCGGATGCCGGCGACCACGTCCTCGCCCTGCGCGTTCACGAGGAACTCGCCGTAGAACAGCTTCTCGCCGGTGCTCGGGTCGCGCGTGAACGCGACGCCGGTCCCCGAATCGTCCCCGAGGTTGCCGAACACCATCGCGACGATGTTCACGGCCGTGCCGGGCGTCTCGGCGATGGCATTCACGCGGCGGTAGTCCACAGCCTTCTTGAGCGTCCACGACTTCCACACCGCTTCGGTCGCGCCCCACAGCTGTTCGCGCGGGTCGTGCGGGAACGGCTTGCCGGTGACGCTCTTGATCAGTTGCTGGTACTCGAGCACGAGCGCCTGCAGCACCTCGGCGGGGAGCTCCGCGTCGGTCTTCGCGCCCGTGGTCAGGCGCTTGGCGGCGAGCAGGTGCTCGAAGTCGTGCATCGGCACGCCCAGCACCACGTCCCCGTACATCTGGAGGAGACGCCGATACGAGTCGTATGCGAAGCGGGGGCTCCCCGAGAGCTTGGCGAGTCCGGCGACCGTCTCGTCGTTGAGTCCGAGGTTCAGGATGGTCTCCATCATCCCCGGCATGGAGACGCGCGCGCCGGAACGCACGGAGACCAGCAGGGGATTGGTCGCATCGCCGAATCGCTTCCCGGCGGCGGCTTCGAGGCGCGTCAGCGCGCGCTCGACCTCGTCGACGAGTCCCGCCGGGATGGTCCCCTTGGCGAGGTACGCGTCGCAGAGATTGCACGCCATGGTGAACCCGGGCGGGACGGGCACGCCGAGATTCGTCATCTCGGCGAGGTTCGCGCCCTTGCCCCCGAGGAGGTCGCGATCGTCCTTGGTGGCCTCGGCCTTGCCGTTCCCGAAGAAGAAGACGGACTGCGTCACGCTGGAGCCTCCGCGCCCCGGGGGGCGCCTGGCCGCCTAGCCGAGCCGGAGCTTCTCCGGGACGGACGGCGGCTTGGTGGGATACTGCCCGCTGAAGCACGCATGGCAGAAGCCGTCAGGTCCGTTGGGGACCGCCTGCAGCATCCCGTCGAGCGAGATGTAGCCAAGCGAGTCCACCCCGATCTTCCGGGCGATCTCCGCCACACTGTTGTTCGCCGCGATCAACTGCTCGCGGTCGGGTGTGTCGATGCCGTAGTAGCAGGGTCCCGTGATCGGGGGGGACGAGACCCGCATGTGCACTTCCCGCGCACCGGCCGCGCGGATGAGGCTCACGAGTCCCTTGGTGGTCGTGCCGCGAACGATGGAATCATCGACCATCACCACGGACTTCCCTTCGAGGATCTCGCGGACCGCGTTGTACTTCACCTTCACCTTCGCATCGCGCCCGCTCTGCGTGGGCTGGATGAACGTCCGTCCCACGTAGTGGTTGCGGATGAGCGCCAGTTCCAGCGGGATCCCGCTCTGCTCGGCGAACCCGAGCGCGGCGGAGTTGGACGAATCGGGGACCGAGAAGACGAAGTCCGCTGTGGGAGCCGGATGCTCCTTCGCCAACTGACGACCGAGCGCCCGTCGCGCCCGGTCCACGGAACCGCCGAAGACCCGTGAGTCGGGACGCGCGAAATAGACGTACTCGAAGACGCAACGGTGCAAGTTCGGTGCCGCCTTCCGCTGGAGCGTCCGCAGCGTCCCCTGGGGCTCGACCGCCACGATCTCGCCCGGCTGGATCTCCCGGACGACCGTCGCGCCGCAGATGTCGAGCGCGCAGGTCTCGGAGGCGAAGACCACCGCGTCACCGATCTGGCCCATCACCAGCGGGCGCCACCCGTACGGGTCGCGCGCCGCGACGAGGGTCTCCCCGATCATCACGAGCAGGGAGTACGCACCCTCGACGCCGTCGAGCGCCTCGGCGAGCTTCTCCTCCGGCCTCGCCGCCTTCGACTTGGCGAGGCGATGGACGATCACCTCCGAGTCCATCGTCGAGCTGAAGATCGACCCTTCGTCCTCGAGGGCGTGCCGGATCTCCGTCGCGTTCGTGAGGTTGCCGTTGTGCGCGAGCACGATGTGCCCGCCCTTGAACCGGACCATCGCCGGCTGCGCGTTCTCGATGGTGCTGGAGCCGGCGGTGCTGTAGCGCGTGTGCCCCAGGGCCACCGGGCCCGTGAGCTCCTTCATCTTGTCCGCGGAGAACTGGTCCGAGACCAGCCCCATCGCGCGGATGCCGTGCACCTCGCCGTCGAGGTTGGTCGAGACGATCCCGGCCGATTCCTGGCCACGGTGCTGGAGGGAATAGAGCCCGAGGTGCGTCATCGCCGCCGCACTGGGATGCCCGCTGATGCCGAAGATGCCACACATCAGGCCGGTCCTCCGTCGAGGGCGGGGTCGTGTTCCACGGCCTCGGCCGCCGCGCGGGACATGGCGCGGGGCAGGGCTTCGTGGTAGGCGTCGATCATCCGCGCCGCGGAGAGTGCGAGCTTCGTGCTGCCGAACGTGATGTCCAGTCCGGTGCTCGACGCGGTGACGGCGCCGATCACCCGCGCCGGCACACCGTGGGCCTTGGCGACGGCCAGGACGCGATCGACATGCGCGGTGGAGACGACGACGCGCCCCTGCGCCTCGCCGAAGAGCAACGCGCGCGGGGCGAGCCCGCTCCACGAGCCGAGGTCGACGGTGGCGCCGGTCGGTTGCTCGCGATCGGACATGCAGCACTCGGCGAGCGCGACCGCGAGGCCGCCCTCGGAGCAGTCATGCGCCGAGCGGACGAGGCCGGCGCGGATCGATTCGAGCAGGGCCGCGATGAGGCGCTTCTCTCCCTCGAGGTCGCACGCGGGCGGCGCGCCGGCGACGACGCCGTGCACCCACGCGAGGTACTCCGACCCGCCGATCTCGTCGGTGTTCTCGCCGAGGAGCACGATCGCATCACCCGGCGTGGTGAAGTTCATGCGCGTGGCGTGCGACGCATCGTCGAGCAGTCCGACCATGCCGATGGTGGGCGTGGGATAGACCGCGCCCTGCGGGTTCTCGTTGTACAGCGAGACGTTGCCGCCGGTGACCGGTGTGTCGAGCACGCGACAGGCGTCGCCCATCCCGTACACCGCCTCGCGGAACTGGAAGAACACCTCGGGTCGCTTGGGATTCCCGAAGTTGAGGCAGTTGGTGATCGCCTTGGGGGTGGCGCCGGTGCAGGCCACGTTGCGCGCCGCCTCGGCGACGGCGATGCGGCCACCCACGCGCGGGTCGAGGAAGACATAGCGCCCGTTGCAGTCGGTCTTGAGCGCGATCGCCTTGTTCGTTCCGCGGATACGGATGACGGCCGCGTCGGCATGGCCGGGGCCGGCAACGGTGTTCGTGCGGACCGTGGAGTCGTACTGCCGGTGGATCCAGTGCTTGCTGGCGATCGTCGGCGCCTGGAGCAGGCGCTCGAGCGTCCACGAGGGATCGGCCTCGCTGGGGAGCGGCGCGATCGCGTGCACGTCCCGCGCGCGACGGGCGACGGCCTCGGCCGACTCCTTCGCTTCGGGATGGTATTGCGGACAGTCGGTGACGAGCCGCGTGCCGGGGAACTCCGCGACCACGTGCTCCCCTTCGGTGACGCGATACACGGGTTCGGCGATCACCTCGCCGATGACCTCGGCGGTGAGATCCCACTTGAAGAGGATCTTCCGGACCTCCTCCTCGTGCCCCTGCTTCGCGACGACGAGCATCCGTTCCTGCGACTCGCTCAGGAGGATCTCGTACGGCGTCATCCCGGTCTCGCGGACGGGGACCTTCTTCGTGTCGATCGTGACGCCGACCTCGCCGCGCTCGGCCATCTCGGCCGACGACGAGGTGAGGCCCGCGGCGCCCATGTCCTGGATGGCGACGATGTGGCCCGAGCGGATGAGCTCGAGCGAGGCCTCGAGGAGCAGCTTCTCGGTGAACGGGTCGCCCACCTGCACGCGCGGGCGCTTGGCTTCGTTCTCCTCGGAGAGATCCTCCGAGGCGAAGGAGGCGCCATGGATGCCGTCGCGCCCGGTGCGCGCGCCGACGGCGATCACCGGGTTCCCGATGCCCTCGGCCTTCGCGGTGATGAGCTCCTCGACCTTCATCACGCCGACGCACATCGCGTTGACGAGCGGATTCCCCTCGTAGGCGGCATCGAACATCACGTCGCCGGCGACGGTGGGGATGCCCACGCAGTTGCCGTAGTCCCCGATGCCCTTGACGACGCCGGCGACGAGGTAGCGCACCCGCGGCGTCTCGAGCGACCCGAACCGCAGCGAGTTGAGCATCGCGATGGGCCGCGCGCCCATGGTGAAGACGTCGCGCAGGATGCCGC
>JBGATT010000051.1:0-18094 GCA_044229035.1 Gemmatimonadaceae bacterium | reverse complement strand
GTCGTGGCCGGCGCGATCGCGGGCACGGACTCGGTGCGTAGCGCCTACCGTCCGCTGCTCGCGACCGGCGTCCGCACCCTCGGCGACGGACTGCAGACCTTCCTCCTGCGCCCCGACTCGTCGCGCGCGACCGCGCCGGCCAACGGGCACCGCCTGGATGTGCGCTTGCCCCAGGTCGCGCTCCCCGCCGACGGCGTGAGCGTGGTGCCGGTGGTCGTGCGCGTGGTCGATGCCCGCGGCACGCGGGTGGCCGCGCCGGGACCGGTCACGCTCGAGACCTCGCTCGGCCGCTGGCTCGTGGAGGACCTCGATCCGTCGGAGCCGGGGGTGCAGACCACCATCGGCGACAGCGGGGCGGTGTTCCAGCTGGCCGCGCCCACGCAGGCCGGCGAGGGCGAGGTGCGCATCACCAGCGACGCGCTCCAGACCACGCAGCACATCTACTTCGCCGCCGCCGAGCAGGCCTTGCTCGCGACCGGCGTCGTGCAGGCACGCCTCTCGCTCCGGTCGCTCTCCACCGGCGCCCTCGCGCCCGCCCGCTCGGAGGACGGCTTCGAGGAGGTCCTCCGCGACGTCGCCGTCGCGAGCGCCGATGGCGATCTCCGCGCCGGGGCGCGCGGCGCCCTCTACCTCCGCGGGAAGGTGAAGGGCGACTACCTGCTCACGCTCGCCTTCGACTCCGAGCGCGAGGAGTACGAGCGCCTCAAGCGTGACATCCGGCCGGACGAGTTCTATCCGGTGTATGGCGACGCCTCGGTGCGCGAGTTCGACGCGCAGTCGGCGGGTCGCTTCTACGTCCGCGTGGACAAGGACCGCAGCTACTTCCTCTACGGCGACTTCTCCACGCCGTCGGCGCTCGACGGCCGCGTGCTCAGCGCGTACGACCGCACCCTGACCGGCGCCCGCCAGCACCTCGAGGGGAGCCGCGGCGTGCTCGATGTGTTCGCGAGCCAGGGTCGCCTCGCGCAGGTCGTGGATGAGCTGCGCGGACTCGGCATCTCGGGCCCGTACACGCTCCGGCGGCGCGACGTGCGCCTCAACACCGAGCGCGTGGAGATCATCACGCGCGACCGCAACCAGCCGAGCCTCGTCGTTCGCACCGAACCGCAGCAGCGATTCAGTGACTACACGCTCGAGCCGTTCACCGGCCGGATCATCTTCCGCCGCCCGGTGCCGAGCCTCGATGCCGACCTCAATCCCGTCTCGATCCGCGTCATCTATGAGGTGGAGCAGGGCGGGGAGGCGTACTGGCAGGCCGGCGTCTCCGGCCAGACCCGCGTCACCCAGCGAATCGAACTGGGCGGCACGGTCGTGCGCGATGCCGCGCCGGGCAACGCCCGTTCGCTGCTCGGCCTCACCGCCACGGTGCAGCTGGCCGAGGGGACCTTCCTGCTCGCCGAGGCGGCGCAGACCGACGGCGACAGCCTGGTGCGCGGCGGGGCGTCGCGCCTGGAGCTGCGCCATCGCTCGACGCGCGTCGAGGCGCGCGTCTTCGCCGGTCGCTCCGACTCCGCCTTCGCCAACCTCTCCTCCACCTTCCAGGGCGGCCGTACCGAACTCGGCGGGCGCGGGACGTACACGCTCGACCCGCGCACGCGCGTGATGGCCGAGGCGCTCCGCACGGCGGACAATGTGACCGGCGGGCGTCGTGACGGCGTCATGCTCGGCGTCGAGCGCGCCTTCTACCAGCGTCTCCGCGTGGAGGCCGGCTTCCGCCATGCGTCGGAGACGACCACGCCGACCACTGCCGCCACGCTCGGTGCCACGCCCAACGCGACCAATGCGCTCCGCACCCGCATCACCGCCGAGATCGCGAAGGAACGCCGCGCCTCGGTGTGGGGCGAGTTCGAGCAGGACATCCAGGAGGCCGACCAGCGTCGCGCCGCGCTCGGGGCCGACCTGCTCGTCGCCAAGCGGACGCGCCTCTACGGCCGCCACGAGTTCCTCTCGTCCTTCGCCGGTCCGTACGCGCTCAACGGCGCGCAGGGCACGGCGCAGACGGTGTTCGGCATCGACACCGACTACCTCGTCGGCAACCAGGCCTTCACGGAGTATCGCGCGCGCGATGCCTTCGCGGGGCGTGACGCCGAGGCGGCGATCGGGCTCCGGAACCGCTGGACCGTCGCGCAGGGCTTCGTCCTCAACTCCTCCTTCGAGCGCGTGGAGCGCCTGAAGGGGACGGGCGAGGAGGCCACGGCGGTCACCGGCGGCGTGGAGTACACCCGCAACCCGCTCTGGCGCGGCACCGCGCGCCTCGAGTTCCGCGATGCCACCGGCGGCGACAGCTGGCTCGGCACGGTCGGTTACGCGCGCAAGGTCAGCCGTGACCTGACCCTGCTCGGGCGCTCGCTCTACAGCGTCGTCGCCGACCAGCAGGTCCAGAGCCGCAGCCAGCTGGGCGTCGCCTTCCGCCAGACCGACACCGACCGCTGGAACGCGCTCGCGCGCTACGAGTACCGGTACGAGGAGAGCACGCCGACGGGGCTCACGGCCTCCCTCAGCCGCGCGCACATCCTCTCGGCGCACGCGAACGTCCGCCTGCGGTCGAACGTGACCGTCACCGGCCAGTACGCGACCAAGTTCGGTCGCGACGTGCTCGGCGGGATCGGCTCGCGCCAGAACGCGCAGCTGCTGAGCGCGCGCGGCCTCGTGGACCTCTCCAAGGATTGGGACGCCGCGCTGATCGGGCGCGCGCTCTTCACCGGGAGCATCGACGACCGCGAGTACGGCCTGGGCGCCGAGCTCGGCCGGCGCCTCGCGCGCAACATGCGGCTCGCGGTCGGCGCGAACTTCTTCGGGGTGCAGTCGGCGGGGCTCACCGACGCCAACAGCACGCAGCGCGGGCTCTACATCGACCTTGGCTGGAAGTTCGCCGAGGATATCTTCGGGGCACCGACGCCGACTCCGGCACCGGTCCCGGCCGCCGCCCCCGTCCCCTCGCCCCGCCCGTGATGCGTTTCGCCGTCGTGCCCCGTCGGTCCCGCCTGCTCGGCGCATTCGCGCTGGTCGGGCTGGCCCTGGCGTGCACGCCGGCCGCGACCGGGCCGTCGGGGCTCAGCACGTCGGCGGCGCGGATCACCGACGAGGCCATCGCCGGGGACCTCGCGCTGCTCCGCGCCTGGCAGCAGCGGCTGGATGTGGTCGCCGCGACCCCGTCGCGCGATCCGGCGCGCCGGTACCTCACGGCCAAGGCGAACGCCTGGCTCGCCTTCGCGCGCGAGGAGTACTGGGCGAACGACCGCGGCCCCGTGATCGAGGAGAGCGTCGCGCAGGCGTCGCGGCTCCTCGGCGTGCTCGTCCTCTCGCGACCGCAGGCGGTGGAGGCCACCACGCCGCTCATCTCGGGGACGCGGAAGGTCCGGCCCGACCTGTGGGACGAGGTCCAGCGGTTCAAGGCGCACCCGCGCTTCGAGCTCGTCGCGGAGGAGGTCGCGCAGCTCGAGATCGAGCTCGTGCGCGCTGGCCACGATGCGGCCGAGGGCGCCGCGTGCAGCGCGGAGCCGCACGAGCGGCGGGCGACGTCGCTCGAGGCGTTCGTGGACAGCGTGCTCCGCGTGGCGCCCCCGCCAGTGCCGGTCACGCCGGTCGTGCCGCTCCCCGCGCCCGAGGTCATCCCCGATCGCGATGGCGACGGCGTCCCGGACGCGATGGACTGCTGCCCCAACACGCCGGCCGGCAGGATGGTCGATGCCAGCGGCTGCCCCGAGCCGACGCCGCAGACGCAGACGGTCCTCGAGGGTCTCGAGTTCGCGATCGACCGCTCGGCGTTGCGGCCGCGCTCCCGCGAGATCCTCGACAGCGTCGTCGTCGAGCTGCAGCGGCGGCCGACGATCCCGGTCGAAGTGAGCGGCCACACCGACTTCATGGGCGAGGACGACTACAACCGGCAGCTCTCGGCGGCGCGCGCGCGCGCGGTGCGCGCCTACCTCATCGCCAAGGGCGTCGATTCCACGCGGATCACCGCGGTGGGGTACGGCGAGGCCCGTCCGCGTGACACCAACGCGACCTCGGCCGGCCGCCAGCGCAACCGCCGCGTGGAGCTCACCTGGCAGCTGCCCGTCCTCCTCGACCTCCTGCCGTCCTGCGCCGAGCCGACCGCCGAGGTCGCACCGCCGCCGACCGTCGCCGATGTCACCGCGGTCACCCCGAGCGGGGCCGCGGCGATCCGGCTCGACGCGGTGTACTTCGAGACCGCGATGACGAATCTCGACGCCGACGCGATCCAGCGGCTCGATCGCGTGGCCCGCGAGCTCGAGGGGCGCACCGGCTACACCATCGACGTCGATGGGCACGCGGACGACGTCGGGTTCGGGGAGTCCAACTTCGCGCTGTCGCTCGCCCGCGCGTACCGGGTGCGGACCTACCTGATGGGGCGCGGCATCCCGGGGGAGCGGCTCATCGTCCACGGCTATGGCGCTGAGCGTCCCGCCGTGACCGGGCGCAGTGATGCGGCGCGGGCGCGCAATCGCCGCGTGGAGCTGACCTTCCGCACCGCGCCGGACTGAGCGGTCCGTCTCGCGGGACGGGTGCGACCACGGCATCTTTCCCGCATGACCGACTCCTCCCTGAACCGTCGCGACCTGCTCAAGCAGGCGCTCCTCACCGGTGCCGCGATCACCGGCGCCAGCGCGCTCTCGCCCCTCCCGGCCATCGCCGAGGACATCACGGCCGCGGACGTGCCGGACGCGGCGCCGGCACGGACCAACTTCGCGCGGACCATGAAGGGCGTCCCCTTCGCGCGGCACGAGACGGTCCGCATCGGCATCGTGGGCACGGGACTCCGCGGCCGGAGCGTCCTCTCGGAGCTGCTCGCGATCGACAACGTGCGCATCGTCGCCGTCGCCGACACGGTGGCCGACAAGGCCGCGCGCGCGGTGAAGATGTGCACCGACGCCGGTCAGGCGGCTCCCGCCGTGTACACCAACGGAGAGCGCGACTTCGAGCGCCTCGTGGCGCGCGACGACATCGACTTCGTCTACACGGCCACGCCCTGGGAATGGCATGTGCCGGTCCTCCTCGCCGCACTCCGGAACGGCAAGCATTGCGGCGCCGAGTGCCCGGTGGGTTCGACCCTCCGGGACCTCTGGGCCCTCGTGGACGCCTCGGAGCAGGCGCAGCGCCACTGCCTGCAGCTCGAGAACTGCAACTACGGCTACAACGAGATGATGGTGAACCGCCTCGTCCACGACGGCGTCCTCGGCGAGGTGCTGTACGGGTCGGCGGCGTACCTGCACGACCTGCGCCACATCCTGTTCGAGGATCGCGACGAAGGGCTCTGGCGCCGCGGCTGGCACACGCGGATGAACGGCAACCTGTACCCGACGCACGGCCTCGGGCCGGTGGCGTGGTACATGGACCTCAACGCCGGCGACCGCATGACCTATCTCGTCTCCATGAGCACGCCGGAGCGCGGGCTCTCGCTGCATCGCGAGGCGACGGTGGCCGACCGGTCGAACCCGAAGTGGAGCGAGCGCTACGTGACCGGCGACCTCAACTCGTCGCTGATCATGACCTCCAAGGGCCGCAATATCCTCCTCCAGCACGACGTCTCCAACCCGCGTCCGTACTCGCGACTCAACGGGGTGCAGGGCACCAAGGGCGTCTTCGAGGACTACCCGGCGCGCATCTACGTGGAAGGGCAGCAGGGCGGCGAGCGCTTCACCGGCATCGACGAGTGGAAGAAGACGCACGAACATCCGCTCTGGACGCGCGTGGGCGAGCTCGCGCGCAAGAAGGGCGGCCACGGCGGCATGGACTTCATCATGGCCTACCGCCTGGTGGAGTGCATGCGCGAGGGGATCGTGCCGGATTACGACGTCTATGATGCCGCGAGCTGGAGCGCGCCGATGCCGCTCAGCCAGATGTCGGTCGCCAAGGGATCGGCGCCGATGAAGTTCCCCGACTTCACGCGCGGCGAATGGGCCAAGCCGAAGGCCTGACGCGCGCGACCACCGCGGTGATCCTCGCGCGCGGCCTCGGCACGCGCATGCGCGCCGATGACGGCGCGCCGCTCACCGAGGAACAGCGCGCGGCCGCGGCCGCGGGCGCGAAGGGGCTCATGCCGGTGGGGGGATTCCCCCTGCTCGACCATGTGCTCTCCGCCCTCGCCGACGGCGGCATCACCGATGTCGTCTTCGTGGTCGCGCCGCGGGAGACCGCGCTCCGCGGCCGCTACCTCGGCGAGGCCCGTCCCACGCGGCTGCGCGTGCACTTCGCGGTGCAGCTGGAGCCGCGCGGCACCGCCGACGCGCTCCACGCGGCGCGGGAGGTGGTCGATGCGATCGGACCGCACGACGCCGAGGGGCGCGCGCACTTCCTGATGTGCAACGCAGACAACCTCTACCCGGTGGAGTCGATCGCCGCGCTGGTCGCGCTCGACGGGCCAGGGCTCATCGCGTACGAGGCGGCGGCGCTCGCGACGCTGGGCAACATCGAACCGGCGCGCGTGATGGCGTTCGCGCTGCTCGACCTCGCCGGCGACGACACGTTGCGGGATCTCGTGGAGAAGCCGGCGGCCGACCATCCGCTCGCGCGGGCGCGGGACCACTGGGTGTCGATGAACCTCTTCCGCTTCGAATCATCGATCTTCGACGACTGCGCCGCCCTCACGCCCTCGGTGCGGGGCGAACTCGAGCTCACCGATGCGGTGCGGGCGGCGATCGGGCGCGGCGTGCGGTTCCGCGCCGTCCGCCAACGGCTCCCGGTGCTCGACCTCTCGCGACGCAGCGACGTCGCGTCGATGGAATCGCGGCTCGCGGGCCGCGTCCCGCGCCCATGAGCGAGGGCACGCGCACCCTCTTCGTGCCGGGCCGCATCGAGCTCTTCGGCAAGCACGTGGACTACGGGGGCGGGCCGTCGCTCACCTGCGCGGTGGGCGCGGGGATCACCGCCGAGTACGAACCGCTGGACAAGCCGGTGCTCGAGGTGGAGGACCTGCAGACCGGCCGTCGCGCGCGACTTCCGTTGCGGCGTGATGCGCGCGCGGGCGGTGCGCATGGCGGCACGTACGTCTCGGCCGTGGCCCGCCGGATGGCACGCGATTTCGCTCCGCTGAAGGTCGGCCTCCGCGTGCGGACCTCGAGCGACCTGCCGCGCTCGTCGGGGCTGTCGAGTTCGAGCGCCTTCGTGGTGATGCTCGCCGCCGCCGTCGCGGACGTGAACCGCCTCGCCGAGCGACGCGCCTGGAAGGACCATCTCGCCGACCCGCTGGCGTTCGCCGAGTACTGCGCGGCGATCGAGGGTGGGGGCCCGTGGGGGCCGTTCGCCGGCGACGTGGGGGTGGGCACGCGCGGGGGCGCACAGGACCACATCGCCATCGTGTGCAACCAGGCCGATGCGGTCGGGGCGTACCGCTACCTCCCGGCCGGGGTGGTCGGTCGCGCGCCGTTCCCGGCGCACTGGAGCCTCATCGTCGGCGTGAGCGGCGTGCGCGCGACCAAGACCGGCGGCGCGCGCGACGACTACAATCGCGCGTCCGACACGGTGCGCCATCTCCTCGCGCTCTGGAACGCGGGCACCGGCCGGCTCGACCAGTCGCTCGGGAGCGCGCTGCACTCCTCGCCCGACGCGCCGGAGCGGCTCACCGCGCTCGCGCGCAACGCGTCGGACGCGCCCTGGTTCCTCGCGCGCATCGAACAGTTCCGCGCCGAGACGGAGCGGATCGTCCCCGAGGCGCTGCGCGCCTTCGCGAGCGCCGACGGTGCCTGGCTCGGGCGGCTCGCGGTGGAGTCGCAGCAGCGCGCCGAGACGGCGCTGCGCAACCAGATCCCCGAGACGAGCTTCCTCGCGCGGTCGGCGATGGCGGCCGGAGCGCATGCGGCGTCGGCGTTCGGGGCGGGCTTCGGCGGGGCGGTCTGGGCGGCGGTGGACACCGCGCGCGCCGAGGAGGTGCGCGAGGCGTGGAAGCGTTCGTACGCGGCGACCTTCCCCGGCCGCGCGACGAAGGCCGACTGGCTCGTGCTGCGGCCCGGCGCAGGCGTCGTGCTCCCGTGACCGAGCCGGGGCGACCGCCGCTCGCCCGCAACGTGCGCGTGCTCGCGACGGTGAGCTTCTTCACCGACGTGGCGAGCGAGATGATCTATCCGCTGCTGCCGCTCTTCCTCTCGACCGTCCTCGGCACGTCGGCGGCCGCGCTCGGGGTGATCGAGGGGTTGGCCGAGAGCGTGAGTTCGCTGTTGCGGCTTCCCGCCGGGTGGTACTCCGACCGGATCCGGAAGCGGAAGCCGCTGGTGCTGTTCGGGTACCTGATCGCCGCGGTGTCGCGTCCCTTGACCGGGCTCGCGCAGGGGACGGGGCAGGTGCTCGCGATCCGGCTCACGGACCGGTTCGGCAAGGGCGTGCGGACCGCGCCGCGTGATGCGCTCATCGCCGACTCCGTGCTCCAGTCGCAGCGTGGGTATGCCTACGGCGTGCATCGCGCCGCCGACAGCCTGGGCGCGGTGGCGGGGCCGCTGATCGCGTGGGCACTGCTGGCGTTCGAGTGGGTCGAGCTCCGCGAGCTCTTCCTCTGGGCGGCGGTGCCGGGGCTCATCTCGGTGCTGCTGGTCGCGCTCTTCGTGAAGGAGTCGTCCGCGACCAAGCCCGTCCGCGTGGCGGGCGACGCGCGAGCGGGCGGCGTCAGCGGCGGTGCGGCGACCGATGTCGCGCCGCAGGACGCTCCTCCGCTCGGCCGGACCTTCTGGCGCTACCTCTTCGTGCTGTTCGTGTTCACGCTGAGCACCTCGACCGACGCGTTCCTGCTGCTCCGCGCGTCGCAACTGGGCGTCGCGACGGCGATGATCCCGATCCTCTGGGCGATGCTCCATGTGGTGAAGTCGTCGAGCACCGTGGTGGGCGGCGCGCTGTCGGACCGGCTGGGGCGGCGGCCCCTGATCCTCGGCGGGTGGGCGGTGTATGCGGCGGTGTACCTCGGCTTCGCGCTGTCGAGCGCGGAGTGGCATGCGTGGGCGCTGTTCGTCGTGTACGGGCTCTACTTCGGCGCGACGGAGGGGACGGAGAAGGCGCTCGTGGCGGACCTCGTGCCGGCGGCGCGTCGCGGGACGGCGTTCGGGTGGTTCAACGCGGCCCTCGGGCTTGGTGCACTCCCCGCGTCGGTGGTGTTCGGGCTCGTGTGGGAGCGCTCCGGTCCCGAGGTCGCGTTCGTGATGGGGGCCGGCATCGCCGCGGCGGCGACGCTGCTCTTCGTGCTCATGGTCCCGCGTGCGGGACGGGAGGGCGCATGATCGGAGTGACGGTCCGGAGGGTCGTGCTTGGCACGTCGGTGCTCGGTCTGCTGGCGCTTGTCGTGCTCGCGCTCGACGCGCGCGTGATCGGCGCGCAGCAGACGGCGCGAGTGGAGGTGCGTGACGACCAGGGCGCGCCGGTCGGGTACGCGCTCGTCTCGCCGGTGGGCGGGACGTCGCAGGTCGCGAACGACTCGGGCGTGGTCACCATCCGGACGCGCGCGACGGACTCGCTCAATCTCCGCGTGCGGCGCATCGGGTATCGCGAGCACTTCGGCTGGGTCGCACGCGGTGACGGCGGCGCGTACCGCGTGACGTTGCCGCGTGTGGCGGCGACGCTCTCGACGGTGGAGGTCACGGCCGCCGGCTCGTCGTCGAATACGGTGCTCTCCCAGCGCGGCTTCTACGATCGGGTGGATCGGGTGCAGAAGGGCGCGATCCTCGCGGACTTCCTCACGCCCGAGCAACTCGACGAGCGGCAGGGGTTCACCAAGGTGACGCAGATGATCGCGGGGTCGCGGTATGCGCGCGTGAACAGCCTGTCGGGCGGGAACACCCGCGTGCTCGTGATCGTCGGGCGGGGCGGGTGCCCGATGAACATCGTGCTCGACGGGCAGTTGGTGCGCGGGACGGCGCAGGACGTCGCGGTCTCCGAGGTGCCGCAGTCGATCAACCCGAACGGGACGCGGCAGTCGGGCAGTGACAGCATGGCCGCGAAGGTCTCCATCGACGATGTGGTCGACGGGCGCTCGATCATGGCGATCGAGATCTACTCGAACACGGCGAATGCGCCGGCGGAGCTGGTGCGGGTGAGCGGGCGCGGGTCGTGCGGGATCGTGGCGTTGTGGACGGGGGCGCGACGGTAGTCGTCGCGCCCCCGTGACCGGCTCAGCAGCACCGTGACCCGGGCTTCTCGTATCGCGCTGCCAGCCGTTCCTCGATGAACTCGCGCTCCGACAGTGGCTCACGCCCCGGGTGGCAGGCGCGCACATGCGCGACGTAGGCACCGTAGTCCGGCGCCCCGATGATCCTCCGCACCGTCGCGGCGAGTCGCGCGAACCACTCGCTCACCGCCGCCCCTTCGTCCCGTTCGGCCCGATCGTGCGGTCGAACAGCTCGAGGATGCGCCGGTACTCGTCGGTCCACGAACTCGGCCGCACGAAGCCGTGGTCCTCCACCGGGTAGACCGCCATCTCCCAGTCCGTCTTGCCGAGCTCGATGAGCCGCTGGGAGAGGTGCACGACGTCCTGGAACTGCACGTTCGTGTCCACCATCCCGTGCGCGATGAGGAGCGGGTCCTGGAGTCCCTCGGCGAAGAAGATCGGCGACGAACGGCGGTACGAGAGCGTGTCGTCCTGCGGCAGGTTGAGGATCCGGCCCGTGTAGCCGTGGTTGTAGCTCGCCCAGTCGGTGACCGAGCGCAGGCCGGCGCCCGCGCCGAAGTACTGCGGCTTGGTGAAGAGCGCCATGAGGGTCATGAAGCCGCCGTACGAACCGCCGTAGAGGCCGATCCGCTCCGGCTGGATCCCGAACTGGCTCGTGAGATACTTCGAGCCGCTCACCTGGTCGTCGAGGTCCTTGCCGCCCATCCAGCGGTAGATCGCGGTGCGCCAGTCGCGCCCGTAGCCGGCCGAGCCGCGGTAGTCGATGTCGAGCACCGTGTAGCCGCGTTCGGCGAGCAGGTGATGGAACATGTACTCGCGCGAATACGTCGACCACCAGTTGTGGACGTTGTGCAGGTAGCCGGCGCCGTGGACGAAGATCACCGCCGCGCCGTTGGACGCCTTGCCGAAGGCCTTCGGGTCGTAGAGCCGCGCCGGGACCTTGGTGCCGTCCTCGCCGTCGAGCATGACGATGGGTGGGACCTTCCACGCGTACGAGCGGAACTCGGCGGTGGTGCTCGTCGTGAGCTGCGCCATCTGCGCCTGCCCCGCGCGCGCGAGGAAGAGCTCGGGCGGCGTGTTCGGCGTGGAGTACACGGTCGCCATCACGCTCGCGTCCACGGGCGAGACCACCGGCGCGTGACCGCCATCGCCGCTGGTGAGCCGTGTGCGCGCGCCGCCGGTCATCGCCATGCGGTACGCCTGCCGCGTGAACGGCGACGGTTCGCTCGTGACCATCTCGAAGTGGACGTTGTCCGCGGCGCGGTCCACCTGCAGCACCTCCCACGCACCGCTCGTGAGCGCCTGCTTGCCCGTTCCGTCCGCGTTGGCGACGTACAGGTGCGAATAGCCGCTCTCCTCCGAGACGAACCAGGCCTTGCCGGCCGGCGTCCAGCCGGTGCAGCCGAAGCAGGGGCCGTTCACCCACGCCTCATCGCGGAGGCGGTCCACCATCTGCATCGCGCCGCCCGCGCTCGCGACCGACCAGAGGTAGCGGTGCTTGAAGTCGGACGAGGTGACGAAGACCAGGGCGAACCGACCGTCGTCGCTCCAGTCGCCGACCTGTGCACCACCCGCCGACCCGGAGTCCGGCACGAGCTTG
The DNA here is from genome assembly GCA_044229035.1 of Gemmatimonadaceae bacterium. Taxonomy (GTDB): domain Bacteria; phylum Gemmatimonadota; class Gemmatimonadetes; order Gemmatimonadales; family Gemmatimonadaceae; genus Pseudogemmatithrix. Next base: position 6,389 of record JBGATT010000051.1, on the reverse strand, counting down.
AGCCAGGTCACCTTCCCGGTGGCGAGGTCGAGATGCCCGACCTTCTGCGTCGCCTGCGCATCGCCGACCTTGGTGCGGCCAGGGATCATGCGCGGGTAGCCGTCCGCGTTGATGAAGTCCGGCACGTCGGACCCCTTGGTCGCGGCGGCCGGCGTGAAGGTCGAGAGGATCGCGCTCTTGGCGTCCGGCGAGACGCTCACGGTGGTGATGCGTTCCGCCTGCGGGATCCAGACGGTCGGCAACGCGCGCGACTCGGCGGCGCGTCGGTTGGCGCGCTGGATGGAATCCGCCTGCAACTCGTCGCGGATCACCTCGAAGAGGAACCGCTGCTGCTCGGCGAGGGCGCCCCGCTGCCCGGTGGGGCGCTCGGCGTCGCGCGGCGCGGTGCCGCTGCGGAGGTCGGTGAGCTGCCGCGTGAGCCCCGTGGCGATCTCGAACGCGTACGCGTTGTTGTCGCGCACGAAGAGGATGTGCTTCTCGTCGAGCGAGAACTTCGGGTCGGACTCGGCGCCGTTGGTCTGCGTGATGCGACGGTGGGCGATGCTCGTGGCGCCGCGGGCGGCGGTGGTGCGCGTGCGGAGCCAGAGGTCGCCGTTGGCGCTGAGGACCTCGAGGCGGCCGTCCCGCGAGCGGCGGCCGGTCGCGAGCATGGGGGCGACCGAGTCCATGTGCGCATCGGTCACCATCTCCGGTGTCGCTCCCGCGCGCGCCGCGACGCGGTACGGCTTGAGCTCGGCGTTCCACGCCGCGCCGGGTGCGAGCCAGCGGAAGTAGATCCACTGGCCGTCGGCGGTGAAGCGGACCTGGCCGGGCTCGCGGCCGTACAGTTCCGGCCCGCGCATGATGTTCCGGACCGAGAGATCGAAGGCCTGCTGCGCGGAGATCGGCGCGGCGGCGAGGAGGGCGAGCAGGGCGAGTCGGCGCATGGGAGGTCGGGTTGGGGCTGGTCAGAAACTACGCGCGCGGCGACGGGTTCGCTCGGAGGCCAACGGCGTTCACCACAGAGGACACAGAGGGCACAGAGAACGGCGGAGAACTGCAACTGCTTCACCACAGGGGGCACAGGGGGCTGGCGGGCGCTGCTCGACCTTTAGGATCTATTGAGGGCCTGCGAGAACGCGGAGTGGCACGCTCCCAGTTTCCCGCCGGTCCCTGTGCCCCCTGTGCCCCCTGTGGTCCAAGCCGTTGCCGTCCGCAGTTCTCCGCCGTTCTCTGTGCCCTCTGTGCTCTCTGTGGTGAACGCGTTTCCGGGATCAGAGATGCCGCAGGAACCGCTCCGGGGCATTCAGGAAGTCCCGCGTCACGCGCACGTGCTCGGTCTCGTCGTACGCGATCGCCCGCGGCGGACGCTCGTCGAAGCTCCAGATGGTCGCCCCCGGCAACGCGAGCAGGATGGGCGAGTGCGTGGCGACGATGAACTGCCCGCCCTCCCGCACCATGTCGGCCATCATCGCCAGCAGCGCGAGTTGCGACGTGGGGGAGAGGGCGGCCTCGGGTTCGTCGAGCAGGTAGAGTCCTTCCGGCACGAAGCGCGCCTTGAAGAGCGAGAGGAAGCCCTCGCCATGCGACTGCGCATCGAAGTCCTCGCCGTACCGTCGGCGCATCGCCGCGAGCGAGCTCTCCACCGGGCCGAGCCGCAGCTTCTTCGCCTCGGCGCTCCGCTCGGCGTACTCCACCTCGATCTCCGCGCGCTCGCGCAGGAGGGCCGACTGCTGCATCGCGAGGGACTTCGTGAAGCCGAAGAAGTCCTCGGCGCGCAGGAAGAAGCCGCGGTGGGCGCGGCCGGCGCGTCCCCAGGTGAGCTTCATCGCCGCGCCGAGTTGCCGCGCGTGGAGGAGGGTCGCGTCCTCCTCGGTACTCATCGACCCCACGGTGGGCAGCCGCAGCTTCGCGGCGAGCCCTTCGAGCAGCGTGGACTTCCCCGAGCCGTTCTCGCCGACGAAGAAGGTGACCGCCGTCGAGAACTCCAGCTGCGCCGTCGCCTGCACCGCGGGCACGCTGAACGGGTAGCGGTCGCCCCCCTCGCGCGGCGGGGCGATCGTCACGCGCTGCAGGCGGTTCACGCGGCGGTCATCCGCCGGTCACGCCGCCGCGCGCGCCGTGTACGGGTGCTCGCTGGAGACCATCGGCTTCTTGCCGCCGAGCACCGCCACCCACTCGCGGATGGAGTCGGCGAGGATGATGATCACCGAGACCATGAAGAAGCCCGCGACGGCCGCGTCGAGCCGGTCGTTGAAGATCAGCCGCGCCGCGCCGGCCGCGTCCGCGACGCCGGGCGGGAGCTTCCCTTCGGCGAGCAGGCCCTGCACCCACGAGGCGTGCGCGAGGAAGCCCACCTTGGGGCTCGCGTCGAAGAGCTTCATCCATCCGCCCGTCATCGTGACGATCACGAGCCATGCCATGGGGAGCAGTGTCATCCAGGCGTACTTCGCCTTGCCCATCTTGATGATCACGGTGGTGCCCACGCAGAGCGCGACCGTGGCGAGCAGCTGGTTGGCGATCCCGAAGAGGGGCCAGAGCGAGTTGATGCCGCCGAGCGGGTCGGTCACGCCCTGGTAGAGGAAGTAGCCCCAGCAGGCGACGAAGAGGCCGCTCGACATCACGACCGCGGGATACCACGAGACGCGCCCGAACGGCTCCCAGACGTGCTTGCCGAGGTCCTGCAGCATGAAGCGGCCCACGCGGGTGCCGGCGTCGAGCGTGGTGAGGATGAAGAGCGCCTCGAACATGAGGGCGAAGTGGTACCAGAGCGCCATCGCGCCCGGGCCGCCGAGGACGTCGGCGAAGATCTTCGCCATCCCCACCGCGAGCGACGGGGCGCCGCCGGTGCGCGAGAGCAGGGAGCTCTCCTGCACCTGCTGCGCGAGGAGCGTGAGTTCCTCGGGCGCGAGGGTGAAGCCCCAGGTGGCGATCATGGCGGCCGCCGACTCGGCGGTGGTGCCGATCACGCCGGCGGGCGAGTTGATCGCGAAGTAGACGCCCGGGGTGAGCACGCATGCGGCGATGAGCGCCATCGTGGCGACGAGCGACTCGGTGAGCATCGCGCCGTAGCCGATGAACCGCGCGTCCGCCTCGTTCTCGAGGATCTTCGGGGTGGTGCCCGACGAGATCAGCGCGTGGAAGCCGGAGATGGCGCCGCAGGCGATGGTGATGAAGACGAACGGGAACACCTTCCCCGCGAACACCGGGCCGGTGCCGTCGATGAACTGCGTGACCGCCGGCATCTGCAGCGGCGGGAGCACGAGGACGATGCCGAGCCCGAGCGCGAAGACGACGCCGATCTTCACGAACGCCGAGAGGTAGTCGCGTGGGGCGAGGAGCAGCCAGACCGGCACCACCGAGGCGGCGAAGCCGTAGGCCATGAGCGCGTATGCGAGCGTCACGCCGTCGAGCGTGAAGATCGGCGCCCAGGCCGGATGCTCGCCCACCCAGCGCCCCACGTAGAGCGCGAGGATGAGCATCACGATGCCGATCGCGCTCACCTCGAGCACCCGGCCGGGGCGCAGGTACTTGAGGTAGAGCCCCATGAACATCGCGATCGGGATCGTGAGGCCGATCGTCACCGTGCCCCAGGGCGACGACTTGAGCGCGTTCACGACGATGAGCGCGAGCACGGAGATGAGGATGATCATGATGCCGAGCACCGCGACGAGCGCGGTGAAGCCGGCGACCGGCCCGATCTCCTCCTTGGCCATCTGCCCGAGCGACTTGCCGTTCCGCCGCACCGACGAGCAGAGGATCACGCAATCCTGCACCGCGCCGCCCAGCACCACGCCGACGATGATCCAGAGCGCCCCGGGGAGGAAGCCGAACTGCGCCGCCAGCGTGGGCCCGACGAGCGGGCCGGGGCCGGCGATGGCCGCGAAGTGGTGCCCGAACACGATCCACTTGTTGGTCGGCACGAAGTCGCGCCCGTCGGCGAGCCGCTCGGCCGGGGTCGCGCGCGTCGCGTCGAGCGCGAAGATCTTCGCGGCGATGATCTTCGAATAGAAGCGATACCCGACCGCGTAGGTGCAGACGGCCGCCACGAGCAGCCAGGCGGCGCTGATCGTCTCGCCGCGCGTGACGGCGAGGTAGCCGATCGCCGCGGCGCCGGCCAGCGAGACGACGGCCCAGACGAGGGCCGAGAGCCAACGGGACATGAGCGAGAGGGGCTGGGGGGAGCGGACCGGGACGAACCTACGGACTACGGAGGGGATACGGGAGGGGTCGGGAATGGAGGCGGCATGCCCGGAGGGTTAGCTTAACGGCGTGGTGAGTCGTGAGTCGTGAGTGGTGAGTCAACAGCGATGCGGGGGGGTGCTGCGCTGATGGGTCGCCTGGTCCTCTTCCGGTGATGCGTTTGCGTCGAGATCTCCTTGTTGCCATCCTGGTGCTTGCGTCCGCTTCGCGCGTGGGTGCGGCGCAGGAACAGCAGCCGATGGCGCCGGGGTTGCCCCTCGCGCCGTTCACGGCGTTGCGGGTGACGGTCGCGCCGGTGCAGAGCTGGCATGCGGACTCCGCCGGGTGGAGCCGCAGCGTTTCCTGGGCGAACACACGGCTCGCGATCGACTCCACGTTGCAGGCGATCCTCGAGGAGCGCGGGCTCGGGCGGAAATGGGCGTATGCGTCGGACATGGTCCGCATCGCCAAGCGGAATCCGACCTATGCGACCGATCCGTATGCGCTCGGGGTCGCGCGGCTCCGCACCATGGAGATGAAGGTCGGGGCCGCGATCCCGCAGGTCCTCGCCGACAACCTCCGCCCCTTCACGGCGCTCGGCGACACCCGCTACGCCCTCATCCCCTTCGACCTCCGCGCCCAGGGCGAGCAGGTCGTGCTCCGGCTCGTGCTGGTCGATACTCGGGCCAGGAGCCTCGTCTGGGCGGGCGACCTCCTCGCCCCGGGCGGCGCCCGGATGGTCGAGGAGATCGCGACGCGCGTCGCGAATCTCGTCATCGAGCCCTGACCGCCGCCGTTCCGCCTTCCCCCTTCCGCCTTCATCCATTCATGAGCCCCGCTCGCGAAGTCACCCTCATCCCCGGCGACGGCATCGGCCCCGCCATCACCGACGCCACGCTGCGCGTGCTCGACGCCGCCGGCGCGGAGTTCACCTGGGACCGCCAGCTCGCGGGGCAGGCCGCCGTCGCGGCGCACGGGGATCCGCTCCCCGAGGCGACGCTCGAGTCGGTCCGGCGCACCAAGCTCGCGCTCAAGGGCCCGCTGGAGACGCCGGTCGGGAAGGGCTTCCGCTCGATCAACGTGGCGCTCCGCAAGGAGTTCGACCTCTACGCGAACCTGCGCCCCGCCAAGACCGTCCTCACCGGCGGCCGCTTCGAGCACGTGGACCTCGTCCTCGTGCGCGAGAACACCGAAGGGCTGTACGTCGGCGCCGAAGCGTACGTGAAGGTCGGGGACGACCCGCACGCGGTCGCGCAGTCCACCGCGGTGATCACGCGCAGCGGCGCGGAGCGCATCATCCGCTACGCCTTCGAGTACGCGGTGAAGCACGGGCGCAAGCGCGTGACCGTCGTGCACAAGGCCAACATCCTCAAGTACTCGCAGGGTCTCTTCCTCGAGATGGGCCGCAAGGTCGCCGCCGAGTACGCGGGGCGCGTGGCGAGTGACGACAAGATCGTCGATGCGTGCGCGATGGAACTCGTGATGCGCCCGGAGAAGTTCGATGTCATCGTCACCACGAACCTCTTCGGCGACATCCTCTCCGACCTGACGTCGGGGCTCGTGGGCGGGCTCGGCCTCACGCCCGGCGCGAACATCGGCTACACCTGCGGCATCTTCGAGGCCGTGCATGGCACCGCCCCGGACATCGCGGGGAAGGGGATCGCGAACCCCACCGCCGTGATGCTCGCCGCCTGCCAGCTCCTCGACCACATCGGCGACCAGGAACGCGCGAACCGCATCCGCGCGGCGATCGAGGCCACCCTCCGCGAACACAAGACCGTCACCGGCGACGTGGGCGGTACCGCGACCACCGACCAGTACACCGATGCCGTGATCGCGCGGCTCAAGGGCTGACGGCTGAGCGGCCCCGCGCGCGTGCGGATCCTCCAACTCTCGGACATCCACTTCGGGCGGCACGCGGTCCCCGCGTACCACGCGGCCGTCCTGCAGCGCATCGCCGAGGGCCGGTACGACGCGGTCGCGCTCGTCGGCGACCTCACGCAGCGCAATCGCTCCTGGCAGTTCCGCGCCGCGCGCGCCTTCTGCGACGCGGTGCGCGCGCACGCCAAGCTCCTGGTGGTGCCGGGGAACCACGACGTCGCCTGGTGGTGGAAGCCCGTGGGCCTCGGCTTCGGCGCGCCGATGCTCGGCGCCTACCGCAGGTGGATCGCGCCCGAGCTCGAGCCGCAGCTGCCGCTGCCGGGGGTGACGATGGTGGGGCTCAACTC
>JBGATT010000050.1:0-27336 GCA_044229035.1 Gemmatimonadaceae bacterium | reverse complement strand
CCCGGCCCACCCGCGTCGCAGCCGGCGGAGCGCCTCGAGCGAATCGGTGTCGGCGATGAAGGAGTAGTCGCGGAGTGGCACGGCGGAACGATATCCCGTCAGGCGCGCGACTAGAAGACGGCGAGGACGACGCCCACGACGACCAGGATGCCGACGACGTCGAGCGCGAGCCCGGCACGCGCCATGTCCCGCACCGTGAGTTCGCCGCTGCCGAAGACGATGGCGTTGGGCGGCGTCGCCATGGGCAGGGCGTAGCCGACCGACGCCGACAGTCCGACGACGAGCATCACCATCAGCGGTGGCTGGCCGAGTGCCTGCGCCAGCGACACGGCGATCGGCATCCCCATCGATGCCGTGGCCGCGTTGGAGGCGAGTTCCGAGACGATCACCGTCGCGGTCGCCACGCCGATGAGCACGAGCGGGAGCGGCAGTCCCTGCAGGCCGGACATCCAGACCCCGATGCGCGCGGCCAGGCCGCTCGACTCCATGCCCGCCGCGAGCGAAAGGCCGCCGCCGAACAGGAGCAGCACGTCCCACGGGATCTCGCGCGCCTCCTTCCATGTGAGGAGCGGTCGTTCGCCGCGGTCCCGCGTCCGTCCGGGGATCAGGAAGAGCGTGATGCCGCCGATGACCGCGATCCCGGCATCCGTGAGGCTCGGCATGAGCGCGGTGAGCCCGACGATGTGCAGCGATCCGATCTCCTTCGGCTCGCGGAAGAACCAGGCCAGCGCCATCGCGGCGAAGACGAACATGACGCGACGCTCGCCGCCCTCGAGCCGACCAAGGTCGGTCCGCCGCTTCGCGAGCATCGCGAGGCCGTCCGCGCCGAGCTCGACGCGCTCACGGTGGAAGACGAACACGAGCAGGATCCAGCAGGCGGGGAGCAGGATCAAGGTGATCGGCAGCCCGTAGCGCAGGAACGTGAAGAAGTCGAGGTCGATTCCCGCGAGGTCCTTCGCTGCGCCGGCGAGGATGAGGTTCGGGGGCGTCCCGAGCAACGTCCCCATGCCGCCGATGCTCGCGGCGAAGGCGACGCCGAGGAGCAGCGCGACGCGCTGGCTGCGCGCGGCCTCCCCATCGCCGAAGAGCGCGCCGATCGCCATCGCGATGGGATACATCATGGCCGCCGTCGCGGTGTTGGAGATCCACATCGACACGAACGCGGTCGCGAGCATCACGCCCAGCACGAGTCGTCTCGAGCTCGTCCCGACGCGCCCGATGACGCCGAGGGCGATGCGATGATGGGCATGCCAGTGCTCGAGCGCGGCCGCGAGCAGGAAGCCCCCGAGGTACAGGAACACCACCTCGTTGGCGAAGCTCGAGGCGGCCTCCTTGGTGGTCGCCACGCCAAGCGCCGGGAAGAGCGCGATCGGCAGCAGCGCCGTGACGGCGAGCGGGAGACACTCGGAGATCCACCACGTCGCCATCCAGACGCCGACGCCGAGGACCGAGGCCGCCGGTCCCGAGAGCCCGCCGGGCTCGAGCGCGCGGACCGCGAGCCCGAGGACCGGCCCCGCGAAGAGGGCGATCAGGCTGGCCGGCGAGAAGGCGCGGACGGAAGGGGCGGACGAGGGGTTTTCCATCGGGCCAAAGGTCGTCCAGCCGATGCCTTTCGAGCAAGCGGCGGTGTAGAATCTCTCGCGCAGGGGGGCGCGTACCTCCTCCAGCGCTCAATCCCACCATATTCGGACGTGTTCGCGCTCCCCCTCCTCCTTCTCGCGTTCGCGTTGCCCGCGGATACCATCCCGCGGACGGACTCGCTGACGTACGCCTCTCCTGCGCTTCGCACCCTCGTCGCAGCGGCGGCGGAGATCAATCGGCGCGTTCCCGATTCCCTCGGGGGCTATCGGGCGCACCTCGAGAGCGAGATCTCGATCGGCAACCGGCGCGCCGAGCGGATGGAGATGGCCGTCTCGCTGGAGCAGGTGGCGAGCATCCTCACCTGGGATCGCACCGGGGCGTATCAGCAGGAAGTGAATGGTTACCGGACCCAGGCGATCGGGACGACCTTCTCGAGTCTGGGGCTCTTCCGGAGCGGATGGGCGATCCCCTCATTGTACGGGAACCGGATCGCACTGCTCTTCGGGCGCGACACGAGCGAATCGGCACGACGCCGGGACCGCCGGCGCGGTGGCGACCCGCTCTACGCCATCCATCCGCTCGCGACCGATCGGGAGCGTTACTATCGCTTCTCCGGTGGCGATACCGTGGTCATCATGCGGGCCAACGGGCGCGAGATCCCGATCGTCCGCGTGGTGGTCGCCCTCCGCCCGGACGTGCCGGCCAAGAGTGTGGTGTTCCTCGGCGAGATCGATCTCGATGCCTCGCGCAATCACATCGTGCGTCTGCGCGGCTACTTCGCCGTGGTCGGCGGCCCCAAGCCCAAGTTCGACCTGCTGCGAGAGGCGGGACTCCAGGGTGTGGCCTACGTGGAGGCGGAGAACGCCGAGGTCGAGGGGCAGTTCTGGTTGCCGCTGCGTCAGCGATTCGAAGCCCATGCGACCTCGAACACCGTCGGGGATGGGCGCGCGGTCTTCCGCATCCTCACGCGCTTCGTCGATCGCGAACTCACGCCGGTGCCCGCGGACGTGATGGTCGGCTCGGCGGCGGACACGCTCCGCATCCAGCCGTTCCGCCTCGCCGTCGCGACGAACGACACGCTGCGCGCGTTCAGCCAGTGGACGACGGAGCTCGGCGAGATGACCGCGGAGGTGAGCGCGGAGGACTTCAACGACGTCGCGCCGGATCGCTGGCGTCCCACCGGACCGCCGCGCTTCTCGATCGAGACCGAGCGCCTCGGCGACGTGATCCGCGCGGATCGCGTCCAGGGGATCTTCACGGGCATCGGTGCCGTGATGCGGTTCCGCGATGCGGCGCCGGGCCTCACGTTGCGCGGCGCCGCGGGATGGGCCTGGAGCGAAGGGACGGCCCGCGGACGCGTGGTGGTGGAGCACCGCAAGGACCGATCACTCGTCGCGCTTCGCCTTCAGCGCTCGCTCGATCTCACGAACGACTTCCGGAATCCGTTCGATTCGGGCTCGACGCTCGGGGCGATCCTCGGGCGCGACAACTATGACTACGTCGATCGATGGACCGCCGGCGCGCAGTGGCTGCGGTTCCTCGGCAGTCAGAGCCGGAGCCAAGTGCGTCTGGAACTCGGCGTGGCGGAGGATCGGGATGCCGTGATGCAGGTCGCGCGTAGCCCGCTCGGCATGGGGGAGGACTTCCGCCCGAACCGGGCGATCGTCCCCGGTCGTTACACGCGCAGTGCGCTGACCTGGGACTATCGTCCCGACGTCGCGCTCGAGTTCCTGCGGGCGGGCAACGGGATGCGCTTCCACTATGAGCGCGGCGACGGTCCCCTCGCCTATCAGCGCGCCGAGTTGCGCCTCACGACGCGCGCGAATCGCGGTCCCTTCTCGCTCGGCGCGCGACTCGATCTCGGTGTGACCGATCCGCACGCGCCACCACAGCAGCTCTTCGAGATCGGTCGCAACCAGAACCTCCCGGGCTACGACTACAAGCAGTTCGCCGGCGACCAGGCCGCCGTGGCACGCCTCGGTGCGCTCTGGCGCCTGCCGCTCTTCGGCGCACCGATCCAGGTGACGCAACGCCTCTGGCTCCCCCCCGCGGCGCCGGCGATCGGCCTCGGGGTGCAGTCGGGATGGGCGCGGGCGTCGACGCCCGACGCTCTCGCCACCGTCACCGCCCTCGGATCCACGCCGACCGGTCATCCACGCACGACCGTGAGCGCGGCACTCCGGTTCTTCGGGGGGTCGCTGGGCCTCGTGCTCGCGCAGCCGGTCGACCGTCCTGGGCCGTTGCGCTTCTTCGTCGAGTTCGGTCAACGCTGGTGATCGCGCGCGGACGACTCGGGGTCGTGTGCCTGGCGGCGTTCGTGGTGGCCGCGCCGGTCGTGGCCGCGTGGTCCGTCCAGCGCGGCGTCGTCGAGGCCCATGCGGCCGACGCCCCCTTCACCATGCTCCTCGCCGACTCGAGCACAGGGGACTCGGCGGCCCTCGCGACCCTGCCGGACGCGGTCGCACCGCTGTTCGCGCTCCATCGCTCGCTCGGCACCGGCGCGGCGGTCTCGCTCCCGTTCTACGAATGCCTTCAACTCCCGGGCCGGCGCGACGACGAGGTGCGTCGTCGACTCCAGGTGCGCTTCGCCGACTCCTCCGCCACGATGCTCTTCGCGATCGCCGACCGCACGCGCGGCACCCTCAAACGCGTGGAGTACGTCCATCGCACGCCCCGCGCGGGGCAGCGCGGCTTCATCTGGGACGGTGTGCGAGACCGTACCACGTCGATCTGGTGGTTCGAAGGTCCGAGAGGGTTGTCCCGCCGCGACGAGCGCGGTGACGTGCCGCGCGGGGGGCCTATCCCCCGCGCGGTTCGCGGACTGGGACGTCAGCTCTTCGTCGCGCCCTGCGTCGACGCCGGCGAGAACTCGCCGATGAACCCGATCTCGGGCTCGAGGGACTGACCGAACCGCTCGAGGACGGCATGCTGGGCGTGCGCGATCACCGCGCGCACATCCGCCGCAGTCGCGCCACCCAGGTTGACCATGATGTTGGCGTGGATGTGGGAGATCTGCGCGCCGCCGATCCGGAATCCCTTGAGCCCGCACTGATCCACGAGTCGTCCCGCGCCAACGCCCTCGATCTTCTTGAACACCGAGCCCGCGCTCGGGTGCACCTCGAGCCAAGGATGCCGCGAGCCGCGCCAGGAGAGATTCTCCTGCATCACGCGGTGCAGGATGGCCGGGTCACCGGCCTCGAGCGCGAAGGTGACCGCGAGGGCGATCTCGGTCCCGCCGTGCAGCCGCGACTGATCGTACCCGAAGCCCATCGCCTCCCGGTCGACGGTCGTGCGGGTCCCGTCCGCGCCAAGGAGCTCCACCGACTCGACGACCTCGGCGATGTACATCGTGCGGGCGCGGTCCGGCGCCGGGGAGAGGAAGTGCAGGTTCTGCCAGACCGCGCCGCCGACGGTGCTCGGGATGCCGACGTAGTGCTCGAGCCCCGACCATCCCGCGGCGACCGTTCGCTTGATGAGGTCGGCGACCACCACGCCGCTCTCGACGTGGAAGCGGCCGCCGCCCAGGTCGGTGATCCGGCGCGCCACGTTCCGGATGACCAGTCCGCGGAACCCGAGGTCGCCGACGAGGATGTTGGCTCCGAGTCCGAGGACGAAGGCGGGGATCCCGTCGGCTCGCGCTGCGGCGAGCGCGGTAGCGAGTTCGTCGGCCGAGGTGGCATCGTACAGCACGTCGGCGGGACCGCCGATGCGGAACGTGGTGTACGGAGCGAGCGGTTCATTGAGTCGGAGCCGCTCAGCTCCCAAGACCGGTGTCAGCGCCGCAGCGACCTGCTGCGGGGATCGACGCGGGCCACTCGAACGCGACGGATGCATAGGATGCGCGAAATCAACCAGTGGCGGCGGGGGATCGCCAGCCGCTCCGGACTACTCCTGCGGTTTGGGCTGCTCGCCCTGCTCTTCGGGGCGGCCCCGGCGCGCGCGCAGCGCGCCGAGCGCGCGGCGACCATCCAGCAGCGCGTGCTGGCGAACGGGCTCGAGGTGATCGTCGTCCCCGGCGGCGGCGTCCCGATCGCGACGGTCGAGCTGGTGGTGAAGAACGGCGCCTTCACCCAGACGCCGGAGTACGCCGGACTGGCGCACCTGTTCGAGCACATGTTCTTCAAGGCGAACGATGCGTATCCGGAGGACGACGCGTTCATGGATCGCGCGGCGCGTCTGGGGGCGGCCTTCAACGCGACGACACGCGAGGAACTCGTCAACTACTACGTGACCGTCGTGGCCGATTCGGTGGCGGGGGGAATGGAGTTCCTCAATGCGGCCCTGCGTGGCGCGCAGTTCCGCGCCGAGGAGCTCGCGCGCGAGAAGGTCGTGGTGCTCGGGGAGTACGACCGGGCGGAGTCGTCGCCGTGGTTCCGGCTCGACGAGCGGATCGGGCACCAGCTCTGGGGCGACTTCTGGAGCCGCAAGAACACCATCGGCGACCGTCGCGTGATCAATGACGTGACCCCGGAGCAGATGCGCACGATCCGCGACCTCTATTACGTGCCGAACAACTCGGCGCTCGTGGTCGCGGGCGATGTGGATGCCGCGGGGATCTTCGCGCTCGCCGAGCGGATCTTCGGGAGCTGGCCCCGGGGGGACGACCCGTTCCGGCGCGCCCCCATCCCGGAGGTGAAGCCGCTCGCCGGCAGTCTCGGGGTGATCGTCGAGGAACCGGTGAACGCCGTCACCGTGCAGATCCAGTGGCATGGACCGAGCGCGAGCCGTGACGAGGCTGCCACGTTCGCGGCGGACGTCTACTCCGACATCCTCAACGGCCCCGCATCACGATTCCAGCGACGTCTGGTCGACAGCGGACTGTGGCAGGGCGTGGTGGTCAACTACTACACGCTCAACCACGTGGGGCCCATCACGGTGAGCGGCCAGACGACACCGGAGAAGCTGCGCGAGGCGCTGAAGGCCCTCGATGCGGAGCTCGCCGCCACGCTCGAGCGGGGGTACTTCACCGTCGAGGAGCTGGAGGCCGTGAAGGCCAATCGTGCGGTCACGACCGCCTTCGGTGCCGAACGCGGGTCGGAGAACGCGCATACGATCGGGTTCTGGTGGAGCGTGGTCGGACTCGACTACCACCTGCGCTACATCGATGAGATGGCGAAGCAGACGCCGGCCCAGCTGCAGGCCTACGCGCGACGCTACATCGTCGGGAAGCCGCGGATCGTCGGCGTGATGCTTCCGGAGGGCGCGAAGGCGCGCCTCAATCTCACCGAAGCCGAGCTCGCCGGACGGAGCGTGACCCCATGACGCGCGCGACACTGCTGCTCCTCGCCCTGGTCTGTCCGGCGCTCGCGGCGCAGGTGCCGAGCAAGACCGGCGGTGGGGTCCCGCCCTCCGGGGTCGAGAAGTCCGTCCCGGTGGTCGCGCCCGCCCCGCCCCTCACGCCGGTCGTGCACGACTCGCTGACGACGAGGTTCACCGTGGACGGCATCACGGTGATCCATCGGCGCACCAACACCAGCCTGTTCGTCGCCAACCTGTACCTGCTCGGCGGGGTGCACCTCGCGACCCCGCAGACGGCGGGACTCGAGCCGATGCTGCTCGAGCTCACCGAGCGCGGCACTCGCAAGTATCCCGGCGAGGCGCTCCGACGCGCGATGGCGCGGACCGGTAGCGCGATTGGCGTGGCGGCCGCGGACGACTATACCGTCTTCGGACTCCGAACCACGACCGACCGCGTCGACTCCACCTGGAGCATCTACGCCGACCGGCTCCTCGCGCCGAGCCTCATGCCTGCGGACTTCGAGTTCGTGAAGCAGAACCGCATCGCCGCGCTCGCGCAGCGGGCGGACGATGCCGATGCGCAGCTGGAGTACCTCGCCGACAGCGTGGCGTTCGCCGGCCATGCGTACGCGCTCTCGTCGGTCGGGACGGATCGTTCGGTCTCGAGCCTGACGCTCGACCAGCTCCGCGAGTTCCACCGGACGCAGCTGGTGAAGTCGCGAATGCTGCTGGTCATCGTCGGGGACCTGCCGCGCGCGCGGATCGAACGGCTCGTCGGCTCGACACTCGGGACGCTTCCCGAGGGGACGTATCGTTGGCGGGTCCCCGACGCACTCGGTCCGCGCAACGGCACCAACGTGCACATCGTGTCGCGGCGGCTGCCGACGAACTACATCCTCGGGCAGTGGAGCGGGCCGCCGGCCGGCGACGCGGACGTGCCGGCGCTCCGCGTGGCGAACGCGGTGCTCCAGGGGATGCTCTTCCAGGAGGTGCGCTCGCGGCTGAACCTCACGTACGCGGTCGAGGCGCGGTTCCGCGATCGCGGCGTCACCGCCGGCGGACTCTACGTCACGACGACGCGCCCTGACGAGACGCTCCGCGTGATGAAGGCGCAGTTGCGCTTCCTTCAGGACGAGACATTGCGCACCGAGGCCCTCGGGCCGCTCGTGCAGCAGTTCATCACCGAGTACTTCCTCGACAACGAGACGTCCGGCGCGCAGGCGGACTTCCTCGCGCGCGCGGAGCTCTATCGAGGCGACTTCCGCGCGGGCGACCGCTTCGTGGCCGAGCTGCGGGCCGTGACCGGCGAGGACATCCGTCGCGTCGTCAACAAGTACATGAACAACCTCCGTTTCACCTATCTCGGCAACCCGTCCCAGGTGAACCGCTTCGCCCTCATGGGCTTCTGACCGCCTCGGGGCGCGCGCGCATCCCGGGCGGAGTCAGCGCGCGCGACCCGCGAGCACGGTCCGCACGTCGTCGAGCGACCCGCCCACCGCGCGCAACGCGACGAGTGCGTGATAGATCAGGTCCGCGGTCTCCTCGGTCGCACGTGCCGCATCGCCATCGGCGCACGCCGTGACGAGTTCGCTCGCCTCCTCGCCGATCTTCTTGAGCCGCAGGTTCCGGTCGCCGAGGAGCTTCCGGGTGTAGCCGCCGTCCCCCGCCCCGGCGCGCGCGGCGATCGTCGCGTCGAGCGTCCCCAGGGCATCGTTCTCGCCCCGACCGAAGCAGCTCGTCGCGCCCGTGTGACAGGCCGGTCCCGCCGGGCGCACTCGCGCAAGCACGGCATCGCCATCACAGTCGACCACGAGCGAGACGACGCGCTGCACGTTCCCGCTGGTGCCGCCCTTGTGCCAGAGACCGCGCGTGCGCGAGCGGTAGTGCATCTCACCCGTCGCGACGGTCCGCTCGATCGCCTCGCGATCGGCGTGCGCGACCATCAGCACCGTGCCGGTGCGGTGGTCCTGCGTGACGATCGTGACGAGTCCGCCGCCCTTGGCGAAATCGAGTGCGTCGAGGTCAATCATCGAAGAAGTCCCTGGCCGTGGCCGCGAGGGCTCGATTGGTCGCGATCGCATGCCCGCCGAAGGCCGTGACGGTGCCGGCCAGATCCGTGAAGACGCCGCCCACGGATTGATGATCGGGTCCACCATGACCTCGTCGCGACCGGGCGCGCCGAGGAGATAGCCGAAGCAAAACCCCCAGCCGCGGGCGACGCCGGCCTCGGCCGCGAGGGCGTGCCACCCATGCGCGAGCGCCGATGTGCCGAAGGTGCGGTCGTCGGTGACGAGCACTGTCGCACCGGCCAGCGTTCCGACCTCGCTGACCGAGGCGCGACGGCCATTCCACCAACAGCCCTCACGCGGTGCCGCCGCGATGAGCTCGCCTACCGCCGGGAAGTAGGCGGCGCCGGCGAGCACCTCCGTCCCCCGCGTGACGGCGACGAGCGTCCCCCACAGCGGGACGCCGCGCACGAAGCTCTTCGTGCCGTCGATCGGATCGATGAGCCACCGCCGTCCGCTCGAGCCCTCTTGCGCGCCGAACTCCTCGCCGAGGATGCCATCGTGGGGAAAGCGCTGGGCGAGCCAGTCGCGCGCCGCGCGCTCCGCCTCGCGATCGGCGATGGTCACGGGCGAGCCGTCGCCCTTCGCCTCGACGGTCAGGGCCGTGCGGTAGTGGCGCAACGCCACGTCCCCGGCGGTGCGTGCCACCACCTGGACCGCCTCGAGCAGGGACTCGGTCATGCCGCCACCTCCCGGATGGGCAACGCGGCCGCGCGCATCGCCGACTTGAGCGCACCGACGGTCGATCGCCCGTCGTGCAGGATACCCGCCACGAGCACGGCGTCCGCGCCGCCCTGTGTGATCGCGTCACAGAGATGTCCCGCGTGCCCCGCCCCGCCGGAGGCGATCACCGGGACGTTGACGGCATCCGCCACTGCGCGCGTGAGCGCGAGGTCGTAGCCGTCGCGCCGGCCGTCGCGATCGATGCTCGTGAGCAGGATCTCGCCCGCGCCCCGTGCGACGCACTCGCGCGCCCACGCGATGGCGTCCAACCCGGTGCGCGTGCGCCCACCGGCCGTGTGCACCACATACCTCGTGCCGTCCCAGGCCGCATCGATGCTCGCCACGATGCACTGCGCACCGAAGCGCGCGGCCCCTTCGGTGAGGATATCCGGCGTGCGGACGGCGGCGCTGTTCACGCTCACCTTGTCGGCACCTGCACGCAGCGCGGCCGCGATGTCCTCGACGGTGCGAATGCCGCCGCCGATGGTGAGCGGGATGAAGAGTCGCTCTGCCGTGCGGCGCGCCAGGTCGAGCAGCGTCGCGCGCCCTTCGTGCGTCGCCGAGATGTCGAGGAAGGTGATCTCGTCGGCGCCGTCGGCCTCGTAGCGCATCGCCAGCTCCACCGGGTCGCCGACGTCGCGGAGCCCGGTGAAGTTCACCCCCTTCACCACACGCCCCTCCTGCACATCCAGGCAGACGATGAGTCGTCGCGTGAGCGTCATGTCGCGTCCATCTCGATGGCACCCTTGGTGCTGAAGACCGCTCCCGAATCGACCGCGGCCTGGCGCAACGCGAACCCGAGCGCCTTGAAGGCGGCCTCGACGATGTGGTGCCGGTCGGTGCCGCGCAGCACCAGCAGGTGGAGCGTGAACTTCCCCGAATCGCAGAAGGAACGCATCCAGTGATCGTAGAGGGACGAAGGAATCGGTCCCTCGTAGTAGGGGCGTCCGCCCACATCGAGTACGGCCTGCACCACGGCCTCGTCCATGGGCACCAGTCGCTCACCGTAGCGCGCCGCCGTCGCCGGTAGCGCCGCCGCGATCGCCGGCCCCACCGTGAGCGCGACATCCTCGATGATGTGATGCCGCAGGTCCCCCTCGGCGCGGATGACCAGGTCGATCCCCGAGTACTTCGCGAGCACCGTCATCATGTGGTCGAGGAAGGGCACCGTCGTGCGGACGTCCGCCGTGCCGCGGCCGAGCGTCGCCTCGACGCGGACCGTCGTCTCCCCCGTGCGGCGTTCTCGCACCACCGTTCGCGCGCCGGTCATGCGCCGAACTCCTCGGCCACCACACGCGCGTCGAGCGCGTCGGTGTAGAGGCTCATGCCCAGCACCACGGCGGAGACACCCCGGTCCTCCAGGTTGCGCAGGTCCTGCATGGTGCCTACGCCACCCGAGGCGATGACCGGCCACGGCGACGACTGCACCGCATCCTCGATGAGCGGGAGATCGGTGCCCTCCATCCGCCCCTCCTTGTGCACGGCGGTCACGAGCAGGCCCGCGAGGGGCGCCGCCGCCAGCTCGGCGATGACATCGGCGAGCGAGAGTGCCGTGCGCGCCGTCCACCCCTTTGCGACGACCGCCCGATCACGCACGTCCGCCGCGAGGATGAGGCGGCCGGGCGCGTGCGCCGCCTGCTCCAGCAGCCAGGTGGGATCCTCGATCCCGCGCGTGCCGATGATCACCTGATCGGCGCCGTCGTCGAGCAGGGCGAGCAGGGTCTCCTCGTCGCGCACGCCACCCCCGACCTGCGTGGGCAGCGTCACCTGCCGCAGAATGTCACGCACGAGGTCGCGATTGTCACCGCGTCCCGTGGCCGCATCGAGATCGACGACGTGCAGGCGGGAGAAGCCGGCGGCGGCCCACCGGCGGGCGACGGCGACCGGATCGTCGAGGCGGATCGACTCGTCCTGATAGTCCCCGCCCACCAGCTGCACGCAGTGCCGGTCACGGAGATCGATGGCTGGGATGGCGAGCATCAGATGTGCTGGAGGAAGTGGTCGAGGAGACTCACACCGGGACGACTGCTCTTCTCAGGATGGAACTGGACGCCGAGGCACTGTCCGATGCGCACCGCGGCCGGGAAGCGGTCGCTTTCGTGCGTCGACCAGGCCGTGACCGCCCCGACGTCGAACGGTCGGCAGGCGAAGCTGTTCGCGTAGTATGCGGTCGAGAGGCCGCTCGCCGCGAACATGGGGTCGGTCGTCCCTTCGAGCGCGTTCCATCCGATCTGCGGGAGGCGCGCCGCGGCGAGACGCGTCACAGTGCCGGGAATGACCCCGAGGCCATGGCCCGGCCCCTCCTCGCTCGTCTCGAACAACAACTGCATGCCGAGGCAGATGCCGATCGTCGGCAGTCCGCCGAGGATGGCGTTGCGCATCGGCACTCGCGCGGCCGCCAGTCGCGCGGCCGCCGGTGCGAAGGCGCCGACGCCCGGCAGCACCAGCACGTCGGTCTCGAGGGCCGCGAGCGGGTCCGTCTCCACGCGCACCTCCCGCCCGGTGCCGGCCAGCGCCTTGCCGAGCGAATGCAGGTTGCCGGCGCCGTAGTCGAACAGCGTGATCCGCCTCATGGCCAGAGCGCCTCGATGACGGGCACGAGCCGCTCGAGCTCGCGCCACGGGGCGACGCCGATGCGGAGCGCGTCACGGATCCCCGGGAGCCCGCGGAAGGCGCGCACGCCGATCCCGTGCGACGCGAAGCGATCGGCGAACGCGTCCGCATCGCCGTCCACCTGCCAGAAGACGAAGTTCCCCTCCGAGGGCCACGGACGCACGCCACGCCGTCCTTGCACGAGCGCATCGAGGCGCGTCCGCGTCGCAACGGCGTCATCGGCCGTCCGTCGCATCCACGCCGCGTCCTCGCGCACGGCGATGGTCGCCGCGTGCTCGGCGACGGCGTTCACCTTGTAGGGGCCCCGCGACCGCACGACCGCATCGACGAGCTGGCGCGACCCGACACCGTACCCGACACGCAGCCCTGCAAGGCCCCACGCCTTGGAGAACGTCCGCAGCACGAGGACACGCTCGAGTGCGGGGACCTCCTGTCGCCATTCGGGTGCGGAGGAGAACTCGGCATAGGCCTCGTCGACGACCACGATCCCCGGCGCGTGCGCGATGCATCGCCGGACCTCGGAGGCGGGTGTCACCGTCCCGGTCGGGTTGTTCGGCGTGCACAGATAGATGATCCGCGCCCCCGTCGCGAGGAGCGCATCGACGTCGGCGGCGCCGTCGGGACGGAGCGGCACACCGACCGGTTCGAGTCCGTTGAGCCGCGCGAAGCGCGGGACCATCGAGAAGCTCGGGTCGGGATGCGCCACGCGTTCCCCTGGCGAGGCGACCGCACGAAAGCACGCGTCGATGAGGTCGTCGCTGCCGCAACCGGCGACGATCTCGTCGTCGCGGACCCCGAGTCGCGCGGCGAGCGCACGGGTGAGCTCGCTGCCGCTCACTCCGGGATATGACGCAAGGGTCGTCTCGGGGAGCGTGCGCAGCGCGGCGGCGGCCTTCGGCGGCGCACCCCAGAGGTTCACGTTGTCGCGCAGGTCGAGGGTCAGTCCGGCGACCGGTGCGGGGGCATATGCGGGGATCGCGTCGAGCCCCGCACGGAAGATGGTCGTCATGCGCGCCTCCACTGCCGGGCCGCCGCCGCGTGCGCCGGCAGGCCTTCCGCGTCGGCGAAGCGCCCCACGTCGTCCGCGAGTCCTGCCGCGACCGTCGGCGAGATGCGCTGATAGGTGGTCCATCGCACGAAATCGAGCGTCGAGAGGCCTGAGTACGCGCGCGCCGCACCGCCAGTCGGCAGGACGTGGTTCGCGCCGCTGAGGTAATCGCCGAACGCGACGCTCGCGCTCCCGCCGACGAAGATCGTGCCCGCGTTCCGCAGCCGATCGAGCGTCGCCTGCTCACGCTCGGTCCGCACCGTGAGCAACAGATGCTCCGGGGCCCACGTGTTGGAGAACGCCACGGCCGCGTCGAGGGTGGGCGCGAGCACCAGCGCCCCGCGCGCGGCGAAGGCCTCGCGGATGATCGCGGCGCGCGGCTCCGCGTCGACGAGCGCCGTGAGCGCCGAGCGCACCTGCTCGACCAACGAGGCATCGTCCGTGACCAGCACCACCGCCGCGACCGGATCGTGCTCCGCCTGCGCGAGCATCTCGCGCGCGACTACCGCCGGGGCGGCCGAGGCGTCGGCCAGCACGAGCAATTCGCTGGGACCGGCAGGCGAATCGATCGCCACCGTCGTCGCGACCTGCGCCTTGGCTTCGGCGACATAGGCGTTCCCGGGCCCGACGATGCGATCCACCGCCGGCACGCTCGCGGTGCCGTGCGCCATCGCGGCGATGGCGCCCGCGCCGCCGAGCGCGAAGACGCGATCCACATCGGCGAGCGCGGCGGCGGCAAGGACGACCGCGCTGGGACGGCCCGTTGGGCCCGGCGGTGAGCAGAGACACACTTCGCCCACGCCAGCGACGCGGGCGGGGACCGCGCCCATCAACACCGAGCTCGGATACGCCGCCCGGCCGCCCGGCGCGTACACCCCCACCCGCGCCAACGGGTCCGGGCGACGGCCGATGATCGCGCCATCGGCGGTGGTCACCTCACACGCCACGGGGAGGAACGCGGTGTGGACCTCGCGGATGTTCGTCACCGCGCGCTCCATCACGCGACGCAGGTCCGGGTCGAGTGCGTCGAGCGCGGCGCGCCAGAGGGCACGCGGCACCTCGAGTGCGTCCAGCGTCACGCCATCGAAGCGCGAGGCCTGGTCGCGTAGCGCGGCATCCCCGGTGAGACGGACCTCCTCGATCGTCCGCGCGACCGACGCGCGGACCGCCGGATCGCTCGCCGTGGCACGGTCGAACAGCGCGCGTCGCGCCGTCTCGTCGATCGCGGCGAGAGGGCCATCGAAGGCGAATCGGAGCGCACTCATGCGAGGAGCCGCTCGATTCGCGTCACGAGGATACCCTCGCCGCCGACCGCCTTGAGCGCGTTGAGCGTGCGATAGATGCCCTCGGCCGGACAGACCGCGTGCACCGCCACCTTCGAGCCGCCGTTCATGACGTCGATGACCGTCGGCCCGGAGATGCCGGGGAGGATGCGGCGGACCTCGTCGAGCCGGTCGCGTGGCACGTTCGCCATCACGTAACGCTGCCCTCGCGCGGCGAGCACCGAGCGGAGCGCCGCCACGAGTTCCTCGAGCGTCCGCCGCCGTTCGCCGCCAGGCGCGTGACCGCTCGCGATGCCCGCTATGATCAGATGGGCGGTCGAGTCGAGTACCGTGGCCACCTCACGAAGGCCGTTCACGCGCAGCGTCGACCCGGTGGAGGTGAGATCGAGGATCACGTCGGCGATCCCGAGGTGCGGCGCGACCTCGACCGCGCCGGAGACCGGCACGATCTCGATCACGCGGTCGCGCGCGGCGAACCAGCGGGCCGTGATCCGCGGGAAGACGGTCGCGACCCGCGCGCCCGAGGGAATGTCGTCAATGGAGCGCATGCCGCTCTCCTCGGTCGCCGCCACGACGAGTCGGCAACGTCCGAACCCGAGATCCAGCAGGGACTCGAGGGATCGCGAGGACTCCTGGACCAGGTCCCAGCCGGTGATGCCCGCGTCCGCCGACCCGTCGGCTACGAGCTCCGGGATATCCTGTGCGCGCACGAAGATCGCCTCGAACTCCCCGCCGAGTGACGCGACGAGGGCGCGCTCGGAGGAGGCGCGAACCTCCAAGCCGGCGTCGGCGAGCAGCGATCGGGTGTCCTCGTTGAGACGACCCTTGTTGGGAATGGCGAGACGGAGCATGGTGGTTGGTCGGGAGCGGGAGGATCAGTGGGGAAGCAGGCCCGGAAAACGAAAGACCCGTCCGCGATGCGGACGGGTCAGGAGCCTGCAGGACAGCGGGAAGGGCCGGTTAGGCCAGGGACTCCGCGCGCGCCATGCACCCCCGACCCGTCGGGCCGTGGTGATGCTGGGCATGGTGGTGGCGCTGGGCGGACATCATGGCCTAAGCCTAAACGGGAGGACCGCGCTTGGGGAACCCCTCCGGTGAGGCCCGCGTTGGAATTGCATTCCTGCGGACTTGTGAATAGTTTCACAAGCTGTGGGGAAACCCGCAGCACAAACACACATCCTCATCTGGTTCGGCCTGGAGGCCATTCGCAATGCAGTTCAAGGGTCTGGCGCTCGTCGCGAGCGCGTTCGTTTTCGCCGCCTGCGGCGGTGGCAGTGATTCCGCGCCGGCCGCTGAGGCCACTCCGGCCCCGGCTCCGGCCGCCGAGGCCACGCCCGCCCCGGCCGCTGGCGGCGCCGTCGCGCTCGCGCCGATCACCGGCACGACGCACGAAGTGAAGATGATCGGTGACGACAAGGGCTACCGCTTCGAGCCGGCGAACCTCACCATCAAGACCGGCGATGCCGTGAAGTTCGTGTTCGTCTCCGGCGGCCCGCACAACGTCGCGTTCGATGGCGCGACGCTCGCCGCGCCGGTGAAGGCGCAGCTCGATGCCAACCTCGGCGCCCAGCGCATGGCCGAGCTCAGCTCGAACATGTACATGGCTGCCGGTGAAGGGATCACGGTGTCGTTCGGGAACATCCCGGCCGGCGCGTACAACTTCAACTGCACCCCGCACCTCGCGATGGGCATGAAGGGCGTCATCACGGTCCAGTGAACCCGAGCGCGGTCCACCGCGCGATGGTTCGATCGTTCGGGCGGGCGGCGAGGAGAAACTCCCCCCCCGCGTCGCATTACGTGCACGAGCAGGTGATACTTCAGGCGCCATGAGTGCCCCCCTGCCGCCCGCCCGTGACGACGTCTCCGCCGAGCGCACGGGCCGTGCGTGGTGGAGCGCACGAGCCACGCTCGCGCGACGCCGCACGGGCCGCTTTGCGTTGCAATGGAGTCTGGGCGTCGGGGCGGCCGTGATCATCGCCGGCGTCACTCCGTTCGTCGCTGGCGATGCCGCCACCGGCGACCGGGTCATGCTGGAGACGATGGCGGCGGACACCCTACGCAGTGCGGATCGACTCCGCGCTGCCGAAGGCACGGTCACTGCGGCGGAATCGCTGCTCGTCAACGCACGTGCGACCCCGCGTCCCGCGGCACTGCTCCCCGTTCCGGACGCCGCTCCGGCGACGAGCGCGGTTCCTCCGGTCATCGCGGATCTCACGCGCCGCATCGACGCCGCACGTCGGGCGCGCACCGCGCAAGCATACCTCGAGGTCGCCGCGCATCCCGCTGTGAGCGGCGGACCACGCATGCGGGCGATGGGGGATTCCATCCGGGCGCTCGACGCGGCGCCGGATGATGCGCAGCGCGCCCAGCGTCTCGCGCGGTTCGGCGTCTCGATCACCGCGATGGCGAGCTATCGTCGCGATATGTTGCTCGGCGAGGCCGGGCTGCCGGTGGAGCGCGAGCGGAACGATGGCGCGACGCCCCCCGCCCCTTCCGGTGGCACGTCGGCGGAGCGCGCGTCCTCCGGCAGCCGCGACACGCTTCCGCTCGTCGCTGCCCTCGCGACCGCGCGAGACTCACTCGCGGCTCGCCAACGGGTGCACGACTCGCTCATCGCTGCGATCCGGTCGCGTGATGGCCTACCCGCCGCCACGCGGCCCCTCCTCGCGCGACTCGCACCGGCACTCTCGCTGCTCATCCTGCTCGTCGCCGGGCTCGTGCTGCGCTTCGCCACGGCCCTGCGCGCGGAGCTGGCAGCGCCGACCTTGGCGGACGCCGTTGAGGCCGCACGCCTCACCGGGGTCCGCGCGCTCGCGACGGTGAAGGACGCGTTGATCGACGGGCCCGCGCGCTTCAAGCCGAGCGGCGTAGACCCGTTCCGGATGCTCTATCTCGGGCTCACGGCGACGGGGACGCGCGCGCGCGCAGCCGTCATCGCTGGCCCGGACCCCGAGATCTCGGCAGCGACCGGGGCGCGCCTGGCGATCGCGGCGGCAGCGGACCACCGGAACACGCTCATCGTCGATCTCGATCCGCAGTCGATCGCGCTGTCGCGCACCTTCCATGAGCGCGCGGAGCCCGGCGTGCGCGATGTGCTCGCCCGCGCCTTCACCTGGCGGGAGGTCGCACGTCCTGTCGGGTCGAGTGACGGACTCACCATCACGCTGCTGCCCGCCGGGACGGAACGTGACGACGAAGCTGCAGGAGAGGCGCGCGCAGTCGTAATCTCCGAGTTCGAGCGGCTGCAGGCAGCGCACGAACTGACGCTGGCGGTCGCGCCGCTCAGTGGGCTCGAACTGGCGATGTCGCTGCTCCCCGGCAGTCCGGTGTTGCTCACGGCCGTTGCCGGTGAGACGCTGATCGATGCTCTGGTTACTGCCGTGGCGGCGCAGCGAAACGCGGGGCGTCGAGTCGCGGGGCTTGTGATCTGGGACGCCCCCCGCCCGGTGCTTCCCAGTCGCGCCGAACTTGCCGCCGAGCTGTCCAAGCGGAAGGGCCGCACGCCAGGCGGTTCTTTCGAGGCAGTTCGGGCTGTAATATCGAACGCCCAAAGCGACAGCAAGAGGCCATAAAAATGCCTTTAAGCGGTCAGTGGGCGGATGCGTTGCTGCAGGTCGAGCAGTCCCATCTCCTAAAGCTTCTCGCGTGGGCGGCTCTCTCCGTTCTGAGCGGAACGGTGCTACTGACCGTCCTCCGCATTCGCCGGGTCGAATCGGCGCTCCTGACCCATTTTGCCATACAGTCAGTCGCGTGGGGGATCGTGGATCTCACGATCGCACTTTGGGCGCGGCAAGGTCTGGCCCTGCGGGACCTGGCCGGGGCCGTCTCCCTTGACCGCTTCGTCTGGTTCAACATCGGGCTCGACGTCGGCTATGCAGGTGTCGGCGCCACGCTCGCCCTCCTCGGTTGGCGTCTCGGCTCACGACGCGGACTCGTCGGGGCAGGACTCGGCGTGGTAGTGCAAGGGCTCGCCCTCACCGTCCTCGACCTGCAACTCGCGGCCGGCATCGTGCGCTGATGCGCACGGCTTCGCGCGCGGCTAAGTTCCGCACACTCGAATGACCGGCTACTCCGACCGTATCAACCACGCGTTCGCCTTCGCGGCGAAGCATCACGACCGCCAGGTCCGGAAAGGCACACGCCTGCCCTACCTGACCCAACCGGCGAATGTCGCGATCATCCTCACACGCTACGGGCGCGACGAAGAGACGGTCATCGCCGGGATCCTCCACGACGTGATCGAGGATTGCGTTCGCGAGGGATGGACACGCGAGATGCTCACCGATCGGATCGCGGCGAAGTTCGGTGACGCGGTCCTCGACACGGTGCTGAGCGTCACGAAGCGCCGCGTGGATGAGGATGGCGTCGAGTTCTCGCGTGAGGAGATCCGCACCGACTACCTCGTCCGGCTCGGGACCGCGTCGGATGCGGCGCGGTGGGTCTGCGCCGCTGACAAGGTCCACAACGCCGGCGCCACGCTCGCCGACCTGCGGCGGACCATCGAGACCGACACGGTCTGGGGGCGGTTCGGCGGTGGGCGAGAGGGGACGCTGCAGTGGTACCGCGACGTGAGCGCGCGGTTGCATGCCGTCGGCTTCGCCGCGCCCATCGTCGCCGAGCTCGACGACCTGATCGCACAACTCGCCTCGCTCTGAGGCGCACCGCGGGTCAGGCGTTCACGACCGCCGGATACGTCCGCGCGACGTAGTCGTTCAGGATCTCGAGGAACTCCGCGACGATCTGATCGCCCTTGAGGGTGACCTTCAGCTGGCCGTCGACGTAGACCGGGGCCTTCGGCTCCTCGAACGTCCCGGGCAGCGAGATGCCAAGATTGGCGTGCTTGGACTCGCCCGGCCCGTTCACTACGCATCCCATCACCGCGACCTTCATCTCCTCGACACCAGGGTGCGAGCCGCGCCACACCGGCATCTGCTCGCGCAGATAGTTCTGGATGTCCTCGGCCATCTTCTGGAAATACGTCGAGGTCGTGCGCCCGCAGCCCGGACAGGACGTCACCTGCGGCGTGAACGAGCGGAGCTCGAGGGACTGGAGGATCTGCTGGGCGACGACGACCTCCTCCGTCCGGTCCCCGCCGGGGCGCGGCGTGAGGGAGACGCGGATCGTGTCGCCGATCCCCTCACTGAGCAGGATGGAGAGCGCGGCCGTCGTGGCGACGACACCCTTCGTGCCAAGGCCGGCTTCGGTGAGCCCGAGGTGCAACGGGTAGTCGCAACGCGCGGCGAGGCGACGATAGACCGTCACGAGGTCCTGGACCTGCGAGATCTTGGCCGAGATGAGGATCTGGTCGTGACGAAGTCCCACCTCCTCCGCGAGCGCTGCGGAACGTAGCGCCGACTCCAGCATCGCCTCGAAATAGACCTCCTTCGCCTCGAGCGGCTCCGCGCGCCCGGCGTTGGCGTCCATCATTTGCGTCAGGAGGTCCTGGTCGAGCGAACCCCAGTTCACGCCGATCCGCACCGGCTTCTGATGCTCGACCGCGACCTCGACGATGGTCCTGAAGTTGTCGTCGCGGTGCTTGGTCCCGACGTTGCCGGGGTTGATGCGATACTTCGCGAGCACCGCCGCCGTGCGTGGGAACTTCCGCAGCAGCAGATGGCCGTTGTAGTGGAAGTCTCCGACGATCGGCACCGTCACGCCAAGGTCGGCGAGGCGCTGCCCGATCTCGGGCACGGCTGCCGCGGCCTCGTCGTTGTTCACCGTGATGCGGACGATCTGCGAGCCGGCCTTCGCGAGGGCCGCCACCTGCGCGGCGGTCGACGCGGGATCGGCCGTGTCGGTGTTGGTCATGGACTGCACGACCACCGGATGGGCGGAGCCGACGAGGACGCCGCCGATATCGGCGGTCACAGAGGAGCGGCGAGGCTTGAAGGGAGGCACTGTCACGCGCGAGCAGAGGGAGATGGGGCGGCGGGGTGGCGGGCCGACCTGCCCTCGCCCCCACCAGAAGAACAACTTACTATCCTCGACGCGTTTCCTCCTTCCCCTTCGGAGTCCCGATGGCCGAGCCCGGTCCTGCATCCGCTCCTGTGTCGCCCGCACCGGCGGAGGCTCCGCCCGCGAAGCCGGGTCTGTTCCGCCGACATTGGGGCAAGCTCACGGTCCTCGGACTGATCGGAGTCCCACTGCTTGGCGTCACGCTCTGGTCGCTCCTTGCACTCGGGTACTCGTACTCGACGGGGACCCGCACCGGCTACGTGCAGAAGCTCTCGCTCAAGGGATGGGTCTGTAAGACGTGGGAGGGCGAGTTGGCGATGGCGACGGCGCCGGGCGTCTCGCCACAGATCTTCACCTTCACCATCCGGAACGACTCGCTGGCCGAGGCGCTCGCATCGGATATGGGGAAGGGGCGGGTGGCCGTGGAGTACAGCGAGCACCGTGGCGTCCCGACGAGCTGCTTCGGCGACACGCCGTACTTCGTCACGGCGTATCGTCGAGTGGTCGACGACGGCCAGACGCCCCTTCCCTGACCGCTCGGCGGCCGGGGGCAGGGGGCAGGGGGGAAGGGGGGCCCGCCCTGACGACCGGCGGGGGAACGATGTCACGTGCAAGCCCCCCTATTGCGGGGTTGCCGCGGACTCCGTACCTTCATTTCGTCCCTTGGACTCTCTGGGGGTCGGTCCAGCACGGGGGGCCTTTTTTGTCCCGTGATCTCGATTGTGCAGGGTCGGCGCGTTCCGCTCCCGGCGACAATCACCAAATCAGGAGTAGGGAATGCGTACGACCGGCAAGGTGAAGTGGTTCAACGATGCGAAGGGCTTCGGGTTCATCACCCCGGACAACGGCACCAAGGATTGCTTCGTGCACTACAGCGCGATCCAGGGTTCCGGCTTCAAGTCGCTCGCAGAGGGCGACACCGTCGAGTTCGACATCGTGCAGGGTGCCAAGGGCCCCGCTGCCGAGAACGTCTCGAAGGTTTCGTAAGCCACGCCGGCACAATCGAAAGGCGCCCGGAGCTTCGGCTCCGGGCGCCTTTTGTGTTCCGGTAGGGCGAGGCCGCAACTTCAAGGCGTTTCGCTCCCCGGACGAGGCGCGGGCAATGCCCCCACGCGCTCCTGTCCCCTTCCACGCGGCCGCCCGCGCTTCGGGCGAACGACGGTCTCCACGGCAGTCTCGAGCTGAGCGTCTATCTCCCGCTCAATGCGCTCGAGGTCAACGTAAATCCGGATGAAGGGACCAGCGGTGCCTTCCCCCCTGGCAAGGCGCTGCGCGAGCGAATAGGCCTCCCAAAACGGCAGCCCCAAGCGCTGCGCGAGCTCGGCGCACATCAGCAGACGCGGGAGTAGCGTGACAGGAATCCGACGCTCAAGGCCCTGGCGGCCTCTAGGAAGCTCCGAGGCCCGAATCCGCGTGATCATATTCTGAAACGCATTCCGCTCGAGGCCAATGATCGCCGCGGCAGTGGCAGTCGTCACCGCTCTCAATTAAATATCCTCGCGCTGGAGAATATTTAATGTAGTGAGCTAACGCCATATCCGACAGTGCTGTATGAACATCATCTCGACCGATGCATCACTTCGCCATCGCGTTTCACCCAGGAGGAACGCACCTCGATCATGGATCGGCCTGCAGATTCGCAAATATATTAACATCGACTTGAAGTTTAATATATAAGTCGTTCTTAGACAGCAACTTACCGATCTATGCCAGTGATAAGCGCACTGCGCGCTGAGCCGCTTCGAGCTGCTCGCGAACAGCCTGCAATCCGGTCCCTCCTGGCAGCTCTCGGTGCGAAAGCGAAGTCTCTGGTCGCAGCTCCTGAAGGACATCCTCCGTGAATGCCGAGTTGGCAGTCGCGAAGCTGCTGAAGGGCAACGCGGACATCTCGATACCCTTCTCCTCTGCCTCGCGCACCAGTCGACCGACGGCGCCGTGCGCGTCACGGAATGTCACCCGCTTTCGGACCAGGTAGTCGGCAAGGTCAGTAGCCATCATCGAACTGGTGACGGCCGCGCGCATCCTTGACCGATCGAAGGTCAGCGTCGCGATCGAGCCCGCCACCGCAGGGAGGAGCAGCGAGATCCCGTCGACCGCATCGAACAGGGACCGCTTGTCCTCCTGCAGGTCCTTGTTGTATCCGCTCGGAAGTCCCTTGAGGGTCGCGAGCAGTGCGGTCAGGTCGCCCAGCATCCGCGCACCGGACCCACGGGCGAGCTCGAGCGCATCCGGATTCCGCTTCTGCGGCATCATGGAAGAGCCCGTCGAGAAGGCGTCGCCGAAACGAACGAACCCGAACTCGCTCGACCCGAACAAGATGAGGTCCTCACCGATTCGCGAGAGGTGCGTGCCGAGGACCGTGATCGCGTAGAGCATGTCCGCGATGAAGTCCCGGTCACCCACGGCATCGATCGAGTTGCGCGAGAGGGACTCGAACCCGAGTGCAGCGCGAATCTCGTCACGGGGGACGGGGAAGGCGGACCCGGCGATGGCCCCGCTGCCGAGTGGCAGGACATTGGCCGCCGCGCGCGCCGCCCGGAGGCGCGCGAGGTCACGTTCGAGCGGCCAGAAGTGCGAGAGGAGCCAGTGGGCGACCGACACGGGCTGCGCGCGCTGCAAGTGCGTGTAGGCCGGCATGATCGCATCGAGGTGTGCCGTGGCCTGCGCGAGGATGGCGGTCTGAACGCCGCGGACGAGCTGGACGACGCGATCACAGGCATCGCGCGTCCAGAGTCGGGTCCCGGTCGCGACCTGGTCGTTGCGGCTGCGCCCGGTGTGCAGGCGACCTGCCGGCTCGCCGGCCTCGAGGTGCAGGAGTCGATAGACGAACGTAATCACGTCCTCGTCCGACGCGATGGGGGCCTCGCCGCCGCGGATGCGCTCCGCCACGCGATCGAGACCGTCCCGGATGGCCGTCGCATCGGTCGCCGTGAGCACCCCGGCGGTGACGAGCCCCTGCGCCCACGCCTTGGACAGCTCGATATCGAAGGGCCAAAGTCGCAGATCCGTCGTGATGGAGCGATTGACGGCCTCGAGTTCAGGAGCGGGCCCGCCGGCGAACCGGCCGCCCCAGAGCTTGTGTTCAGTACCACTCACGTTCAGTCCCTCAGAAGAGTCGGCCGCCTCGCGGGACGCTGGGTCGTGTCACGCTGGCAGTCAAAGGCGAGTCGCATAAGTATGCGAACGATGGTCATACGGTCAGCCGGTGCGTCGGCCCAGGCCCGCGAGTCGGCGCGCCACGCGCTCACGCGCCTGCTCGCTACGGCAGATCATGAGGATCGTGTCGTCACCGGCGATCGTGCCGAGCAGGTCGGTGTTGGGCTCGCGATCCAGCGCGTGCGCGACGGTCTGTGCACCCCCGCTGACCGTCTTGAGCACGATGAGGTGGCCCACCCCGTCGAGCCGCACGAACAACTGCGGGAGGATCGCCGCCAGTGGCGCGCGCGCGCCATCCTCACCGCCACCCTCGCCACTCACCACGTACCGCAGTCCGTGCCCCGTCGGCACGCGCGCGATGCGCAGGTCACGCAGGTCGCGCGAGAGCGTGGACTGCGTCACGTCCCATCCCTTCTTGAGGAGCAGTTGTCGCAGCTCCTCCTGGCTCCCGATCTCGCGGGTGCCGATCAGTTCGAGGATGGCATGCTGGCGGTCGCGCTTGCTGGCCGTCACGAGAGTTCTCCGGTTGCCGCAGTCTACCACGCACCGGCGCGCGAGGTAAGGAAACGGTTGACAGCGGTTGGTGGCATTAGTATGCATTAAAGGTGCATAAGATTCCAGTCGGTGTACTCGGTGCCTCCGGATACGCGGGGCGCGAGCTCTGTGGTCTCATCCAGCGCCATCCGGCGCTCACGCTCGCGTATGCGACCGCCAACTCGCAGCGCGGCGAGACCGCGCAATTGCCACTCGGCGGAACCGTCACCTTCCGTGCGACGGACGACGTGCGCCTCGAGGATGCGAAACTGGCCTTCTCCGCGCTCCCCCACGGCGCCAGCGCCGAGTGGGTCGCCCGCGCGCGCGCAGAAGGCGTAAAGGTCGTCGACCTCTCGGCGGACCTTCGCATCGGCAACGGAGCGAGTGCAGGCGTCCCGTATGGACTCACGGAACTGCGCCGAACGCAGGTGCGCGGAGCCGAATGCGTCGCGAACCCGGGCTGCTATCCGACAGCGGCGCTGATCGCACTCGCGCCGTTGCTGGAGCAGGACCTGATCGCGCCCGGGGCGACCGTCAACATCACAGCCGCGAGCGGCGTGAGCGGAGCTGGCCTCTCGCCGCGTCTCGACCTGCTGTTCGGCGAGGTCACCGAGAACTACCGGCCCTACGGCGTCGGCAATACGCATCGCCACCTGAACGAGATGCGGGCACTCGCCGGGGAGCTCGGCGCCGACGTCGACCTGTTGTTCACACCACATCTGCTGCCGATCGCGCGCGGCATCCTCTCGACGATCACCGTCCCGCTCAAGGTGCCGCTGGCCGACCTGCTGTCGCCGTGGCGAACCCGGTACGCCGGCGAGCGGTTCATCGAGGTCATCGAGGACCTTCCCGAGCTGCGCCACGTGACCCATCGCAACGTCGTGCGCCTGACCGCTCGCCCCGTCGCCGGCGTGCGGACGCCGACCATCCAGGTGTTCAGCGCGATCGACAATCTCATGAAGGGTGCGGCCGGACAGGCGTTGCAGAACGCGAACCTGATGCTGGGACTCGACGAGACGATGGGGTTGCCCTCATGACCGGGCAACGCCGACGCTCTGACGCGCACTCACCGATCCTGCACCCGCGGGCCGATCGCACGCCCCACGTGGCGACGCATGTCGGTGCGGGAGTGGTCATCCGCGTCATCAAGATCGGTGGACGGGCCCAGGGCGACCCGACCCTCCCGGAGCGCTTGCGCGACGCGGCCAGTGCTCGGGGCACGCGACTCGTCATCGTGCACGGCGGTGGCGACGAGGTGACCGCGTTGCAACGTCGCATGGGTGTCGAACCGCAGTTCGTGAACGGTCGGCGCGTCACGAGCCCCGCCGACCTCGACGCGGTCCGGATGATCCTTTCGGGAACGGTCAACAAGCGCCTCGTCGCACAGCTCGCGACCACGGGGATGCGGAGCGTCGGAGTGAGCGGCGAGGATGGGGGCATGCTGTCCGCGCGCGTGACCGACTCGACGTTCGGTCGCGTCGGCGGCGACGTGTTCGCCGATGCGACGCTAGTGGCCGATCTCCTGAACGGCGGCTGGATACCGGTGATCTCGCCACTGGCCCGTGACCGAGAGTCGGCCGAGGGTGATGGGCTCAACGTGAACGGGGACGATGCCGCTGCGGCGATCGCCGCCAGCCTCGGTGCCGACGAACTGCTGTTCCTTGCCGATGTTCCCGGCGTCCTCGAAGCGGGCGCGCTCCTCCGTGGCGTCGATGTCGAGGCGATTGATGGTCTCGTCGCGCGCGGCGTCGTGCAGGGCGGGATGCGCGCCAAGCTCGAAGCCGCGACGACGGCGCTGCGCAACGGCGTCCGCCGGGTCCGCATCGCGAACCTCGACGGCGTCACCGACTCCACCGTCGGGACCGCCGTGACGCTTCATCTCACCACCAGCAAGGATCCCGCATGACCGCCGCCGCCGACCCGATGACTGACGCCCTGTTGGGGCTCTACCGTCGTGCGCCGATGGAACTCGTGCGCGCCGATGGCGTGCGCCTTCACGACGCCGACGGGCGGTCGTGGCTCGATTTCGCCGCCGGCATCGCCGTCAACGCGCTCGGCTACAACGATGCGGGCGTGAAGCAGGCGATGCTGGAGGCGATCGAGACGGGACTCGTCCACACCTCGAACCTCTTCCGCACGGGCCCCGGCGAGCGCTTGGCGGAGAAGCTCGTCTCCGCCTCGTTCGCCGACCGGGTCTTCTTCTGCAACTCAGGCGCCGAGGCGAACGAGGGCGCGTTCAAGATGGCGCGGAAGTGGGGCAAGCTCGAAGGCGGGGTCGCGAAGCACGAGATCGTGTCGTTGCGGGGCGCGTTCCACGGGCGCCTCTTCGGGACCGTGGCGGCGACGGATCGGCCGCAGTACCGGAACCCGTTCCGTCCGTTGGCCGGCGGCATCCACATCCATGAGCGCAACCTCACGGAACTCTCCGCGGTCATCAGCGACGAGACGACCTGTGCGGTGATCCTCGAGCCGATCCAGGGAGAGGGCGGCGTGCGCGTGCTCGACACCGGCTTCGTCCGTGAACTGCGTGCGCTCACGCGCGAGCGGAACGTCCTGCTCATCCTCGACGAGATCCAGTGCGGCTACGGACGTACCGGGACGTTCTTCGCGTACGAGCAGTTCGGCATCACGCCGGACCTGCTGACGCTCGCCAAGCCGATGGCGGCCGGACTGCCGATGGGCGCGGTGCTGGCCACGCAGGTCGTCGGCGATGCGATGCAGCCCGGCGACCACGGCACGACGTTCGGCGGCGGACCGTTCGTGGCACACGTCGCGAACCACGTCTTCGACCGGCTCCATGATCCGAAGCTCCTCGCGCACGTCGTGAAGGAAGGGAAGTGGCTTGGCGATCAGCTGACCCAGCTCCAGAAGCGGTCGACGAAGGTGCGCGCGGTACGTGGCCGCGGCTTCATGTGGGGACTCGACGTCACCGATCCCGCGAAGGACGTGGTGGGGCGGGCGTTGGAGCAGGGCCTCATCGTGGTCTCCGCGGGGGATCACACGGTGCGGCTCCTCCCGCCACTCGTGATGACACGCGCGGACCTGAAGCTCGGAGTCGAGAAGCTCGAGGCCGCGCTGGGCTGACCTGCGGGTGCAGGAGGATGAAGCGCCCCGGTGGCCTATGGCCGCCGGGGCGCTT
>JBGATT010000049.1:0-22707 GCA_044229035.1 Gemmatimonadaceae bacterium | reverse complement strand
CCCGCTCCGCGCCGAAGGCCGCATCGGTGTCGTGGCGCGCCTCGCCGACCGGAAGCGCGAGGGCGGGATGGCGCAGGTCACGCTCGTCGGCCTGACCCGTGCGCGCGCCGTCTCGGCCACGCGCGACGAGGTCGCCGGGTACGCCTTCGCCCGCGTCGAGCCCGTGGAGGAGTTCGTCCGCGACCTCCCCACGGCGAAGCTCCTCATGCACCGTGTCGCGCTCGCCTGCGATGCGCGCGTGGAGCTCGACACCACCTTCCCCGCCGAGCTCCCCGCCCTGCTGCGGCGCGAGGTCTCGCGGCCGGCGCGCTTCGCCGACCTCGCGGCGGCGCGCGGCGCCCTGCGCGCCGCCGAGAAGGACGAGGTCGTGCAACGCCTCGATGTGCTCGCGCGCCTCGAGTTCCTCGCCGAACGCTGGGAGCGCGAGGCCGCCAAGGCGAAGGTCCACGAGGAGGTGCGGCACGAGACCGAACGCCGCATCGACCGCCATCACCGCGAGTTCTTCCTCCGGCAGCAGCTCCAGGCCATCAAGACCGAGCTCGGCGAGGCCGACCTGGGCGAGGGCGACACGGTCGAGCTGCTGCGGCGCGTGGAGGAGGCCGAGCTCCCCGAGCATGTGGCCGCCGAGGCGCGGCGCGAGATCGACCGGCTGCGCGCGCTCAGCACCGCCTCGAGCGAGCATCAGGTCCTGCGCAACTATCTGGAGTGGGTGCTCACCCTCCCCTGGAAGAAGCGCTCGGGCGACGAGAAGATCACGCTCGAGAAGGTCGAGTCGGCGCTCGACGGCCGACACTACGGGCTGAACGAGGCGAAGGAGCGCATCCTCGAGTACCTCGCCGTGCGCCAGCTGCGCGGCGACCGCGGGCGCGACCCGCACGGGCCCATCCTCTGCTTCGTCGGGCCGCCGGGCACCGGCAAGACCTCGCTCGGCGAGGCGATCGCCGCGAGCATCGGCCGCGCGTTCTACCGCATCTCGGTGGGCGGCGTGCGCGACGAGGCCGAGATCCGCGGCCATCGCCGCACCTATGTCGGCTCGCTCCCCGGACTGCTGCTGCAGGCGATGCGCCGCGTGCAGGTGAACGATCCCGTCCTCATGATCGACGAGATCGACAAGATGACGTCGGGCGGACCGAGCGGCGACCCGACGGCGGCGATGCTCGAGGTGCTCGACCCGACGCAGAACGCCGCGTTCACCGACCACTATCTCAACCTGCCGTTCGACCTCTCGTCGGTGCTCTTCATCTGCACCGCGAACAACCTCTTCGACATCCCCCACGCGCTGCGCGACCGCCTCGAGGTGATCCGCATCGCCGGCTACACGGTGGAGGAGAAGGTCGAGATCGCCTGGCGCTACCTGCTGCCGCGGCTCTTCGACGAGCACGGCATCACCGACCTCGACCTGCAGTTCACCGACGAGGCGCTGGGGCTCATCGCCAACCGCTACGCGCGCGAGGCGGGCCTGCGCACCTTCGAGCGCCACATCGCGGCGCTCATGCGCAAGCGCGCCAAGCGGAAGGCCGAGGGCGAGACGGGCGCGTGGATCGTGGACGCCGCGCGCATCGACGACGTTCTCGGGCCGCCGCGGTGCGCGCCGGAGGAGGCCGAGCAGGAGCCGGAGGTGGGGACCGTCACCGGACTCGCCTGGACCTCCAACGGCGGCGAGCTGATGACGATCGAAGCGCTCCGCATGCCGGGCACCGGCAAGCTCATCGTCACCGGCCAGCTCGGCGACGTGATGCGCGAGTCGGTGGACGCGGCGAGCTCCTACGTGCGCTCGCGCGCGAAGGCGCTGCGCGTGGGCGACCCGGAGATGAAGTCCACCGACCTGCATGTGCACTTCCCCGCCGGTTCGGTGCCGAAGGACGGCCCCAGCGCCGGCGTGGCGGTGACGCTCGCGATCGCGAGCGTGATGTCGCGCCGCCCCATCCGCCGCGACGTCGCCGTCACCGGCGAGGTGACGCTGCGGGGCAAGGTGCTCGAGATCGGCGGCGTGAAGGAGAAGGTGCTCGCCGCGTATCGCGCGGGCCTCCGCTCGGTGGTGCTCCCCGCGGCGAACGAGAAGGACCTGCGCGAGATCCCCGCCGAGGTGCGCGCCGCGGTGACCTTCACCTGCGTCAGCACGATGGACGAGGTGATCGAGGCGATGCTCCTGCCGCCGCGGCCCAACGGGTTCGCCGAGGACCTGCCGCTGTTCGACGAGGTCTCGCGCAGCGCGGTCGACGTGCGATGACGCGGCGCCCGTGGGAGGTGCGCCGCTCGCCGCGGCACGGCCGCGGCGTCTTCGCCATCGCGACCATCCCCGAGGGGACGCGGATCATCGAGTACACCGGCGAGCTGATCAGCGAGGCCGAAGGGGAGCGCCGCTATCCCACGCCGCCCGACGGGCACGAGGAGCCGGAGCACACCTATCTCCTCACCCTCGACGAGCACCGTGTGATCGACGCCAACGTGGGCGGGAACGCGGCGCGGTACATCAACCACTCGTGCGATCCCAACTGCGAGCCGATCGCGTTCGGCGACCACATGTGGATCGTCGCGGTGCGCGACATCCGGCCGGGCGAGGAGCTCGCGTACGACTACGCGATCGAGCTCGACGAGCCGCACACGCCGGCGCGGAAGCGGCGATTCCCCTGCGCCTGCGAGGCGCGCAACTGCCGCGGGTCGATCCTCAAGCCCAAGCGGCAGCCGTTGCATCCGCGGGTGCGGCGCGCGATCGCGCGGTACGGGCCGCCGGCACGCTCGCGCTGAGCAGGGCGCGCGTCGACACGCGACGACATCACTGCTCGGCGAGCAACTCGTCGACCTCGGTCTTGAGCTCCGCGCGCGTCTCGGCGAACGCCGCCATGTCCTGCTGCGGCACGAGCGCGGGCATGATCATCTTGAGCTGGCCGGCGAAGTGGGCCTCCGGCGTGTAGGCTTCGTCCTCCAGCGCCGCGGCGACGCCGAAGAGCGCGAGGATGACACCCACGCTCACCGCCCCCGAGCGCCAGCGCGCCGCACGGGAGAGGTGCGAGGCGGCCGAGAGGTGCAGCGCGACCAGCGCGCCGAGCAGGACCATGAGCGCGAACCCTTCGGCGCCCTCGGTCGCGGGAAGCGCCGGGAAGAGGAAGCGCACCCAGTCCGCGGCGTCGCTGATCACGAGCGACGCGACGACCGCCGCCGCGGCGATCGCGACGTGCGAGAGGAAGTGGAACCGGCCGAGCACCACGCGCGCCGCGATCGACCAGGTGCCGGCCCACATCGCGACGAGCACCATCGCGACGAGGAGTTCCGAGAAGACCTGCGAAGCGGCCCCGCGCGTGGTCGTCGCGAGCCAGAGCCGCAGCACGCCGATGACGAGCGCCGCGAGGATCACCACGGTGCGGCCGCGCGCCGACTCGGCCCAGTCCACTCCTGCCGCGGGCGACGGCGAGAGCGGGACCGCGGCCGCGAGCGGCGCGAACTCGTCGCGGAACCGCAACGTGGTGCGCCCGAGGACCACCACCGTGCCGGCGCGCACGTCCACGCGGTCGGTGCGCCCGTCGCGCGGCAGGCCGATGCGGTTCACGCTGCCGAGGTCGACCAGCGTCCACCCACCCGCGGCGTCGGGCTCGAGGCGCGCGTGCCGCGCGTCCACGTGCGGATCGTCCAGCACGACCTGGTTGTCGAGCCCCCGGCCGAGGGCGACGGGCGCGCCGTCGAGGCGATGCCGCTCGCGCACCTCCGCGTGGCGCGCCCCGTGGCGGCCGGCGACGAGGACCTCGAGGATCAGCGCCATCCGACGTACTCCAGGTAGCGGCCGGCGATGCGGTCGATGTTCTCCCAACTCGCGCCGGAGAGCGTGAGCGTGGACGAGAGCCCCGCGTTCGACCGGCCGAGCACCGCGACCTTCAGCGTCGCGTCGTAGAGCCCGGGGAGCTTCTTGAGTCCGCGGAGGCAGAGCACGGCGCGCACCGGCGTCCGCGCCGCCGCGACGTTGCGGGTGCGGCAGACCCACTTGGTCACGTGCTTCTCGTCGCCGCCCGGGGTGTCGTCGAGGGCGAATCGCTGCGAGTAGAGCGCCCCGAACTGCGCGGCGTTCAACCGGTTGCTCGTCAGCGCGACATGCACGAGCTCGATCATCCCCGCGCTGTGGTCGCCCGCGAGGAAGACCTCGTCGTCGGTCCCGCAGCGGTGCCAGACCTCGGTGTACATCGGCTCCGCGTCGCGCTCGTCGGAGCGTTCGCTGCCACCCCAACACCGGAAGATCGGTGCCGGTTCGGTCGCGACGCGGAAGGGGCCGACGTCGACCATCGGCGGGGAGGCGTCGAAGAGCGTCCCGAGATAGGCCTGCTGGTAGTCGCGGAGCTGCGCGGCGATCTCGGTCATGAGGTCCGCGGCCGGCGTGAAGCCCGGGGCCTGGACCCGCGCGAGGAGCGCCGTCGCCTGCGCCTCGGGGACGAGGAAGGAGCGCTGCTCCCCCATCGTCGAGACGTTCACGCCCACCACGCGCCCGTCGTTCGTGATCGTCGGACCGCCGCTCATCCCGGGGTTGATCGACCCCGTGAAGTGGATCTTCGGGTAGAGCGTGTGCTTGAGGTTCCCGTTGTACGTCCCCTCGACGATGCTCAGGCCGAGGTCGTTGGGATGGCCCAGCGAGTAGAGACGGTCGCCCTGCCGCAGGGGCACGCTGCCGAGCGTGAAGTGGCTGGGCGAGGCACGGCCGGTGCGGAGCACGGCGAGGTCGTGCACCACGTCCACCGCGACGACCTCCACGGCGCGCACCGAACCGTCGGCCTCGACGATCTCCACGCGATGGTCGTCCGGTTCCTGCACCCGGTCGGAGATCACGTGATAGTTGGTGACCATCAGTCCGTCGGCGCTCACGAAGAAGCCGGTGCCGATCGTCCGCTTGGCGCTGGACGAGGTCTCGATGATCTGGATCTTGAGGATCCGGTCGCTGTAGCGGGCGAAGACGGTCGAGGTCGCCTCGCGCGGCTCGTCCTGCGCGCCGGCGGGCCGCGCGAGCGCCTGGCACGCGACGACGGCGAACAGGGCGCGCCAGAGGAGGGATCGCATGCCGGAAAGCTGGCGGAGGGCGTCGCCGGGCGCCACGGGCTGGCAGAGGCCGTGCACCGCTCCCATACTTTCGCGATCCGGAACCGTTCGTTCCCCCCACGACCGAGGCCCCGCAATCCGATGCTCGAACAGACCCCTCGTGCCCGCACCGTGTCGGAGCTCGTCGACGCGACCTTCTCGCTCTACCGGCGCAACGCCAGCGCGTACATCATGGTCACCGCGATGGCGGTGGTCCCCGGGCTCGTCGTCCAGCTGCTCTTCCTCCGGCCGTCGATGGAGCCGAGCATGGGGAACGCGATGGGGGCGTTCCTCGGCGGACTCGTCTCGCTCGTCACCTACGGGCTCATGACCGGCGTCGTCACGAAGGTGGGGTCGGACGTCTATCTCGGCGGCGAAGCGGATGTCGCCGCCGCGGTGCGGCACGTCATGCCGCGCCTCGGCTCGCTCATCGGCGCCGGGATCATGAAGGGCATCTACCTGTTCTTCTATGCGCTCCTGCTCTTCTTCCCCGTCTTCATCGCGTTCGCGAAGTACTTCGCCCCCGAGGCCGCGGTCGTGCTCGAGGGGAAGACCGCCGGCCAGGCGATCGAACGCTCGGCGCAGCTGTCGGACGGCCTCCGCTGGCACATCCTGCGCACGCTCGTGCTCGGCTACGGCATCTATTTCCTCCTCGCGATGGCGATCGGCGCGATCGGCATCTTCGGCAACAGCGAGGTCGTGATGCTCTTCGTGCAGACGGTGTTCACCGTCATCGCGTACCCCATCGTCGGCCTCCTCTCGATGATGCTCTACTACGACGCCCGGATCCGGAAGGAAGGGTTCGACATGGAGCACCTCGCGCGCGCCCTCGGCGACGCGTCGGCGTCCCCGGCGCGATAGTCGGCCGGTGACGGTCGGCCTCCTCCAGGACACGCTCGTCACCTGGCCTGCCACGACGGTGCGCGACACCGTCGTGGCGATCACGCAGGGCGCCGGCTACGACCGCGCCGCGACGCAGTCGGTGTGGGAGTACATCGTCGAGGCGATCGGCCGCGCCTTCAGCGCGCTCTTCCGGCTCCTGCCGCCCATCCGCACGACGAACGCCCTCATCGTCGCCCTCGCCGTCGCGCTCGTCGTGCTGCTCGTCGCGCGGATCGTCCTCGACGCGCGCGCGCGCCGCGAACACTGGGCCGGGGAGCACCGCGACCTGCGGCCGGGCCGCGCGCTCGACCCTTGGACCGAGGCCGAGCGTCACGCCGCGGCCGGGTCGTACCTCGAGGCCGCGCACTACCTCTGCATCGCCTCGCTCGCGGCGAGCGCGCGGCGCGGCGAGGTGACGCTCCACCCGGCGAAGACGACCGGCGACTACGCGCGCGAGCTCCGACGGCGCGGCGCGCCGAGCGAGCGCGCCTTCCAGGCGTTCCGCGCCCGGTACGATCGCGTCGTGTACGACCTGCAGCACTGCAGCGCCGAGGAGTACGCGCGCCTCATCGAGGCGGCGCGGCCGTTGCTCGCACGGGAGCGGGCCGCATGACCGCGCCGACGCCGACGCCCCCCGCATCGCCGCCGCGGATCCCGGCGGACCCGACCCCGTGGTGGACGAAGCCCGCGATCGTGCTCCCCGCGGTCGGCGCGCTCGCGTTCGTCGCGGCGCTCTTCTCGCCGGTCAAGCAATCACCGCGTGGCGGCGACCCGCGCCTCTCCTCGCTCTCCACCGCCCCGCTCGGGGCCTCCCTCGCCTACGAGCTCGCCGACCGGCTGGGGTGGGACGTGGAGCGTCGCTTGCGCAATGGCATCATGAGCGACCGCGGGACGATCCTCGCGGTGCTCGATCCCGCGATCCCGCTGCGCGCCAGCGAGGTGCATGCGCTCCTCGAGCATGTGCGCGCGGGCGGCGGCGCCTACGTCGTCGCCGGCGCCTCGACCGGCGCCCTCATGGACTCGCTGCACCTCGCGGCGGCCACCGCGGGCGCGATGGTGCCGGTCGAGGCGAAGAGCCGGAGCTGCAAGGAGCCCGCCCCGCAGGAGCGGCTCAACTCGCTCTGGTTCGGCGCGCCGCCGCAGATGCGGTCGCTCCGCTGGACCGCCCCGCCCCCGCCGGAGCCGCGCGTCTTCGTGACGATCACCTCGGCCGAGTCGAAGGATCGCACGAGGCTGCGCGACGTCGTGATCGGGTTCGGGTACGGCGCGGGACGGCTCGTCGTGTCGGTCGATCCGGACGTGCTGCGCAACGACGCGATGCGCGACTGCGCGCCCGGCCTCGACATCGCCTTCGTGCGCGCCCTCGAGTTCCTGCGCGACGGCGGCGACGTGCCGCGCCGGCGACTGGTGTTCGACGAGTACCACCAGGCGCACGGGGCGCACCCGGGCACGCTGAGCGCGGCGGCGCTCTTCCTCCGCGACCTCCCGACCGGCCGCCTCCTCGCGCAGCTCGCGCTCGCCGGCCTCATCCTGCTCCTCGCGCTCGCGCCGCGCACGGTCCCGCCCCGGCACGAGACGCGCGTCGAGCGGCGCTCGCCGCTGGAGCAGGTCGATGCGCTCGCCCGCGCCTACGCGCAGGTGGGCGCGACGCGGACCGCGGCCGCGCGCCTCGTGCGCGGCACACGGCGACGCACCGAGCGCGGGCTCGGGCGCGACCGCCGCACGCGGTCCGACGACGAATGGCTCGCACGCATCGCCGAACGCCATCCGGCGTTGGCCGACGACGTCGCGCTCGCGCGGCGCGCGCTGGCCGACGCGCTCCCTTCCCGCACCTTCGCGACGCTCGGCCCCGCCCTGCATCGCATCGAAGCCACCCTCACCGACCGCTGACATGCCGTTCACCATCGAACAGGGCGCCGAGCGCCTCGCCCAGCTCCGCACCGCCATCGCCACGCGCATCGTCGGCCAGGAAGGGGCGATCGACGATGCCCTCGTGGTCTTCCTCGCGCGCGGGCACCTGCTCATCGAGGGCGTCCCGGGGACGGCGAAGACGCTGCTCGTGCGCGCGCTCGCCGGGGCGCTCGGCGTGCGCTTCACGCGCGTGCAGTTCACCCCCGACCTCATGCCGAGCGACCTCACCGGCATCTCGGTGATGCGCGACCCGGCGCGCGGCTTCGAGTTCCAGCCCGGACCGATCTTCACCGACCTCCTCCTCGGCGACGAGATCAACCGCGCGCCGGCGAAGACCCAGTCGGCGCTCCTCGAGGCGATGGCCGAGCGGCAGGTGACGACCGACGGGCACACGCGCCCCCTCGATGCGCTCTTCACCGTGTACGCGACGCAGAACCCGGTGGAGCACGAGGGGACCTATCCGCTCCCCGAGGCGCAGCTCGACCGCTTCCTCCTGAAGACGGTGGTGCGCTACCCCGCGCGCGAGGCGGAGCTCGCGATGCTCGAGGCGCACGAGGCCGGCTTCGATCCCGAGCGGTCGGGGGCGCCGCGCGGGGCGCCGGGGGTCAAGCGCGACGAGGGCGTGGGGCTGCGCCCACGGGGGGGCGGCGTGCGGGTCG
The DNA here is from genome assembly GCA_044229035.1 of Gemmatimonadaceae bacterium. GTDB lineage: Bacteria > Gemmatimonadota > Gemmatimonadetes > Gemmatimonadales > Gemmatimonadaceae > Pseudogemmatithrix. Next base: position 14,200 of record JBGATT010000049.1, on the reverse strand, counting down.
CCCCGGAGATCCGCGAGTACATCACGAACATCGCGCGGGCGACGCGCGACGAAGCGGCGCTCTCGCTGGGCGCCTCGCCGCGCGCGACGGTGGCGCTCATGCGGGCGGCGCGCGCGGCCGCGGTGCTCGCCGGGCGCGGCTTCGTGCTCCCTGACGACGTGAAGGAGCGCGCCCCCGCGGTGCTGCGGCACCGCGTCGTCGTCGCGCCCGAGCTCGAGGTGGAAGGGCGCAACGCCGACGACGTGCTCGCCGGCATCCTCGAACGGATCGACGCCCCCAAGTGATGCGGCTGTTCCCCATCGTCCCCGAGCGTCGGCTCGCGCTCGCCGTCGCGGCGGGCGCGGTGCTCTGGCTGCTGCCGGCGCCGGTGGGTCCGGCGCTCGGCGCCGCCGCGTGGGTGGCGATCCTGGCCGCGGCGGGGATCGAGTTCACCCGGCTGCCGGGGCGGCGGAGCTTCGTCATCACACGCGAGGCGCCGGTGTCGGTGGGCCTCGGTGACACGGTGACCGTCACCTATCGCCTGCAGAACCCGAGGGGCGCCACGCTCCGCGTGCTGCTTCAGGACCGCATGCCGGACTGCGTCGAGGGCGGCGTGGGCATCGCCACGCACATCGTGGGACCGCGGCAGACCCTCGCCGTGCCGGTGCCGTTGCGCGGGATGCGGCGCGCCGAGGAACCGCTCGGCGCGATCGGCGCCCGCATCACCACCGGGCTGGGGCTGCTCGGCGCCCGCGTGCGCGTGGCGCCCACCGACCGGATCCGCGTGGTGCCCTCGATGAGCGGCGTGCGCCGGTTCCGGCTCCTCGCGATGCAGAACCGCCTCGACACGGCCGGGGTGCGCAACCTGCGGCGGCGCGGCGAGGGCCAGGGATTCGCGGGGCTCCGCGAGTACGCGGTGGGCGACGATCCGCGCCACATCGACTGGAAGACGAGCGCCAAGCGCGCGAAGCTGATCACCCGCGAGTTCACCATCGAGCGGTCGCAGACGGTCATCACGCTCATCGACTGCGGGCGCGGGATGACACAGCTCGCCGGCGAGTTCCCGCGGTTCGAGCATGCGCTCTCGTCGGCGATGATCCTCACCGACATCGCCGCATCGGCGGGCGACCGCGTGGGGACGCTGGTGTTCGACGACCGGATCCGCGCCTTCGTGCCGGCGCAGCGCAGCCGCGGCGCGCTCCATGCCGTGCGCGACGCGGTGGTGCCGGTGACGGCCACCTCGCGCGAGCCCGACTACGCGTCGGCCTTCCGCCACCTCGCGTCGCACCAGCGGAAGCGCGCGCTCGTCGTGCTCTTCACCGACGTGCTCGGCGTGCGCGCGTCGCGGGCGCTGCTCGCCCACGTCGCGCGGAGCTCCCAGCGCCACCTCGCCCTCGTGGTCGCGCTGCGCAACGACCCGCTGCTCGCGATGGCGGCGCCGGCGGCGGTCACCAGCGCGTCGCAGCTCTACGCCAACGCGGCGGCGGCGGAGCTCGTCGAGTCGCGCGAGGAGGCGCTGGAACGGATGCGGCGCGCGGGCGCGATCGTGCTCGACGTCTCGCCGAGCACGATGACCGCGAGCGTGATCAATCGCTATCTGGAACTGAAGGCGCGGGGCGCGCTCTGACCGCGCCCTGCCGCAGGTAGGCGTAGAGCGCGAGGGCGGTCACCGCCGACACGGTCAGCTTGAGCTCGAGCGGCCACCAGGGGATGGGCGAGATGAAGCCCTCGATGAGTCCCGCGAAGAGGAGCAGGAAGGTCGCGCCGGCGACGAGCGAGGCCGCTCGGCGGCCGTTCTCCACGAGCGCGCGCCGGCGCGTCCGATCCCCGGGCACGAAGATCGCCGCGCCGATCAGCAGACCCGCCGCCCCGGCGAGGCAGATCGCGAAGAGCTCGAGCACGCCATGCGGCGCGATGAAGGCAAGGATGAGCGAGCCGATCCCCTTCGAGACGTAGAGCCCGAGGACCGCGCCGATGCTCAGGCCGTTGGAGACCAGCACCCAGACGGTCATCACGCCGGCGGTGATGCCGCTCGCGAAGGCGAGGAACGCGACCTGCAGGTTGTTGGCGATGATCGACGAGGCCATCGTCGGCCGGTAGATCTCGGGGACGTCGACGTAGCCCTCGCCCTCGCGTGCCGCGCGCACGCCGTCCTCGGCGCGGTCGAACATCGCCGGCGGCAGGAAGGCCGTCGCCGCCTCCGCGTCGCGGCTCACCGCGACCGCGGTCACGCCGAGCGGGACGAAGAGCAGCGCCGCGGCGAGGAGGATCGGGCGCGACGACCGCCGGATCTCCTGCGGCACCGTGAAGAACAGGAAGCGGACCACCTCGGCGGGCGAGATCGTGCGGCGCCGGTACAGCAGGTTGTGCGCGCCCGACACGAGACGGTTCACGTAGAACACCTCGCGCCCCTCCTCGCCGCGGCTCGCCGTGCGGAGGCGCGCGAGGTCCGCCGTGAGTTCGCGGTACTCCTGCACGAACTCACGGACGCCCTGCTCGCCGAGGGAGCGCAACCCTCCCTTCTGCGCGACGGCGAGCCGGCCGGCGAAGGCCGCCCAGCGTTCGGCGTTCGCGGCGACGATCGCGTGCCGCTCGCGCGCGGCCCCCGTGTCGCGGCGCACCGCGGCCCCCTGTCGCCGCGCTTCGGCCTCCGACGCATGCAGCTTCACGAGCTGCGCGGCGGGGCTCTGCCCCGCCCAGGGGCGCAGGTGCGCCGCGAAGCGCTCGCTGAGCTGCGCGACGAACTGGGCGCGTCGCGCGGGGTCGAGGTCGCCCCGGCGTTCGACGAAGCGCGCGAGCAGCGCGAACTCCGGCTCGCTGAGCTCCGCCTGCAGCACGACCGCGCGCGGCGCACCACCGGTGGCCGCGACCGGTGCCGGTGTGGCCGCGGCGAGCGGCGGCAGCAGCTCCTCGCGCACCACGAGCGTCCCGCCCGCGATGTCCCCCAGCCGCTTCCCCTGCTTGTTGAGGATCATGGTGATGATCCCGACCGCGTAGGTGAAGCCCGGCTGCATGTCGATGATGCGCATGAGATTGCGCACAGCCGACGCCCCGAAGGTCACCGACAGTCCGCCGTCGCGGACGACGCGCAGGCGCATGATCCGCTTGCCGATCGTCCGGCCGTCGGCGAGTGCCTCGAAGAGCACCGAGTAGCCCCACAGCACCGCGAACTGCGCGAAGATGAGCACCGCGATGGCCCAGCCGCCGAGGCGGTCCGGGGACGACCCGAGTCGGGCGGCCGGCGGCATCGCCATCACCCAGAGCATCACGACGCCGATGATCACGAGGACGCAGATGAGCACGTCGATGAGCGCGGCGTTGATCCGCGACCCCACGCCCGCCAGGTCGTACGAGACGACGACGAGTTCGGGGGTCTCGACCTCGACGCGATCGCCGAGCATCAGGGCTCCTGCAGCGTCACGCGGTCGAGCGTGAGGACCCGCGCCGCGGCGCCGGCCGGCCGGTCCTCGAGGATGACGACGGGGCGGCCGCCGATGCTCCCCGCCTCGAGCAGCAGGCGCCGTCGCGGCGTCGTCCACTCGCGCACGTCGGCACTGCCGCCGCTCCCCGCCGCCAGCTTGTAGCGCCGCTCGAGCAGCCGCTGCATCACGTCTCGGAACTCGGCGGCATCCACCGGCGAGTCCCACACGGTCACCCAGCCGAGCGCGGCGCCGGCGGAGGTGTTCACCACCTGGAACCGGTCCCCGTCCCATCCCATCGACGCGGCGACGGCCGTCCCCTCGTCCTTGAGGTGCTGGTAGACGAAGAGGCGCGTCTCGAACTCGCCGAGGTTGTCCTCGTGCACGAGCGAGGCGCCGCGCGGGGCGGCGAGCGTCACGCGCGTCGGGACGTCGGGGATGGAGTCGAGGTACTTCTCCGGATGCAGCACCTGCTCGGTGGACGAGGCGAAAGGCGAGAAGGGCGCCTGCCCCGACCGCCGGCGCTTGAACTGCCGGATGAACTCGGCGCCGCTCAGGTACGGGAAGAGCATCGTCTCCTGGATGTACAGCGGCGACGCGGCGAACTTCGGCATCGAGGAGGGGGCCGAGCGGATGGCGTCACGCACGCGGTCCCAGCCGCCCGGGAGGCGCATGTCCATGTCGCTGCCGCCGGTCATGCTGATGATCTGCTCGTAGGTCGCCTGCCCCTCGATGACCGCCTGCATCGCGACCATGCGGTCGTTGTCGCCCTTCAACGATTGCACCGAGTCGATGCGGGTGTGCTGGTCCTGCAGCGCGTGCACGAGCTCGTGCGCGATGGTGATGTCGCGCATGTCGGCCGGCGCGTCCTTCACCACGTAGAGGACCTTCGTGGCCGGGTCGTAGTATCCCGCGACCTGCTCGGTGAGGAGGTCGATGAAGAAGGCCCGCAGGTCGAGCGTGTCGGGGAGGAGCCCGAAGAGCTGGTACGCCTGCTGCACGCCGGCGAGCTCGATCGGGGTGATCTGGTCGGTGAAGCTCTTCTCCACGAAGGCCCGCACCTCGTCGCGCGTGCGCTCCTGCAGCACCGGCAACGTCTTGAACGCGAGGCCCGTCGACTCCTCGATCTCGGGGATCGCCTTGCGCACCTGGCGCCGGAAGGGCCCTTCGTAGCCCGGCGGCTCCTTGGCGCAGGCGGCGAGGGCGAGGAGGACGAGCGGGAGCGCGAGGCGGCGGACGAAGGGCATCGGGTGCGGCGGGAGGAGGGAGGACCGCGCTCAGCCGATGAGCGTGGCGATGTACCAATCGATGAGGGTGTTACCCCAGAGCAACGTCAGCATGCCGGCGGGCGCGAGGAAGACGCCGAACGGCACCAGCGGGAGTTCGAACTCCACCTGCTTCCGCCTGGCCCGAACATACGCGACGGGCGCGACGACGACGAGGAAGGCGACGCTCGCGAGGGCCGCCGCGACGAACACCGTGAGCAGCGCGCGCCCCGGTCCGACCAGCGCGCCCACGAACGCCATGAGCGTCACGTCCCCCTGCCCCATCGCCTCCTTGCGGAGCGCGACCTCGCCCAGCCAGCCGACGATGGCGATCAGGCCGGCCCCCGTGCACGCGCCGACGAACGCATCCCACGGACCGGCGAACGGCCCCTGCTCGAACCCGAACATCGCGACGATGGGGAACACCAGTCCGAGCACGAAGCCGGTGACCGTGAAGCCGTCGGGGATCACGTAGTGCAGCAGGTCGGTGATCGCGATGCCGAGGAGGATCGTCGCGACGATGGCGATCCGCAGCGCGGTGAGCGTGGGCCCGTACGCGACGACCGCCCACACCCAGATCGCCGCGACCGTCGCCTCGATGAGCGGGTACTGGACGCTGATCGGCAGGGCGCAGCCGCGGCACTTCCCGCGCAGGATGAGCCAGCTGAGCAGCGGGATGTTGTCGTACCAGGCGATGGGGCGCTCGCAGCGCGGGCAGCGCGAGCGCGGCGCGACCACCGAGAGCTCGGCGGGCCAGCGCGAGATGCAGACGTTCAGGAAGGAGCCGATCGAGGCGCCGATCCAGAGGACGGGCAGGAGGAACGGAAGGGTCACGAACGCGGTCTCAGGGCGTAGAGGGCGATGCCGGCGGCCACCGCGACGTTGAGCGACTCCACGCCCGGGGCCATCGGAAGGGCGACCAGCCCCTCGCAGGCGTCACGCACCGAGGCCTTGAGCCCGGCCCCCTCGTTCCCCACCACCAGCGCGAGCCGGGCCGGCGGCTTCAACTCCTCCACCGGTCGCCCCTCGAGCGCCGCCCCCCACATCGGCACCGACGTGCGGCCGAGGAACGCCACCAGCGCCTCCTCCGTGCACGAGATCGTGCGGTGCCGGAACTGGATGCCCACCGCGCTCCGCACCACCTTCGCGTTCCACGGGTCCACCGTCCCGGGCAGCACGAGCGTCGCCGTCACGCCGAGCGCCGCCGCGGTGCGCAGCATGGTGCCCACGTTGCCGGGATCCTGGATGCCGTCGAGCACGAGGAGGCGCGCCACCGCCGGGAGTTCCAGCTCGTCGAGCGTCTCCACCGGCTGCTCCGCGACCGCGAGCACGCCCTGCGGATGCTCGGTGTCACTGGCCGAGAGGAACTCGCGTTCGCTCACCCGGATCACATCCACGTCGCGCGCGTGCAGCTGCGCCGCGAGCGCCGCCCCGCGCGCCGTGCGGTCGAGGAGGTCGCAGGTGATCGCGCCACTGATGCGCAGGCGCGACGCCAGAAGCTCCTCAACGGTGCGGATCCCCTCCGCGACGAAGAGTCCGCTCTTCTCGCGCGCCTTGCGGCGTGTCAGGTCCCGCGCTAGGGTCAATATTCGCATGCGACTCCTGAAGACTCTCGCCCTCTCGGCCCTCGTCAGCGGCTGTGCCGTCTCCACCCAGCAGGAAGTGGAGATGGGGGCCGGCTACGCCCAGCAGATCAGCAAGGAGCTCCCGCTCGTGCAGGACGCGGAGCTCAATCGCTACATCAACGTACTCGGCGACTCGATCGCCCGCATCGCCGACAGCCGCAACCTCGACTGGCGCTTCTTCATCGTCGACAGCAAGGACGTGAACGCCTTCGCCGTCCCGGGCGGCTTCATCTACGTCAATCGCGGCCTCATCGAGCGCGCGACCAACATGGCCCAGGTCGCGGGCGTGCTCGGTCACGAGATCGGCCACGTCACCATGCGCCACAGCATCCAGCAGATGCAGAAGGCGCAGGGCGCCAACGTCGGCCTCACCGCGGTCTGCGTCCTCACCAGCATCTGCAACAACCAGGCGAGTTCCGCCGCCATCCAGATCGGCGCCGGCGCCGCCTTCGCGAGCTTCTCGCGCTCCGACGAGGACGAGGCCGACGGCGAGGGCGTGAAGTACGTCGTCTCCGCCGGGATCGACCCCGCCGGGATCCCCGAGATGTTCCAGATCCTGCTCGCCGAGCGCGAGACCAAGCCCGACGCGCTCGACAGCTGGTTCCGGTCGCACCCGCTCGAGGAGTCCCGCATCTCCGCGGCCCGCGCCCGCATCGCGAAGATCCCCACCGAACAACTGCGTGGCCTGACCAAGGACACGCCGAACTTCCAGGCGTTCAAGCGGCGCCTGCAGGCCCTGCCGCCCTCGCCGCCGTCACGCTGACGCCCCGCGCTACAGCAGCCCGACCCAGCGCTCCACCAATCCGCTGAACGCGCGCGACGCCTGCGCGCCCACCTCCACCACCTCGGCGTGGTTCAGCGGCGTCGGCGAGATGCCCGCCGCGGGGTTCGTGATCAGCGAGATCCCCGCGACCTCCATCCCGAGCGCGCGCCCCACGATCACCTCGGGCACCGTGCTCATCCCCACCGCGTCGGCGCCCATCCGCTCCAGCATGCGGATCTCCGCCGGCGTCTCGTAGGTCGGGCCGAGCAGCCCGGCGTACACGCCGCGCTGCAGCGCGATCCCCTCGGTGCGCGCGGCCGACTCCAGCAGCGTGCCGAGCCGCGGGCTCCACGGTGCGCTCATGTCGGAGAAGCGCGCCTCGCCCGGCTCCGCCGGCCCGATGAGCGGATTGCGGAACATCAGGTTGAGGTGGTCGGCGATGAGCATCAGGTCGCCCGGCCGGAAGGTGCGCCGGATGCCACCCGCCGCGTTCGAGACGAACAGCACCTTGGCGCCGAGCGCGTGCACGACGCGCACCGGGAAGGCCGCCTCGCGCGCATCGTGCCCCTCGTACATATGGAAGCGCCCGGCGAGCAGCAGCACCTCGCGCCCGCCGAGCATCCCGCGGATGAGCTCGCCGCGATGCCCTTCGACCTTCGGCGCATGGAAGCCGGGGATCTCCGCGTACGGCACGCGCGTCGCGTCCGTCACGCGGTCGGCGAGCGCGCCGAGCCCGGAGCCGAGGACGATCGCCGCCGCCGGCGTGCGCACGCCCAGGCGGTCACGCACCGCCGCCGCGGCCCGTGCCGCGTCGGCCTGTCCATGCGAGGACGCACCGGTCATCGGGACTCCTGCCGCAACGCGGCGATGTCGGCGTCCACCCGCGCGAGCAGCGCGCGCTTCTCGGCGTCGGGAAGGAAGCCGTTCGTGAAGCCCTGCCGCGCGAGGCGGACGAGCTCGTCGAACGTGAACCCGAGGTGCTTCGCCGCGAGGCCGTACTCGGTGACGAGGTCGGTCCCGCTCATCAGGCGGTTGTCGGTGTTGATCGACACCTGCAGTCCCGCGTCGAAGTACTGGCGGAGCGGGTGCGTGTCGTAGGACGCGGTGGCCCGCGTCTGCACGTTGCTCGTGAGGCAGCACTCGATCGCGACGCCGCTCGCCTTCGCCTCGGCCATGAGCGCCGGGTCATCGATGAGGTGCGTCCCGTGGCCGATCCGGTGCGCATGGCAGGTGTGCATCGCCTGCGCGATCGAGCCCGCGCCGTCGCCCTCGCCGGCGTGGCAGGTGCAAGGGAGGCCGTTCTCCTCGCAATGCAGGAAGGCCTGCGCGTGGACCGACGCCGGGTTGCCGATCTCGCCGCCGGCGAGGTCGAAGCCCACGACCCCTTCACCCTTGAAGTCCACCGCGAGCCACGCGAGCTCGAGCGATGCGGTGGGCGGCATGTTGCGGATGGCGCAGATCACGACCTTCGAGACGATGCCGTGCTCGCGCTCGGCGCGCGCGAGGCCGCGCAGCGAGGCCTCCACCACCCCCTCGAGCGTGAGCCCCTCGTGGACGTTGAGGATGGGCGCGTAGCGTGTCTCGAGGTAGCGGATCCCCTCCTTCGCCGCGTCCTCCGCGAGCTCGTACGCGATCCGCTCCATCGCCTCCGCCTGCTGCATCACCGAGAGGGTGATGCTGAAGCGCTCGAGGTACTCCTCGAGGTTGCGCGCATCGTCCACGCGCATGAACTCGCGCAGCGCGTCGGCGTCGTCGCGGGGCATCCGCTTGTGCTGGTCGCGCGCGAGCTCGAGCAGCGTCGCCGGCCGCACCGAGCCGTCGAGGTGGCAGTGCAGCTCCGCCTTGGGGATGCGGCGGATCAGCTCACTCGTGACGAGCGTCATTCCGCGTCGGCGGCGTCGGCCTTCTGCCGGGCGGAGACGAGGCGCATGACGTAGCCCCCCGAGACGACGGTCTCGGGCGGGACGACGATGCCGCGGCTGTCGGCGACGGCGCGGGTGCCGCCGCGCACCGCGTCGGCGGCGGAGGGATCGGCGGCGTGCACCGCGTCGAGGACGGTGCTGCCGGGGGGCACGGAGACGCCCGCGCCGTTGACGAAGACGCGCAGGGATTCGGTCATCGGATGGTCGTGATGCGCGGCGCCTTCAGCGCGTCGGTCGGCGTGAAGCGGCCGCCGGGCGAGGCCCGCAGGTGGTCCACCAGGACGTCGAGGTCCAGGCGGTTGAGTTCCTCGATCACCGCTTCGCGCGCCAGCTGCGCGCCGTCGCCGCCCGAGGCCATGAAGTCGGTCATGATCACGCGGTACTTCTTCCGGTCGTCGAGCCGCGTCCGGTCGGAGAGCGTCACCTGCCGCAGCCGCTGGCCACGCGGGGCGGTCGGGTCGAACTCCATCCGCACGCCGCTCACGTGATACCGCGGCGCGTCGCTCTCCACCAGCGCCTCGAGATAGCGCCGGAGGGCGTCCCCCTTGATCGTCACCGCCACGAGGCGGTTGCCGAACGGCTGCACCTCGTAGAGGTCGCCCCAGGTCACGGTGCCCGCGCGCACCCCGGTGCGGATGCCGCCGTTGTTCATCACGCCGATGTCGCCGCGTCCCGCGATCCGCTGCGCGTCGGCGATCAGGTTCCCGAGCGCGTACTGGTTCCCTTCGCGCGGCAGCGGCGCGCCGAGCTCCACCACCGGCGCCGAGATGCGGCCGGCCACCGAGGAGATCGCCTGGCGCACGAGCGCCGCGACGGCCGGGTCGGGCGTGATGCTGTCGCTCGTCACCGACCGACCGGCGAGTGCGTGTGTCCGCTCACGATCGCCTGCACGTCGTCGGGCGAGAGGGCGCGGGCGAGGTCGAAGATGTCCCCCGTGCACTTGTCGGGATCGGCGCGGTCGCAGAACCCGCCCATGTGCGCGACGACGATCACGAGCTCCGCCCCGCGGGCGCGGAGCGCCGCCGCGCGCTGCCGGATCACCGGCGCCGGGTCCACGAAGCGCAGGTCCGCCACATGCTTGGGCATCGTCGTCGTCGGCGTCTCCGGATCGGCGATGCCGATCACGCCGATCCGCGCGCCCTCGACCGTGAGCAGCGTGTCGTCGGGGATCCACGGCACGTCGCGCCCGTCGGCGTAGGTGACGTTGGCGCCGAGGATCGGCGAGTGCAGCTCCGCCATCCGGGCGCGCAGCGTGTCCTGCGTCCAGTCGAACTCATGGTTGCCGAGCGCGCCCGCCATCACGCCGAACGCGTTGAGCACCGGCACCACCGTGCGCCCGAACGCGAGGTTCGACGCCGGCGTCCCCTGGAAGAGGTCGCCGCCGTGCAGGACGACCGGCACGCAGGTCGGCGCGCATTCGGCGCGCGCGCGCGCGATCATCGCGCCGAGCTCGGCCGCACCACCACGATTGCCCGCGTTGCCATCCGGCCGCTTCTCCAGCGCGCCATGGAAGTCGTTGAACGCGATCACGCGGAGCGTGCGCCGCGGCTGCCAGAGGCGCCAGTTGGGCGCGAACACGTCCGCCGGCTCGATGGTCCCGCGACGCCGGACCTCCTCGATGAGCAGGTCGCGGATCTCGGTGGGAGACTCGAACACCACCGGCGCGGCGGTGAACATCGTGTAGCCGCCCGCCCCGCCCGCCCGGTAGTTGTTCACCGCGACGGTGAAGCTGTCGGTCTCGACCATCGGCTTGCCGCGGTACTCGAGGCGCGTCACGCGCGCGCCCATCGGCCGCGACAGGTCGAGATCGTACTCCGCGCCGGAGAGGATGTCGAAGTTGTAGCCGGGGATCCGCGGGTCCGGCCGCGACCGGAGGCCGCCGCGCCCGTCAGGTTCGACGATCCAGTAGCGGGCGCTGTGCTCGAGGAAGGCACGCACCTGCGCCCCGGTGAGCCGGACCGCGCGGAGCGAGTTCTCGTACGGATAGAGCTGGGCGATCTGCCGGACCGTGATCGGCCCCGGCTCCAGTGTCGCGTCGAGCGTGAAGGCCGACGCGACCGAGAGGTCGGCCTTGGTCGCGCGCATCTGCGCCGACTGGATCAGGTCGATCAGCGCCATGTCGCGCACGCGCGCCGAGTCGGTGCGCCACGCGACCGTCGTGCGCCCGATCACCTCGTTGGAGTGCTTGAGGGCGGCGGCATGCGCCCGCGCCACCGCCCGCACCACCCCGGCGTGCTCGGCGTGCCCGCGGGCCTGCACCAGCGCGCCGCGCTTGCCTGCGACCTGCCAGCGCCCGTCGCGCCGCTCGAGCCCGATCGTCGACACCGAGACGCTCGTCGCCCAGTTCCGCGGCTGCACGATGAGCACGCCGTTGATGGTCGTGTCGGCCACCTCGCGGTGCGAGTGCCCGACGACGATGAGATCCACGCCGGCGACCTCGCGCGCGACGCGCGCCATCGCGTTCTCGTCCCCGAGGCCGTTCCCCGCCGCATCGTAGGAGTTCTCGCCGCCGAGCCCCGAGTGCGCGACGACCACGACGACGTCCGCGCCGGCGCGGCGCACCGCCGCGACCTGCGCCGGGAGCGAGGCCACGATGTCGTGCACCCGCAGCCGGCCCCGGAGGTTGTCCCGGTCCCAGACCATCGCGCCCGGGGTCGTCACGCCGATGATCGCGACCTTCACTCCCTTGCGGGTGACCATCGTCCACGGCGCGTACACCCGGCCCCCGTCGAGCCGCTCGGTGTTGGCCGCGAGGAACGGGAACCGCGCCTGGCGCGTCGCGCGATCGAGGATGGGGAGCCCGTAGTTGAACTCGTGGTTGCCGAGCGCGGCCGCGTCGTAGCGGAGCACGTTCATCGCGGCGACGACCGGATGCGGCGCGAGCGAATCGACCCGTGCCGCCACGTACGTCATCGGGTTGCCCTGGAGCAGGTCCCCCGCGTCGACGAGCACCACGCGACCGGGCGCCGCCTTCCGGAGCGAGTCGATGATCGTCCCCGCGCGGGAGAGCCCGCGGACCGGGTCCTCGGCGTCCGCGTAGTAGTCCCAGCCGCGGAGGCGGCCGTGCACATCGGTGGTCGCCGCCACGAGCAGTTCAAGGCGCGTCTGGGCGCGCGTCTGGGCCCGGAGCGGGGCGGCGAACGGCGCGGCGAGCGAGAGCGTCGCGGCGAGCAGGGCCAGGAGCGGCCGGCGCGGCAAGGTCACCATGCAGAAAACTAGTCCCGGCAAGGCCTTAGGTGGAGGGCGGCCGTGTTGACCCCCCTCTCCCGCACCCCCAGACTTCAGGAGTCGATGATACAGGACCGTGACCGGTCCGGGACTGCACGCGCGCACCGGTCCGCCTCAACTTCCCCGCGTGCTCCGCTCCCGACTCGACCCACGATGAAACCGCTGATCATCGGCATCGCCGGGGGCACCGGCTCCGGCAAGTCCACCGTCGCCCGTCGTGTCGCCGAGTCGCTTCCGGGGTCGCAGGTCGCCTTCATCGACATGGATGCGTACTACCGCGACCATCGCCACCTCTCCATGGAGGAGCGGCGCCGCGTGAACTGGGACCATCCCGACGCCTTCGACACCGCCCTCCTCGCCGACCATCTCGAGCGGCTGGGGCGCGGCGAATCGATCGACAAGCCGGTCTACGATTTCGTGCATCACGCGCGCGCGCCGGAGACGGTGCGGATCGACTCCGCCGACGTCATCGTGATCGACGGGATCCTGCTCCTCGTGGACGAGCGCGTCCGCCGCGTCTGTGACGTGAAGGTCTTCGTCGACACCGACGCCGACATCCGGCTCATCCGCCGCATCCGCCGCGACATGGCGGTGCGCGGGCGCCCGCTCGAGGAGATCCTCGACCAGTACCTGACGACCGTGCAACCGATGCACCTGCAGTTCGTCGAGCCCAGCAAGCGCTACGCCGACCTCGTCATCCCCCGCGGCGGCGAGAACACCGTCGCCATCGACCTCCTGCTCGCTTCCATCTCGCGGCGCCTCGCCGGGAGTCCCGTGTGACCGCACCCGCGTCCGGCGGAGAACGCATCCTCGTCGTCGACGACGAACCTGACATCGTCGCCCTCGTCGTGTACCACCTCGCCAAGGCGGGGTACCGCGTCTCGTCGGCCGCCACCGGCACCGACGCCCTCTCGCTCGCCAAGCGCGACCGGCCGTCCCTCATCGTGCTCGACCTCATGCTGCCGGGGATGTCGGGATTCGATGTCCTCGCCAAGCTGCGCGAGGAGGAGTCCACCGCCGGGATCGCGGTCCTCATGCTCACGGCGCGAAAGGAGGAGCCCGACCGCATCCGCGGCCTCGAGCTCGGCGCCGACGACTACCTCACCAAGCCCTTCAGCCCGCAGGAGCTCGTGCTCCGGGTGGGCGCGATCCTCCGCCGCGTGGCCTCGAGCGGCGACGTCGCCGACGTCCTCGCCATCGGCCCCATCCGCGTGGACCGCTCGGCGCACCGCGTGACAGTGAACGGCCACGAGATCGAGCTCACGCCGACCGAGTACAAGCTGCTGCTCACCCTCGCCGAGCGGCGCGGCCGCGTGCAGGGGCGTGCGCAGCTGCTCGAGACCGTGTGGGATGCGGCGCCGGACATCCAGACGCGCACCGTCGACATGCACGTTCAGCGCCTGCGCACCAAGCTGCATCCCGCCGGTGACCTCATCGAGACGGTCCGCGGCTTCGGCTATCGCCTGAAGGCTCCCGGCGCGCGCGAGGCCTGAGCCCGCCGTGCGGCTGACCCAGCGCCTCCTCCTCGGCGCACTCCTCGTCGTCGGCTTCCTCGCCATCGCGATCATCGCGGTGGTCGACCGGCAGCTCGGGGCGCGCCTGAGCGACGACGCGACGAACTTCCTCTCGCGCGACGCGCGGCTGGTCGGGCAGCTCTGGCAACGTGACGCGGCCTTCCCCGACTCCCTCGCCGACCGCGCCGGCGCGGCGCTCGGCAAGCGCGTCACGCTCGTCGGCCCCGACGGCGTGGTGATCGGGGACTCGGAGTTCGACGGGCCGGGCCTCACCGGGTTGCAGAATCACGCGACCCGCCCCGAGGTCGCTGCCGCGATGGGCGGCGCGGTCGGCACGTCGCGGCGACCCTCGCCGTCCACCGGCGACGAGGAACTCTACGTCGCCGTCCCCGTGGACGGACGCGGGGTGGCCCGCGTCTCGCTCCCCACCGAGAGCCTCGACCAGGTGATCCGCGCGGCGCGAATCGACGTCGGGACCGCCGCCC
>JBGATT010000048.1:0-36126 GCA_044229035.1 Gemmatimonadaceae bacterium | reverse complement strand
GTCGCGCGCGCTCCAGGCGACGCTGGCGCGAGCGACGGTGCGCAGGCGCACGCGCAGCGTCCCGAATCTCAGCGAGGGATCGGGTCCGGAGAGGACGCTCGTGAATGCCCCGAGGCCCGCCGCGTGCGTGAAACGGCCGTTCAACCGCAGCTCTCCCGCGCCGCTCGTGAACGGCAGCGTCTCGCGCAGTCCCAGCTGGAGGTCCGCGTCGGTGAGGGTCGTCCCGGCCACGCGGAAGCGGCCGCGCGCGGAGACGAGCGCGACCGCATCGCGAGACGACGGCGCGGTCGCACAGGACAGGTCGACCACAGCGGACGCCGAGTCGAGGGTGACACCCGGTGCGCAGGGCGACGGCGCACCGAAGAGGTCAACGCTCGTCTCGAATCGTACCGCCGCGCCCGCGCGTGCGAGCGTCACCTTCCGCACGAGCACCGCCGCGGTGTCGGTGCCGATCCGCGCGAGCGACCCGCCGGCCGGTGCGGTGGCCCCCAGCAGGGGTCCGGTGCGCGAGGACGTGCCCGTGGCCGGGATGTCCCGGCCGCCCACGCGGATCACGCCGGCGAACTGCAGGCTCCCGTCCGGCGCGCGCCGTAGCCGACGGATGCGCGCGTCGCCCCCGACGGGAAGATCGAAGGTCGCATCGAGCTCACCACCGATCACGCGGGGGCTCGCGCCGGAGCGCGCGATCACGAGGTCCCTCGCCATCGCGGTGATCTCGCGAGGGGCGCCCGCGCCGATGGTGAGGCGGAGCGGGACCGGACCACTCACGACCAGCCGGTCCACATCCCCACCGACCACGCGCACCCCACGGAGCGACGCGATCTCCGCGATTCCGGCGACGACCTCGACGGCCCCGAGCGCCGCCGCCGCCGCGGGATCACGCAAGACGAAGCGCTGGATCCGGCTTCGTCCGCCGTTCACGCCGTATGGCTTCCCGTCCGCGTCGTACGCGGTCACCTGCCAGGCGTACGTCATCCCGTCGCGCAGCGGGAGCGCCGAGAGCGGATAGACGTACTGGGCGCGCCCTTCGATCTCGGCCTCGTGCCACGCGAGTCCTCCGAGCGCTTCCGCCGGCAGGCGACCCGCGGGAAGCTCGGCGATCCGGAGGCGATAGCGGAGCCGACTCGTCGCATCGATCTGGGTCGCCGGGGTCCAGACGAAGGTCGGCATCGCGCTCGTGAGGGTCGCGACGTCGGCGGGGAGGAGCAGCACCGGCGGCTGCGGTGCTTCGACGACCGTCGTGGCACAGCGCTCGGCGGTGACCGCGGCGCCGTCGACGAAGACGGTGGCGCAGAAGCGATAGCGGTCAGGCGGGAGCGCGCCGCCGCGTGTGGCGAGGAGCTCCCACGCCCGCGGCAGCACGAGCGTCGGGTCATCGACGAGTGCGCGCGTCGTGTTGGAGAAGATGTGCGTCCCGGGCCCGGTCGCCGCGCGGGGCACGCTGGAGGCGCTCGCGCTCAGCCCGCTGCTCGCGCTGAGCCGGGACCGCACCTCGAAGTTCGCGAGGCCGGTGCCGGTGTAGGTGACGACCATCGTGAGATAGCCGGCCTGGGTCGCGAGCAGGTCGACGCGCGACGGCAGGGTCGGCGCGAGGACGAGCGAGAGGTCCCACGTTCCGGCCTGGGCCGGCGCGATGGACGACGCGGCGGACAGCAGGCCGACGGCGGCGGCCCCGAGCCCGGCGATCCGTGACAGCACCCTCATCGGGCCCGCTTCAGGAAGACCTCCGACTCGCGTCGCGGAGCAGGTATCTGCATCATATTGAAGCGCCAAGATGGGCGGCGGTCGGCACCGCGCCGTCACGACCCGCGTCAACCCGTTGCCATACAAGCAGTTGACACATGGTCACCGCGACCCTTTTCGACGACCCGCACATCCTGGTGAATGGCCGGCGAGCCTCCCTCCGCCGGAAGGAGTTGGCGCTCGTCGCCTACCTCGCGCTGGAGGGTTCGGGCACCACCAACCGGGAAGCGCTCGCCACGCTCTTCTGGGGTGAGAAGGACGAGAGCGCCGCCCGGCATTCGCTTCGGCAAGCCCTGCTCGTCCTTCGTCGCGAGCTCGGGGACCATCTCGTCGAGTCGCCGACCGGCCTCCGCCTCGTCCCCGGCGCGGACTGCGACCTGCTGGACCTCGAGCGCGACGGGCTCCTGCGCGAGGGCGATCAGGCGCCCCTGCCGGATCGCCTCCTTCCGGGCTTCGACGACCTCGGGAGCGAACCCTTCTCCCAGTGGTTGGCCAGCCGGCGCGCAGCCTATCGCGCGCGCTTTCGCGGCGCGCTCGCCGCGCGGCGCGATGCGGCGATCGCCACGGCCCAGTGGCGCGATGCCGAACGGTGCGCGCGTGGCCTCGAGGCCGACCTCCCGCTGGACGCCGACAGCGTGGTCCAGCTGGTGCGCACGTTGCGCCGCGCGGGCGCGGAGGCTGATGCCGCCGCAGTCCTCGCCGCGGCGCTCCCGCGGCTCGAGTCCAACGGCCTCGATGCGAGCGCACTGCACGTGCTCGCGCGCGCGCGGCACACCCCGAGCACGCGCACCCCCGCGACCAAGGCCCGGGCGGATCTCGTGGGCCGCGACCGTGAGCTCGCGGCGCTGCGCGGCTGGTGGGACGAGGCGGTCGAAGGGGGCTCCGACGCCGGCGGCGTGGGCGTGGTGCTCACTGGCATCGACGGCATCGGTCGGACGCGGCTCGTGGAGGATCTCGCGCGCGCGATCCCGGCGGGGGCACGGCGTCTCGTCTGGATCCGCGCGAGCGACGGCGGCGAGGCGATCGTGCAGCGCGTCACGCGGGCGTTGCTCGAGGCGCGCGGCGCGGCGGCGGCCGATCCCGCGGTGATCGCCCGTGCGCGCGACGCGATCGAGGATGGTCGCGCGGCCGCACCCGCGGACCTCGCCGCGGTGATCGCGGCGATCGCCGCCGAACGGCCGCTCCTGCTCGTGCTCGACGATGCGGACCTCTGGACCGCCGACGCCGAGCCGCTGCGGAACGCGCTCCTTGCGCCGCCGGGCCGGACGATGGTCATCGTGAGCAGCTGGCGCGCGCTCGCCGTCCCGCGCGGCGTCCATCGCCTCGCGCTCGCCGGGCTCGGACGCGAGGCGGTCGCGACGCTGCTCTCCTCGGTGCTGCCGCTCGAGCCGGACGCGACCGATGCGCTCGCGTCCCATCTCGCGGCCGCGACGGACGGTCATCCGGGGTGGATCCTCGCGCTCGTCGACCGCTATCGCACCGACGGTGTGCTCGTGCCCTCCGCGAACGGCGCGTGGGCCCTGCGCGCCCTCCCGGATTCCGCCCCCGTCCCCACCGACCTGCGCGACGCGATCGGCGAGCGCCTCGACGCGCTGCCGCCCGACCAGCGCGCCGTGCTCGACCGGATCGCCGGCGCCCCGCACGCCGGTGCGACGGGAGCGACCGTCGCCGCGCTCGGCCACGCCACCGGGCTCGGGCACGCCGCGCTGGTCGCGGCACTCGACGCGCTCGTCCGTGATGGACTCCTCCGCGCCGCGACCGCGCCGGACGCGGCGTACGCGATCGCGCACGTCGTCATCCAGCGCGTGGCGCGCGAGGCGTTGCACCCGGCACGTCTCTGGTCGGAGGCGGAGTCGCGCCGCGGACGCGCATGGACCCGCTGGGCGCTCGCGGCGACGGCGCTCCTGTTCGTCGTGGGAGCGTGGCGGGGTCCATGGGGCGCACCCTCACCCGTCGACGCGCCGCCGCCGCTGATCGCACTCGAACCGCTCGCAATCGCCGCGGCGCCCGATTCGAGCATGCGCCCGATCGACGAGATGCTCGCGACCAACCTGGCGCGGATCGAGGGGATCGCGATCCTTCCACCCGCGCCGCCGGGCCTGGCCCTCGACTCCACGCGGACCGCGCTGCGCGACGGTGCGTCGCTGGTGATCTCCGGCTCGGTCTCGCGACGCGGCGGGAGCGTGCGACTCGACCTGCGGCTGACGGAGCGCCGCGATGGCCGGATCCGGCATGGCATCGTCGTCGAGGCGGGCGACCTCTTCGCGGCGGTCGACCAGGCGACGGCGGAACTCGCCGACGCGCTCGGGCGGCGCATGCCCTCGGCGCCACTCGCGCACGTGTCGACGGCCTCGCTCGCGGCATTCGAATCGTACGAGCGAGGCGAGCGGTCGCGCGCGATGGGCGATCGGGTGCGCGCGATCGAGTGGCTCGTGGACGCGATCCGGGCCGACCCCACGTTCGCGCTCGCGCGACTACGGCTCGCGCAGGCGATCGGCGAGTGGGACAAGGCGACGGCGACGGCGCAGCTCGACACCGCGCTGCGGGCGGCGGACCGCCTGCCCGAGCGGGAGCGGCTGCTCGTGCGCGCCGAACGCGCGTTGCTCGAGGAGGACCCGGTGCGCGCGGCACTCGCGGACTCGCTCGTGCGCCTCTGGCCACTCGATCCCAACGGACACCTGCTCCTCGGGCAGGCGCTGGCCTGGCGCGGAGACTTCGCGACGGCGGCGCGCGCCTTCGAGCGCGCGATCGCGCTCGACGCACCGGGGCTCGAGCGCAGCGAGGTGTCCTGCCTCGCCTGCGACGCGTATGAGGGGCTGATCAACGCGCACCTGCTGGCCGACTCGCTCGCGGCGGCGACCCGCGTCGCGCGCGAGTGGCAGACGCGGCAGCCCGACGCGGGCCGCGCGGCCGCAGCCCGCTCGACCGTGGCACAGCACGCGAACGATCTCGTCGAGGCCGCGGCGGCCGCCCGTCGGGCCGTGGTGCTCAATCCCGCCGACCCGTACCAGCACGTATACGAGGCGGTCTGGGCGATCCGCTCGGGGGAGGAGCAGCGGGCCCTGGCGCTCCTAGCCGATGGACTCCACCACCCCGATCCCGCGCGGCGGCGGCATGCGGCCTGGTTCGCGGCGATCGCCGAGCGCAACGCGGGACGACCGGACCTCGCCGAACGCCGTCTGCGCGCGCTCCTCGACTCGGTCCGAGCGCCAGAGCGCGCCGCTTGGTCGGTGCATCGGATGCAGCAGGCCCAGGCCCTCCTCGAAGCGGGGCGCCCCATCGCGGCGGCGGCGCTCTTCGATTCCCTCTCGCAGCAGAACGGGCCGGTGCGCTCCCCTCATGCGATCGCACGATGGCGGGCGTGGATGGGCACGCTCGCCGCGGATGCGCTCGCGGCCTCCGGCGACACGCTCGCCCTCGCGCGGCGAGCCCAGGAGATCGAAGCGTGGGGCGTGCAGAGCGCGTACGGCCGCGACCGCGTGCTGCACCATCATGTGCGCGGGCTGCTGCTGCGTGCGCGCGGCGATCTCAAGGGCGCGCGCCGCGCCTTCGAGGCCGCGCGCTGGAGCCCTACGGGATCGTACGCGCGCACGCAGCTCGCGCTTGCCGACGTGCTCCTCCTCCTCGAGCGGCCGCGCGACGCGCTCGTCGTGCTGCATCAGGCTTCGCACGGGTCGCTCGAGAGCGTGCACCTGTACGGCACGCGCCGCGACCTGCACGAACGCTTCGCGCGGGCCTTCAGCGCGGCGGGGTTCCCCGACTCGGCCGCGATCCATGTCCGGTGGGTGGAGCGCGCGAGCCGGTGAAGCGGCCCCGCGCGCCGGAGCGGCTCGCGGCGTAGTTTCGGGACGGATCGCGCCGGGTCGGCCAACGCTGGCCGGACCGCGGTCGTAGCCCAGCGGTCGTTCTTCCCTTCAGCGGAGTCCCAGCGATGTCCCTGCCGTCCTCCACCGGCGCGCACCTGCGCCGCGTCGCGCGTGCCGCGCTCCTCCTCGTGCTCGTCGGCGGTCTCGCCGGAGCACAGGACGCATACCGCCAGCCCCCCGCCGCGATCCAGCGCATCCTCGACGCGCCGGCGACGCCGACCTCGATCGTCACGCCGGACCGCCAGTGGATCCTCCTCCTCGAGCGGCCGGGCCTGCCGCCCATCAGCGAGATCGCCGCGCCCGAGTACCGCGTGGCGGGCATCCGCCTCGACCCGCGCACGAGCGGTCCGTCGCGGCAGAACCCCGCGCGCGGCATGTCGATCATGCCCATCGGCGGCGGAGCGGCCACGCCCATCGCGATGACGCTTCCCGCGGGCGCCGGGGTCGGCGCGCCGAGCTGGTCGCCGAGCGGCAAGCGCTTCGCGTTCGTGGTGAGCACCGATGACGCGCTCACGCTCTGGGTGGGCGATGTCGCGGCGAAGAACGCCCGGCAGCTCTCCCCGCGACGCCTGAACGCGGTGCTCGGCGCGCCATGCGACTGGACGGGCGACGAATCACTCGTCTGCACCTTCGTGCCGCAGGATCGCGGCGCCGAGCCGGTGGCGGCCGCGACGCCGGCGGGGCCGATCGTGCAGCAGACGCTCACGGGAAGCGCCGATCGCGCCGCCACCTATCAGGACCTGCTCAAGAGCCCGCATGACGAGGCCATCTTCGCGCACTACGCGACGAGCCAGCTGGCGCGCGTGACGCTCGACGGCGCGGTGACGCCGATCGGCGCGGCGGGGATCATCTCCGGCGCGACGGTGAGCCCCGACGGTCAGTGGCTCCTCGTGACGACACTCTCTCGACCCTTCTCGTACTCGGTGCCGCTCAACTTCTTCCCGACGCGCATCGAGGTCTGGGCGATGGACGGGCGCGTCGCGCGCACGCTCGCGACCCGGCCGCTCATCGAACGCGTCGCGTGGGGCGGCGACGGGGCGCAGGTGGGCCCGCGCAATCCGTCGTGGCGCGCCGACGCGGCGGCGACGCTCACGTGGATCGAGGCGCTCGATGGTGGCGATCCGACCAAGCAGGCCGCGAAGCGCGATCGTGTGCTGAGCCTCGCCGCACCGTTCGCCGGTGAAGCCGCGACGGTGCTCGAGACCGAGTGGCGCGCCCGCGGGATCACCTGGGCGCGCGCCGACCTCGCGCTCGCCACCGAGTCGCACAGCCGCCAGCGGAAGACGCGCACCTGGGCGATCGACCCGAGCGGCAAGGCCGCGCCGCGCCTGCTGTGGGAGCGCTCCACCGAGGACCGCTACGGCGATCCGGGTCAGTTCGTCACGCGTCGCGATGCGCGCGGCCAGCAGGTGCTGCACCTCACCTCCGACGGGAAGTCGGCGTTCCTGCGCGGCAGCGGCGCGAGCGCCGAGGGCGACCGGCCCTTCATCGACCGCTACGAACTCGCGACCGGGAAGAAGACGCGACTCTTCCAGTCCACGGCGCCCTACTACGAGACGGTGACCGACCTGCTCGACGACAACGGCACACGGCTCCTCACGCGACGGGAGTCCGTCAGCGAGCCGCCCAACCTCTGGCAGCGCGACCTCGTGCGCCGCATCGCGCCCCGGCAGATCACCGAGTTCAAGGACCCGGCGCCGGAGTTCGCTGGCGTGCGCAGCGAGCGCGTGAGCTACACGCGCCGCGACGGCGTGAAGCTGCACGCGACCGTCTACCTCCCGCCGGGCTACGACAAGCAGCGCGACGGCGCTCTCCCCTTCCTGCTCTGGGCCTATCCGCTCGAGTTCGGCTCGGCGGACGCGGCGTCGCAGGTCACCGGCTCGCCCTACCGCTTCACGCGGCCCGGCGGCTCGTCGCACCTCTTCGCGTTGTTGCAGGGGTACGGCGTGATGGATGACCCGACCATGCCGATCATCGGGTTCGATGGGAAGGAGCCGAACGACACCTACGTGGAGCAGCTCACGGCGAGCGCCGAGGCGGCGATCGACCAGATCGTCGGGATGGGGGTCGCCGACCGGGACCGTATCGCCGTGGGCGGCCATTCGTACGGCGCGTTCATGACCGCGAACCTGCTCGCGCACACCCGGCTCTTCCGCGCCGGCATCGCGCGCTCGGGGGCGTACAACCGGACGCTGACGCCGTTCGGGTTCCAGGGCGAGGAACGGAGTTACTGGCAGGCGCAGGACCTCTACGAGCGGATGTCGCCGTTCACGTACGCCGACAAGATCAAGACGCCGATCCTGCTCGTGCACGGCATGGCGGACAACAACACCGGCACCTTCCCCATCCAGTCCGAGCGCATGTACGCCGCCCTCAAGGGGAACGGCGCGACGGTCCGCTACGTGCAACTCCCGTCGGAGTCGCACGGCTACCAGGCGCGCGAGAGCGTCGGGCATACGCTCTTCGAGATGATGGCCTGGCTGGACCAGTTCGTGAAGCCGCCGAAACCACGGATGTAGTCCGGGCGTTCACCGGGGATGCGACCAGTACTCCGCTCCATCCTCGGCCTGCTCCTCCTCTCCTTCGGAATCACCAGGCCGGCCGTCGCCCAGGAGGCGGCGGCCGGTCTCATCTCCGGGACCGTCCTCGCCGCGGGGACCGACGCGCCGCTCGACGGGGCGCAGGTCCTCCTCGTGGGGACCGAACGCCGTGCGACCACCGACGCGCGCGGGCGATTCGTCATCACCGGCGTCGCACCGGGCGTCTGGCGCGTGCAGGTGCGCGCCATCGGCTACGCGCCGCTCATCGTCCCGGACCTCGTGGTCGGTTCGGCGAAGCCGGCGACCGTCGTCGTGCGGCTCGCGCCCATCGCGACCGATCTCGGCGCGGTCGCCGTCACCGCCTCCTACTTCCTCCCCTCGCTCAGTGCCACGACGAGCACGCAGTCGTTCACGAGCGAGGCGATCCGCCGCGCCCCCGGCGTGCAGGAGGACGTCGTGCGGGCCGTCGCACTCTTCCCCGGCGTGGGCGTGACGCAGCCGGGGCGCAACGACCTCGTCGTGCGCGGCGGCGCGCCGTTCGAGAACCTCTTCCTCGTCGACGGGATCGAGGTGCCGAACATCAACCACTTCGGCTCACAGGGATCGACGGGTGGACCGCTCTCGCTGATCAACGTCGATGCCGTCGAGGGCGCGAGCTTCTCCACCGGCGGCTTCGCGCCCAAGTACGGCGATCGCACCGCCTCGGTCACGAGCATCACGCTCCGCGAGGGGAACCGCGAGCGGCTCGCCGGCGAGTTCACGCTCTCGGCCACCGGCGGGTTCGCCGTGGCCGAAGGACCGCTCGGCGAGAACGGCTCCTTCTACTTCAGTGCGCGACGGTCGTACCTCGACCTGCTCTTCAAGGCGGCGGGATTCGGGTTCGTGCCCGCGTACGTCGATGGCCAGCTGAAGGTCGTCGAGCGCCTGGGGGACCGGAACACGCTCTCGTTCCTCGTCATCGGGGCCGACGGCACGGTCACCTTCTTCAACGACGAACCCGACCAGCGCTACGACAACTCGCGCGTCGTCGCGCCGTCGCAGCGGCAGTACTTCTCGGGGCTCACCTGGCGCCGGCTCCTCGAGCGCGGCGTGCTCGACGTGACGCTCGGCCGCACGTGGACGCGTTTCACGACCATCCAGAACGACTCGCTCGACCCGCCGAACACGATCTTCCGCGCCTTCTCCACCGAGGGCGAGACGTCGTTGCGCGCCGACCTCTCGATCCAGGCGACACCGCGGGTCGAGCTCTCCGGTGGCGCGCAGATGAAGTACGCGAGCACGCTCGACTACGACGTCCTGCTCCCAGGCGTGGCGCGACTCGACGCGGCCGGCATCCCCACGCCGCTGACGGTGGACACGTCATTCACCGCGGACCGCCAGGCGCTCTACGGCCAGGTCGCGTGGCAGGCGACCGCGAAGCTGCGCACGACGACCGGACTCCGCGTGGATCGCTATGGCTTCCTCGACGGCGCATTGCGCGCGAGTCCGCGCCTCGGTGCGCGCTATGCGCTGACCGAACGCACGACGCTCACCGCGAGCCTTGGCAGCTACTGGCAGGCGCCGAGCTACATCTGGCTCATCGGCGACCCGTCGAACCGTACCCTGCCCCCCTTCCGTGCCGATCAGGGAGTGCTCGGCGTCGAGCATCTCCCGCGCCCCGACGTGAAGGTGCAGTTCGAGGCGTACGCGAAGCGCTACACCGGATATCCGCGCCGCGTCTTCCGGCCGCAGGCCGTGCTCGCGCCGGCGGGATTCGACGACGTGACGAGCGACATCCCGTTCGGACTCGAGCCCCTTGCGGCCGAGGCGACGGGGCACTCGATGGGGGTGGAGGCGCTGGTGCAGAAGCAGCTCAGCGACATCCCGCTCTTCGGCCTCGCGAGCGTGAGCGTGAGCCGGACGACGTTCGACGGGGCCGACGGCGTGCGCCGCCCGGGCAGCTTCGATACGCGCTTCATCGGCAATGCCGTGCTCGGCTGGCGTCCCAACGCCAAGTGGGAAGTGAGCGGCAAGGTGCGCGTGGCGACGGGCCTGCCGCTCACGCCGATCATCACGACCGGTCCGCAGGCGGGGCGGCGGGATTTCACGCGGTGGAACGAAGGCGGGCGGCTGCCGCTCTTCCATGCCCTCGACCTGCGCGTGGACCGGCGCTGGTCACTGCGGCGACTGCAGCTGGTGGGGTACCTCGACGTGCAGAACGTCTACGGACGCGAGAACATCACCAACGAGGAGTGGGATCCGCGGACGGCGGCGGTGGTGCGGAACGCGTCGCTCGGGCTGCTGCCGAGCATCGGGTTCAGCGTGGAGTGGTGATCGTCGGCCGCGGCGCATGCCGGGCCGCGGTCCTGCGGGAACACCCTACGTCGAAGCGCTTACCCGACCGTCAGCCTTCTTGCCATTGCGGCGCACCGCAGGACGTTGAATGTTGTCCCTGCATCCACGAGACGGTTGGAAATCGTGGATGGGCACTTCCCACGGGACGCCGTCGGAAGGAACACATGGAGGCCGTTCGATCCTCCATGCCGATCACGGGGTCGCTGGTCGTGATCGACGCCATGTGCGAGCATGGCACTCGATGATGGACCGTCCATCACCGGGAAGGAGCAGGGACCTGGCCACTCCGGTGGCGACGAACCAGGCGCCCTTCCGCCGCCAGCGGGTTCGCGAGCCCTCGGGAGCGCTTAGGCGATCTCGAGGGTTTCGCACATCGAACGGCGAAGAAGGCTGAAGGAGGAAGGAGGCGCGGCCGTACGGCCGCGCCCCGTTCATCCTTCAGCCTTCATCCCGTTCAGTGCGGCCGCCGGATGGTCCTGCCAGGCCGCGCCGCCGTCATCGTGCCGCCGTCCACCACCGGCGTGCCGTTGACGATCACGTAGGGGACCCCGGTCGCATACTGGTGCGGATCGGTGAACGTCGCGGGGCTGCCGACCGTGTTCGCATCGAAGATGGTCACGTCGGCGAAGCAGCCCGCCGCGAGGCAGCCGCGCTGGCCCTGCAGGCTCAGGCGCTTGGCCGGCATTCCGGTCATCTTGTGGATCGCCTGCTCGAGCGTGAGCACATGCTGCACGCGCACATACTCGCCGAGCACGCGCGGGAAGGTACCGTAGCTCCGCGGATGCGGGACGCCCTGTCCCGGACGCGTGAGGGAACCGTCGCTCGCGATCATCGTCTGCGGGTGCGCCATGATGCGGCGCACGTCACCCTCGTCGATGATGTGATAGACCATCCCCGCGCTGCCGTTGAGCTCGCCCTCGAGCACGAGCTTCGCCGCGGCCTCGAGCGAAGGCCCCACCCCGCGGCGCTCGGCCCAGTCGTACAGCGTCTTCCCCTCGAGCGAACGGTCCCAGGCGACGGAGCCGAACTGCACGCGCCGGGTGTCGCCGCCGCCGCGATCGGTGCGGAGCAGCTCGACGACGCCGCGCTCGATGGAGTCGCGGAGCACCGGATCGGCGAGCCGCTGCTTGAGTGCCGGCGTGCCACCCGAGAGCGCCCAGGGTGGGATGAGGACCCCGAGCCCCGTCTGGCTTGCGGTGTACGGGTACTGGTCGATCATGACGTCGAGTCCCTGCGCGCGCGCCGAGTCGACCATCGCGAGCGTGACGACGCTCTTGCCCCACATCGGCTGGCCGACGGCCTTGTGGTGCGTGAGCACGACCGGGATGCGCGCGTCGCGCGCGATGGTGATCGCCTCGCGCACGCCATCGATGAGGCCGAGCCCTTCCTCGCGGAGGTGCGACGTGTAGATGCCGCCGGAGTCGGCGGCCGCTCGCGAGAGCGCGACGACCTCGTCCGTCCTGGAGTAGTAACCGGGCACGTAGCGCAGGCCGGTGCTCATGCCGAATGCCCCGTCACCCATGCCTTGCCGCACGAGCGCGATCATGCGCGCGAGCTCGTCGGGCGTGGGCGCGCGATTGTCGGTGCCCATCACCTCGCGCCGGATGGCGTTGTGCCCGACGAGATACGCGACGTTCATGCCGAGTCCGGCGGCCTGCGCGCGCACGAGATACGGCGCGAGCGGCAGCGGACCGCCGCCGTCCGGACCGCCGAGCGAGAGGGTGATGCCCTGCGTGACCGCGCTCTTGGCATCGGGCATGTTGAGCAGCGGCTCGATATGCGCATGCAGGTCGATGAACCCCGGCGCGACGACGAGACCGCGCGCGTCGATCGTGCGGGCGGCGCGCGCGGCGTCGAGCGGCGTGCGCGAGACGAGGACGATGCGATCGTCCTTGATGGCGACGTCGGCGGCGTAGCGGGCCGCGCCCGTGCCGTCGACGACGGTGCCGTTGCGGATCAGCAGCGTCCACTCCGGCTGCTGCGCGGTCAGGGCGAGGGGCGCGAGGCAGGCGACGAGCGCGGCGATCAGGGGCCTGGGATGCATCTCATTCCTCCGTGATGATGCGAGCGCCGCACTGGGGACAGCGGCCGATCTCGGCGAGGTTCTTCTGCATGCGCATGTTGGCGAAGGTCCCGAAGTAGGGCTGGTCACAGGCGGAGCAGACGAGGCCGTGCGCCGCGGCCTCCTCGCGGCCGCGCCGCGTCGCGTTGCGGAGCGAGAGGCCCAACGCTCCCCAACCGCCGAAGAAGAGCGCGATCGCCGCGATCTCCGGGGGCTCGGCGCCGAAGACCCGCACATAGGGGAAGGCCAGCAACCCCATGAGCACGCCGCAGCCGACGAGGAGCCGTGTCAGCATCTTCCGGCCCTCCGGCGCCTGCTCGGTCTGCAATGCCTCGATGCGTGCCGCGAGCTCGACGCGCGTCATGAGCACCGGCGCGACCGCGTGCTCCCGCGCGAGATGCGCCCGTTCGGCGCGGCGCGCACGCAGGCCCATCCACAGGAGCACGCCACCGAGGAACACGCCCATCGCGGTGACGCCGAGGGCGTCACCGCGCCACTCTCCCGTGACGATGGTCGTGACCCCGATGAGCGCCGCTCCGCCGAGCGAGACGCCGCCCAGGATGAGTGCCGGCGCGGCCGGCAGTAGGTTCCCGGTGCGGCGACCGAAGATCGTGATGATCGCCGGCCATGCACCGATGAGCGCGGCGCGCGCGGGCGTGATGTCGCTCTCGCCCATGAGGCGCATCAGCGAGTAGAAGGTGACCGATCCGATCGCCCAGCCCTTGGCGGCGCGCCAGAGGACGCGCGACCAGGGCTCAGGAGCGGTGAGCTGCGCTTCGAGCGTCGGGGACGGTGGCGCGGGCGTCGGACCGCCGGAGGGCGTGAGCGCCGCGCGCTCGGCCCCGGCGGCCGCCAGCGCGGCCTGGAGTTCCCTCGCGCGCTCGTCCGCTGCCTGCGGTCGCTCGCTCACCCTTGTCCCTTCATCCTTCGGCCTTCGTCATCGAATCGCCCCCAGCACCTTCCCGAGGAACTCGTCGATCGCGCCGTTCTCGATCCACCGCACGACGATCACGAGATCCTGTTCCGGCGCGACGAAGACGAGATTCGTCCCGTTCCCCACATGCCCGAACGCGCTCGCCGGCGCGCTCGGCATCCACTTCTTGTCGGTATTGAGGAACCAGTTCATGTAGCCGTAGGTCGGCTGCGGCACCGTGGGCGTGAGGGAGAGCTTCACCCACTCCTCGGAGAGGATCCGCTCGTCCCCCCAGACGCCGCGCCGCTGCGTGAGGAGCCCGAAGCGCGCCATGTCCCAGGCATTGATGAAGAGCCCGCCGCCCCAGTGCCCGCCGCCGCTCACCACCTGCACCGGACGGCCGTCGAGCGTGATCCACGCGTTGTCGTAGCCGTACCAGCGCCAGGTCCGCGACGCGCCGATGGGGCCCATCAGGTGTTCCTGGATGACCTCGGGGAGCGGGCGGCGCCAGAGATTCGTCGCGGCGAGCGCGAGCACGTTCACGCGCACGTCGTTGTACTCGTACGCCGTGCCCGGCGCCTTCCGGGCGCGCGTCGTCCACGTCGAAGCATCCTGCGCCGGCCGGTCCGCCCACTCCGGCTTCCCCCACAGCGTCCCTTCCCAATCACTCGTCTGGCGGAGCAGGTCGTCCCACGTGATGGTCCGGTTGTGCGGCGTGTCCCACGGATCGAGGAACATCGGGTGCCCGAAGGTCGCGCCGGGCTCGCTCGGCGCACTCGTGCGGAGCGCGTAGGTCGGCGCCTGCGACTTCCAGACGGTGTCGCGCACGCTCCGGATGAGTCCGCGGTCGAAGGCGAGGCCGAGCGTCGCGGAGACGAAGGACTTGGTGACCGAGTGCGTCATGTCCACGCGGTCGGGCTCTCCCCAGCTGGCGACCACGTAGCCGCCGCGGAGGATCACGCCGGTGGGTTCGCCGCGTGGCTTGAACGGACCGATGCCCTGCCCGAAGGGCTCGCGCCCGAAGGTGCGATAGTGATTCGCCTCCATGTCGCGCGGGGCCTTGGCCTCGCTGCGGATGGCGAAGGCGATGGCGTCGGCGAGCTTGGCGGAGTCGACGCCGGCCTGCGCGGCGGAACGATGCTCCCAGGTCGCGCCGGGGACGTACGGGGCCGGCGTCGCGCGCGGCCGCTGCTGGGCGGATGCGGGATGCGCGAGGACGGCGAGCAGGATCGCGGCGAGGTGGCGGGTCACGTCAGCGCTCGGGAAACGGCGTGGTGAGTGGTGAGTCATGAGTCGTGAGTGAGGCGATGCGGTGGGGATGCGGGATGCGGGGTGCGGGATGCGGGATGCGGGATGCGGGAACGCATCACTCACGGCGCACCACTCACGGCTTCTGTTGCAGTCTGGCCCGCTTGCGCTTCGTCAGCCAAGGCAAGACCCAGAGATACAGCCCGGTCAGCCAGAGCGCGAACAGCACGATGCCGCTCGGCAGGAAGATCCACAGCTTCGCCGCATCGCCGAAGAAGCTCCCGTCATGGAACTGTTCGATCAGGTCCGAACGCCGGTAGGCCACCTGCAGCAGCGCGCCGTCGGCGAGGGCGAGCTGCGCCTCCCAGCGCGAGTTCGTGATGACCTTCATGATCCCCTTCGACGGCCGGACGTCGACGCGCTCGATGTCCTCCCAGCCCTGCACCCCCGCCTCGGGCATCGCCTTGGCGGCGGCGAGGATCACGTCCCAGCCGACCGCGGGCGTGGAGACCGGCGTGCGTTCCTCGTGCGGCTGCACCCAGGGGAACTGCTTCTTGACCTGTAGCAGCAGGCCGGAGACGACCACGCAGAGGAGCGGGAGGCCGATGGCGATGGCGCCCCAGCGGTGAAGGCGGCGCGAGAGGAAGGAGAAGCTCATGACCTGAGGTACGGGAGGGTCGGGTCGGGCGTTGCGCCCACGTCGGGAATCTGCTCCATTCCTCTCAACCTCGGAACGCCCGCGCGCGTATCCGCGGTGCACCCCACCAGAGGAGCACTGTCGATGTCCCCTGTCGCCCGTCATGTGCGCACCGCCCTGCTCGCGGCCGCCGTGTCCTTCGCCGTCCCCGCCACGTTGCCATCCGCGCTGGCCGCGCAGCAGCTCCCCGACTCCGCCCGGCTGGAGGCGCTCAAGACCGAAGCCCTCCAGAAGGTCGAGGGTCGCGCCAAGCAGGTGCAGGAGATCGTCGACATGCTCTTCTCGTTCTCCGAGCTCGGCATGCAGGAGTTCGAGACGCAGAAGTATCTCACCGGCATCCTCGAGCAGGCCGGCTTCAAGGTCGAGCGCGGGTACGCCGGGATGCCGTCCGCCTGGGTGGCCCGCTGGGTGAGCCCTGCCGGCGCGCGGCCCGTCGTCACGCTCGGCTCCGACGTCGACGGCATCCCGCAGGCGAACAACAAGCCCGCCTTCGCCTTCCATGAGGCGCAGGTCGAGGGGGCGCCCGGGCACGGCGAGGGCCACAACTCCGGCCAGGCGGTGAACATCGTCGGCGCGCTCGTGGCCAAGGAGATCATGACGCGCGAGCGGATCCCGGGCACGCTGGTGCTCTGGCCGGGCATCGCCGAGGAGCAGATGGCGGGCAAGGCGTTCCTCGTGCGCGCCGGGCTCTTCAAGGACGCCGACGTCGCGCTCTTCACGCACGTCGGCAACGACCTCGGCGTGCAGTGGGGCCAGAGCGGCTCGACGGCGCTGATCTCGGCGATCTTCAAGTTCCAGGGCACGAGCGCGCATGCCGCCGGCGCCCCGTGGCGCGGCCGTTCGGCGCTCGACGCCGCGATGCTGATGGGCCAGGGCTGGGAGTACCAGCGCGAGCACCTCGAGATCAACCAGCGCTCGCACTACGTCATCCGCGACGGCGGCGACCAGCCGAACGTCGTGCCGAGCACGGCGAGCATCTGGTTCTACTTCCGCGAGCGCGACTATGCGCGCACGATGGCGCTGTTCGAGCAGGGCAAGCGAATCGCGCGCGGCGCGGCGATGATGGCGAACGTCGAGCTCGACACCGTGATGATGGTCGGCTCGGGGTGGAGCGCGCACTTCAACAGGACGATCGCCGAGGTGACGCACGCGAACATCGAGCGCGTCGGGATGCCGCAGTGGGACGAGAACGACCAGGCGATGGCCCGCGCGGTGCAGAAGGAGATGGGCGTGCCGGAGCGCGGGCTCCAGCAGCGCGGCGTGTTCAACATCGGCCTGCCGACGCCCGAGAGCCAGCGGACGGGCGGTGGCTCGGACGACATCGGCGACGTGTCGTGGAACGTGCCGACGGTGACGCTGCGCTATCCGTCGAACATCCCCGGCCCGCCGGGGCACAACTGGGCGAACGCGATCGTCATGGCGACGCCGATCGCCCACAAGGGCGCGGTGGCCGGCGCGAAGGTGCAGGCGCTGACGATCCTCGACATCGTGTCGAAGCCGCAGGTCGTGGCCGACGCGTGGAAGTACTTCCGCGAGGTGCAGACGAAGGACGTGCAGTACACGCCGTTCATCGCGCCGACGGACCAGCCGCCGATCTGGCTCAACCAGGAGATCATGGCGCGCTTCAAGCCGCAGCTGCAGCAGTTCTACTACGACCCGAAGAAGTACAAGAGCTATCTCGAGCAGCTCGGGATCGCGTATCCCACGACGCGCGACATGGTGAAGCCGCGCATGGAGAATTGACCTGACGCTGTATCGGTTGGTCGCTGCCGACGGCAGCCTGGTATCGAGCGAGACCCCCGGCACCCTCGGGGGTCATCGCAAGAACCGCACGTACGGCCGCCTCGACTGCAAGGCGGCGCGGCGCGCGCTGGGCACGGGAACGTCCTATGCCCAGCAGCGCGTCTTCTTCAAGGACGAGGCGACCGCGCGCGCGGCGGGGTATCGCCCGTGCAAGACCTGCATGCCGGACGCCTACGCGGCGTGGAAGGCGGGCCGGCTCAAGTGAGCGCGCCGGCCCCCGACGCGCGGCGCGCGCGATGAACGGCCGCGTCGAGGCGCTCTGGACCAAGCGCGCGCACCGCGGCGTGATGGATCCCCATCGCGAGGTGGTGTGCGTCGCCGGGAAGGGGATCGAGGGGAGCACCGGCCGCTCGCGCACGCGACAGGTGACGATCATCGCGCAGGAACAGTGGACGGCGATGATGCGCGAGCTGGGCGGCGCGACCCCGGCGGCGCTCGACCCCGCCGCGCGCCGCGCGAACATCATGGTCAGCGGGATCGACCTCGCGAGGTCGCGCGGCCAGGTGCTGCGGCTGGGCAGCGTGCGCGTGCGGATCCTCGGGGAGACGCGGCCCTGCGAGCGGATGGACGAGGCGTTGCCGGGATTGCGCGCGGCGATGGATCCCGAGTGGCGCGGCGGGGCGTTCGGGGAGGTGCTGGATGATGGGCTGCTGGCGGTGGGGGACGCCGCGGTATGGGAGTCCGAAGCCTAGTTCCTCGTGACGCGCAGGACGACGATCTCCTGTTCGCCGTCTTCGTTCTCGCGCCGCCCCAGCAGATAGTCGCGGCCGACCTCGAACGGAGAGAACGTGCCGGGCACGGTGTGCTCTCCGACCATCACGCCGGCAGTCGTGTAGGTGCGCAGCAAGGTCTGCGGTGCACCCTCCGGCGAGACGACCAGCCAGATGAGCCCCAGCGGATCACCGAGGACGCGCCAGAAGGGAGGGGCCTGGGTCGGCGCCGGCACGAGCGTGAGGAACGCGACCGCTCTCTCGCGGATCTGGCCGGGGACCATCGCGAAGGCGGGGCCCATCGCGCGCTTGTAGTCGGTCGGCGTGACGGTGCGTCCCGCGGGTGGGAGTCGGAAGCGGAACGCTTCTCGGCCATCGACCTCGTAACCGACGACATCGCCGGAGTCCGCCGATGCGACGACCAGACGCTCGCCGACGAAGGCGTAGCTGGTCGATCTGCCGAGCGGGCGCGGAAAGTATCCGAAGCCACTCGTCGACGTGAGTCGCCCGGTGACGAACTCCCCGAAGTTCATCGGCGGGAGTTCCGCACGGGTCGCACCCGCCGCATCGACGATGCGAGGACGCGCGCTCATCGTCGTGATGGCGTATTGCCCGCCCTGTGGTGTGTCGCCGCTCGCAATCGGCGGGACGTCATTCAGCGGTCGCACCGGTGCGATGAATGCCATCGCACCAGTGCGAGAGCAGGCGGCGGACATGCTATTGATAAGGTCCGCCACCGTCCACGTGCGCGGCACCGTCCCAGCCTCGATGCCCGACGAATAGATGCTGGCCCGCGCCGACATCATGTCCCAGACCACGATCGAGTCGCCTGCGTCCCCGGGTCCTCTGCCTCGCTGGCCGACAGCGCGCGCCGAGCGTCCGCCGGCGGCGATGACGCGCACGTTCGCCTCAGCGGGGTCCGCGACGGCGATCGCGCCAGAGGCGAGACGCGTCGCCCACGCTGCCGAACCGAAACGCACGGAGCCGTCCTCGGCGGTCGCAGCGACGATCAGGATCGGCTTCGCATCGACGCGTACCCTCGTTGCCTGCGCCGCGAGAGTGAGTGGGATCGCGATGAGTGATGAGGTGAGCGCGAATGTGAGTCGACGCATGGGGTCCATCCTAGGAACGAGGTGAACTCGAACGCGCTCACAGCGAGCGCAGAACGTCCGCGGGAGCGATGCGCGCGACGCGTCGCGCCGGGATCCAGCAGGTCAGGACGATCACCGCCGTGAACGCGAGGCCCGCGCTCGCAGTGGACGCGGCGAGACCGACGTGGTCGAACGCGAGTACCCCATCGAGAGCCCGGATGGCGATCACCGACACGCCCGCACCACCGATGAGCCCTATGAGGATCGCATGGAGCGTGTCGAACAGGACGAGCCGCACGACCTGGGACTCGGTGGCGCCGAGCGCGAGCCGTATGCCGATCTCCTGGCGTTGCGCGAGCGCCGACTGGTTCGCGATGCCATGGAGTCCGATGAGCGAGATCACCATGACGAGCAGTGCCGACCCGCCGATGACCGTCAGGGCGACGCGCAAGGGCATGAGGCTCCGCGCGTTGGTCTCCGCCTTGGAACGGATCGCGCCGAAGTAGAACGATGGATCGACGCGCCTCCCAGTGGCGCGCACGAGACTGCGGACCACGGCCGGGTCGCCATCGGTCCGCACGACGAGCGCGTGATTCACCGCGTCGACGCGGCTGAGCGGGAGGAAGACCTCGGGACGCTCCCACACGCCCAACCCCCGAGTGCCCGTGGACACCGCTCGTCGTGGCGTCACCACGCCGACGATCGTGGCCAGTGGGCCTTCGCGACCGATCCGGAGGGCTCGCCCGACCGCGACGGAGTTGCCCCACACTGCCGCGGCAAGGTCCGCGGTGATGACGATGGGCACCGGGCCGCTCGCCGAGTCAGCTCGAATGAATCCGCGTCCGGCGACGATACGCCGGCCATCTATCGCGAAGAACGAGGTGTCGACCGCACTGAACGGCGCCCGCGCGAACTCATCGCTGCCCAGTCCGCGAGAGCGGTCGTCCGGCGCATACAGTTGATGCTGCTCGCCGCTCCGCGCGCGCCAGTCCCCAGCGGTGGTCCCTCGGACGCCGATGACGAAGCCGTGCGTGGCCACCTGCGCGCCGGCGGCGGTGAGGGTCGCGACGAGCGAATCGATCAACGCGGCCCTCGCGCCCGGTGTCGCGGAGTCCTCGTTCGTCGTGTACGCGAAAATGTCGAGCCGCCGCGCATCGGCCTCGTCCAGCGCGAGTCCGGTCATCTCCCGGTACGTCTGGACGATCGCCGTCGCCGAGGAGACGAACACGACCGAGACCGCGAACTGGAGTGCCAGCAGGCGCGCGGTCGCGCGCCGCGTCCCGCGCGCCGTGATGCCGATCGTCCCGGCCTCCCGCAGGACCGTGAGCGGGTCGATGCGTCGCGCCTCGCGCGCGGGGAGCACGCCAATCAGGGCGATCATCCCAAAGGTCGCCGCTACGGCGAACGCGAGGATGCGCCAGTCCAGCTCGAAGGTGAGCCATCCGGGGAACCCGGGCGAGTCGATGAGCCCCACCAGGAGTCGCACGCCCAACTGCGACGCCACGATGCCGAGCAGCCCTGCCGCCCCTCCGATGAGGATCGAATCCGCGAGCAATCGGCGCACGAGTCGTGGCGCCGTCGCCCCCAGGGCGGCGCACGTGGCCAGTTCGTGCTGGCGGCGCCTCGCGCGCGCGACCAGCTGCGCCGCCACGTTGGATGCAGTCGCGATGGCGACGAGCGCGGTGACCGCGAGGAACAGCGCCGCCGTGACATAGTTCGCGGGACGGTCGTGTCCTCGATCGACGAGCGGCATCAGCCGCACCCGCCAGCGGCCTGTGTCGGCCGGCGTTTCCGTTACGCCGACCTGCGCGATCGTCGTGTACGGACGCGGGTCGCCGCGCTGGACCGCGCGGGAGAGCGAGTCCGCGCTGACACCAGGATCCCGACGAAGCAACAGTGCGACGCGGTCCTCGGTAGGGCGCAGCGGGACCCACACCCGCGCGAGTTCGTTGAAGCGCATTGACTTCGACATCCTGCCAACGACGCGGTGCGCGACGCCGTCGAGGAGCACCGTCGCGGAGCCAGCGCGGCGATTCTCCGACGGTAGCTGATCCCAGATCGAAGGCGCCACGAGTGCGACCGGAGCGCCCGAGCGGTACTCGGCCGCGGTGAACGCGCGCCCCGCCTCCGGCGCGACGCGAAGGATGGAGAGGACGGCCGAGTCGACCTGCGCCACACGGATCTCGCTGATCGAATCGCTCAACAGTAGCCGAGCGGCGCGCTCGTTGAACCGTGCGGACCGCGCGAGCGGCGCGATCCGCTGCTCCACGGAGTCGGCGACGATGCGCGGCATGGTTTTGCTCGCCCACCGCTGCGGCTCGACCGCCAGGAAGCTGTTGAGCGCGTCGTCGTCCTCGTACGGGAGCGGCCGCAGCCAGATGGCATTCAGGAACGAGAAGACAATCGTGACGCCCGCGATGCCGAGTGCGCCGCAGAGCACCAGCGCGAGCGTCGCAGCCGGGGTGCGCCGAAGCTGGCGCCAGCTCTGTCCGAGGTCGCGTGCGAGATCGTCCAGCCACGCGAACGCCCGCTCCTCGAATGCCCGTTCGCGCACGCGCTGCACGTTCCCGAACTCGACGCGCGCGCGCCGCGCGGCCTCCGCCGGCTCGACACCCTGCGCGACGAACTCCTCAGTCGCGAACGCAAGGTGCGCCGCGATCTCCTCATCCATCTCGCGTGTCACCGCACCGCGGCGCAGCAAGGCACGCACTCCACGACGCCACCGTTCCACGAGGGACACGCTCAGGTGGCGCACAGGACCTGGTTCACCGCGAGGGAGAAGCGACGCCACTGCTCGCGTTCCTCCTCGAGTGCCGTCCGGCCCTTCGCCGTGAGGCGATAGACCTTCACCTTCCGGCCCTCCGGTGAGACACCCCACGCCGCATCCACCCACGCGCGATCCTCGAGGCGGTAGAGCGCGGGATAGAGGGAACCCTGATTGATCTCGAGGACCGCGTTGGAGAGTTCACGCAATCGCTTGGCGATCGCCCAGCCGTGCATCGGCTCGTCGAGCAGGCACTTCAGGATCAGGAGATCGAGACTCCCCTGCAACAGATCGGCGCGCGGCGGCATACAACTCCATGCTTAGACGTTCGACAATACGTTCGCCGGAGTATTGTAGAATGTCAATGTATGTATCCGAAGAATCTCCTCGCCGGGGACCTCGCATACCGCGCACCATCCTCTTCGGGCCACGCCACCTAACCCTCGACACTGACCACGTGGACGCTTTCGTCGGCTTGATGAGCGCACCGGACACCCTGAGCGTGTGGATGCGCAACACGTCAGTGCGCCTGGGGCGGCCGCTGCGGCCGTACGCTAGCTTCCCCGACATGTCCGTTCCCGAAGGGATCCCGCGCATCCCGACGCCTCCGTCCGCCGCACACCGGATCGGCCTGCGCCTCAGCGCGGTGGTCTTCGCCGTCGCCGGGCTCAACGCGCTCGTGCAGGTGCCGAACGACTTCCCCGGCCTCAGCGACGAACCGACGATCCTGTGGGCGTTCCAGACCGTGATCGCACTCTGCGGATTGGGTGCGGCGTACGGGGCCTGGCGCTATCGCGCATGGAGCTGGCTTGCCGCCCTCGGGTACGCGGTGATCACCAGCGGGATGATCCTCGGGCTCGGACCCATCCTCGACCTCGATGCCGAGGCGCGCGAGCAGCTCCCGCTGGGCGCCGGGTTGGTCTTCGTCG
Source organism: Gemmatimonadaceae bacterium (assembly GCA_044229035.1). GTDB lineage: Bacteria > Gemmatimonadota > Gemmatimonadetes > Gemmatimonadales > Gemmatimonadaceae > Pseudogemmatithrix. The sequence goes on along the minus strand of JBGATT010000048.1, from coordinate 13,426 downwards.
TCACGGGGTTGCTCGCGTGGTATCTCCGGCGGGCGACCGCGCCCTCCGGGGAACGCTGAATCCCGATTCCCCCTTCATCAGGCATGCGCTCCCTCCGGCCATCTCCCTCGTGGCGCACGCCCGTCGTCGCGCTGTCGCTGACGCTCCTGGCCTTTCCGCTGCGCGCGCAGCCCGCTCTCCTCGACTCCCTGCGCCCCCGCGTCGAGTCCGCTGTCACCCGGGGCGACTGGGCGGCCCTCGACCCCATCGTCGCACGCCTCCGCGCCGCCACGCGCGGTCCCGCCGCGCGCGACCCGTGGACCCACTACGACCTTGGCTACGTCCTCCATCGCCGGGCGAGCGCCCTGCTCCTGAGCGATCAGGTCCCCGCGGCCAAGCCGCTGCTCGAGGAGGCCGAGCGGGCGCTCGCCAAGGCACAGGAGCTCGGGGCCGGCGGTCAGGCGCTCGGCCTCCGCGGCGGGGTCACCGGACAGCTCGCCGGCACGGGCGGGATGATGGCCGGGATGCGGATGGGACCGCGCGCCTTCAAGCAGCTCGACGAGGCGCTCGCCCTCGCGCCCAATGACCCGCGCGTCGCCCTGATGAACGGGATGACGCGCCTCAATGCCCCGCGCGCCTTCGGCGGCGGCCCGGCCAAGGGTGAGCCCGAACTGCGCCGCGCCGTGGCCCTCTTCGCCCGCGACGCGGCGACGGGGCCGGCCCCGGTCTGGGGCCGCGTCGATGCGCACATCTGGCTCGCCATCGCCCTCACCCAGCTCGACCGGAAGGCCGAGGCGCGTGCCGAGTTGCAGAAGGCGCTCGCGCTCGCCCCGGGTCATGCGTGGATCACGAGGGACCTGCTGCCCAAGCTGGACGCCGGCCGCTGACACCGGGGCGCCGGCGCCCCCGTAGGGACCTCATCACCCACCCGGGAGCAGGCGCATGTGGCAGATCCTGAAGACGCTCATGATCGAAGGCATCCTGCTCAAGGTGCTCGCGCGCGCCTTCGGCTGGCTCGGGTGGCTCCTGCCGGCGGGGTTCCTGCTCAAGTTCGTCGGCCTGCCGCTGATCGCGGTGCTCGGCGTGCTCGCGCTCCCCGTGCTCATCCTGTTGCTGGTGATCGGGCTGCCGATCTTCGTCGTCCTGCTCGTCGGCGGCGCGCTGCTCTCGCTCGTGGGCGTGCTGCTCACGCTGGGACTCGCGGTGGCGAAGATCGTGATCCCCATCGCGCTCGCGGTGACGCTCGTGCGGTGGCTGCTGCGCGACCGTTCGGCGCCCGCCGCCGCGACGGACGCGTCAGCGTCCGCCTGAGCCGGCCGCCGGGACGACGCGCGGGCTCACGGCCGCGGCGTCACCGTGCGGCCGACGATGACGGTGACGTTGTCGCTGCCCCCGTTGGCCAGCGCCTCGGCGACGAGCGTCTCGCACGCCTGCCGCGAGGAGGTCATCGTGGCGAGCACCTCCTTGATCCGCTCGTCGGTGACGTGCTTGATGAGCCCGTCGGTGCAGAGCAGATGCACCATGCCCCACTCCGACTTGAGCCGCGTCACCACGGGCACTGCCTCGTCGGCGCCGATCGCGCTCGAGAGCACATCGTTGAATCGTGACCGCTCGGCCACGGCGCGGGTGAGCACCCCCTGGTCGACCAGGTCCTGCGCGATCGTCTGGTCGCGGGAGACCTGCGTGAGCGCACCGCCGCGATACAGGTAGTAGCGGGAGTCGCCGACCTGCAGCAGGTAGTAGTACGGCCAGACGCCCATGTACATGGTGAGCGTCGTCGCCATCGAGCGGCCGGGCGCGATGTCCATCGCGCGTGCCTTCACGGCCTCGTGCGAGCGGAGCGCCGCGGCCTGCAGCGTCTCGATGAACTCGGTCCCCGCCGCGTCGCTTTCCATGAAGCATTTGGAGCTCGACGCGATGTACTCGGTGGCGGTCTCGAGCGCGGTCGCGCTCGCCTCCTGCCCCCCGACACCGCCGCCCACGCCGTCGGCGACCATCGCGAGGAACGCCACGCGGTCGTCGGCCATCGGCACGCGCGCCGGATCGGTGAGGGACGTCTGCAGGACGTGCAACCGTCGGTGGACCGACGCGATCAGGAAGTGATCCTGATTGTCCTTCCGGACCTTGCCCTGGTCCGTCAGGCCGTAGACGTCGATCTCCTCGTCACGCGGCTTCCGATCGGTGCTCATGACGCCAGCGCCTCCGTCCGTGGAGCGGGTGTCCTCCCAAGGAACGCCCGGGGGCACGGATGCGCAATGGCCCTGCGCGGGATAGGATTCAGGCGACCGCTCGCCCTGGAGGGCACCTGATGTCAGGCCTGGACGACAAGTCCATCCAGAACCTCGTGAAGAAGATGCAGAAGCAGGCGAAGCCCCGGAATCTCGAGGCCAAGACCTACGACCCCACCGCTCCACAGCGCGTGACGGACGCGCAGGACCAGGAGCGCGAGAAGATGTTCAAGGAGATGAAGAAGCGCGAGTTCTAGTCGACCGCCTCTTCCGCGAGGAAGCGGGCCGACTCATCGCGCTCCTCACCCGCCTGCTCGGGCCGGCGCACCTCGCGCTGGCCGAGGACGTGGTGCAGGAGGCGTTCATCAGCGCGGTCCGCCACTGGCCGACGCGCGGCGTGCCGGCCGATCCCTCGGCGTGGCTGTTGCAGGTCGCGCGACGCAAGGCACTCGATGCGTTGCGCCGCGACCAGAGGCTCGCCGACCTCGCCCCGCGCATCGGCGCCGAGCTCGACGCGGCCGTCGACCTCGCGTCCGTCCCCGATGGTGACCACGCGCCCGACGATCCGTTCCGCGACGATCAGCTCCGGCTGATCCTCCTCTGCTGCCATCCCGCCGTCTCGCCGGGATCGCGCGTGGCGCTCGCCCTCAAGCTCATCGGCGGGTTCGGCGTGGGCGAGATCGCGCGCGCCTTCCTCACCGACGAGCGCGCGGTCGCGCAGCGCCTCGTGCGCGCCAAGCGCGCGCTTCGCGAGGCGCAGGCGACCTTCGAGATGCCCGAAGGCGCGGCCCTCCTCGAGCGACTCGACGCGGTGCAGACCGTGCTCTATCTCATGTTCAACGAGGGCCACACCGCGCACGCGGGCGATGCGCTCCTGCGGCGCGACCTCAGTGACGAGGCGCTCCGTCTCGCCGAGCGATTGCTGGGCGACCCGCGCACCGCCTCGCCCGCGGTCCACGCGTTGGCCGCGCTCTTCTGCTTCCACTCGGCGCGCTTCGACGCGCGGCTCGACGCCGACGGCGCACCGGTGCGACTCGACGACCAGGACCGCACGCGCTGGGATGCGGCACGGATCGCGCGCGGCTTCGCGCATCTCGAGGCGGCCGCGGATGGGGATCGCATCACGCCGTGTCACGTGGAAGCGGAGATCGCGTCGCTCCACGCGATGGCCCCGTCGAGCGACGCGACCGATTGGCCACGGATCGTCGCCGCCTACGACCGGCTCCTCGTGCTCTCCCCCTCGCCGGTGATCGCGCTCAATCGGGTCGTCGCGGTGCAGCGGGCCGTGGGCGCGCCGGCCGCATGGACGGAACTGCGCGCGCTGTCTCGCGATCGCGCGCTCGAGGCGTATCCGCTCACCCATGCGGTGCGGGGGACACTACTCGCCGCACTCGACCGCCCGGACGAGGCGCGGACCGCTTGGGCGACCGCCAGGGAACTGACCGCCTCCCTCCCCATGCAACGCCATGCGGAGCAACGACTTGCCGAACTGGACGCGCTCCTGCTGGCGCGCGATGTCGATTCCGGCGATCCTCATCCGTCATAGGGCATCGCGCGCCGGATCCGCCGACCGCGACCCATCCACCGGAGACCACCGATGCCGAAGTACATGCTCATCCTGCACGACGACATGACCACGCTCTCGACCATCTCGCCCGCCGAGATGCAGCGCGTCGTCGCGAATTACATGGCGTGGAGCGACAAGATCGCCCGCTCGGGCCACCTGCGCGGCGGCGAGAAGCTCTGCGAGGAGGGGGGCAAGCACCTGAGCGCGAAGGGCGGCACGCTCGTCGTGAAGGACGGGCCGTTCGCCGAGGCGAAGGAGGTGGTGGGCGGCTACTTCGTGATCGAGGCGAAGGACTACGCCGAGGCCACGACGATCGCCGGCGATTGCCCGCATCTCGCCTTGGGCGGGCGCATCGAGTTGCGCGAGATCGACCCGATGCCCGAGCCGACGCCCTGACTCAGCGCAGGATGGCGCGCACGGAGTCCAGCGCCCCATCCGTTGGCGCGGCCCGCAGGCCGAGCAGGTGCGCCATCAGCGGATAGACGTGCACGTTGCGGAATCCGGGCACGCGTCGATCGACCGCGATGCCCGGTCCCGCCGCGATGAAGACCGCGCCCATCGAGGGCAGCGCGGGGTCGTACCCGTGCTGCCCTCCGTCGTAGTCGGCGCGCCCGCGCCGGGTGAGGCTCGCCCGATCCGTGAGGGTCCAGCCCTCGTCGGCGATCGCGACGATCGGCGTGATGCGGGGATGGTCATTGAAGTGCAGGCGCTCCGGCACCTCGCCCTTCCGATACACCTGCAGGTGCGGATGCTTGTCCTTCAGCGCGCGATACACGCGCTCGACGTCGCCGTCCGCCGGGACGATCGAGGCGACGGGCGTCCAGTCGATGACGTCGACCGACGCGCGCGGCAGGTAGTCGTCGATGAGGATCAACCGCTCGCCGCTGCTCGCCGTCATGCCGTGGTCGGCCACGACGATGATGTTCACGACGTCGCGAAGTCCCAGGCGGTCGATCGCGTCCATGATCGCGCCGACCGCGGAGTCGGCGTTCGCGATCGCCGTGTTCGTCGTGTCCGCGAAGGGGCCCTCGGCGTGGCCGGCGTCGTCGGTATCGGAGAAGTAGAGGGTGATGAGCGCGGGAGCGGAGTCGGCGGGCATGGAGAGCCACTCGATCACCTGCCGCACCCGTGCGGCGCGTGGCCGCGCGTGCTCGTAGCGCTGCCACCAGGTGGGACGCACGCCCCCGATCTCCGCCTCGGACCCGGGCCAGAAGTACGTGGCGGCGCGGCGACCCTGCCGCTCCGCGGTGACCCAGATCGGCTCTCCGCCCCACCAGCGCGGCTCCCAGAGCGCGAGCGTGTCGCTGGTGCGGAAGGTGCCGAGCGCCGGGTCCTTCATGACGTTCGCGACGATGCCGTGGTGCTCCGGCGTGAGACCGGTGACGATCGTGTAGTGGTTGGGGAAGGTCTTGGAGGGGAAGGCGGGGATGAGGCGCTCCGCGCGCACTCCGCGCGCCGCGAGGCGCCGCAGGTTCACCGCGTGCGGTCGGTCCACGTAGTCGGCGCGGAAGCCGTCGATGCCGATGAGCACGACGCGCTGGCGCGTCGCGCGCACCGCGGCCGACGAAGGCTCGGCCCCGGGCGATGGCGCGCGCGGAGCAGAGGCCGTGCAGGCCGCGAACGTGACGAACCCCGCCACACCGAGTATCGCCGCGCGAAGCGGCCGGTGACGCGTCATGTCGCCCGGGCCTCGTCCTCGGTGAGGAAGCGCCGGAGCACCTTCCCGATCATCGACTTCGGGAGCTCGGCCTTGAACGCGACACGCGCCGGGACCTTGAACGGCGCGAGATGCTCCTTGCACCACGCGCGGAGTTCCTCGGTGCTCACCGCCACGCCGCGCTTGAGCACGACGAACGCGACCGCGACCTCGCCGCGCGCCGCATCGGCGAAGCCGCGCACGCCCACCTCCTGGACCGCGGGATGCTTCGCGAGCACCTCCTCGATCTCGCGTGGCCAGACCTGCATCCCGTTCATCTTGATGAGGTCCTTCTTGCGGTCCACCACGTAGAGGAATCCCTCGGCGTCGACATACCCGAGGTCCGCGGTGTGGAGCCAGGCGACCCCCGAGGCGTCTGTCGCGCGCATCGGGTCGGTGCCCTCTGGGGCGTTGAAGTAGCCGCGCATGATCTGCGGCCCCGTCAGGAGGATCTCGCCGACCTCACCGGTCGGCATCTCCTTGGTGGGATCGTCCGCATCGACGATCCGTACCCGACAGTCGGGAAGCGGGACGCCGACCGACCCGACCTTCGTGTGTCCCTTCAGCGGCCAGAGCGTCGCCGCGAGCAGCGACTCCGTGAGGGCATACCCTTCGATCACGCTCGCACCGGTGATCTCGGTGAAGCGGCGATGCGTCTCGGCATGGAGCGGTGCCGCGCCCGACACGCAGGCCTTCATCGACCGGAAGTCGACCTTCCCCGCAGCGACGCGCTTGTGTCCGATGAGCGCGTTGTAGAGCGTCGGCACGCCGCAGAACACCGCCGGCCGTGTCCGTTCGACCGTCTTCACCAGATCGTCCAGGTCACGCGGGTTGGGGACGAGTGCGATGGGGTTCCGCCCGATGATGCACACCGACTGCACGCCGCACGCGCCATAGGAATGGAACATCGGCAGCGGCATGCAGTAGACCCCGACCCATTCGGGCAGGACGTCGTGGAGCCAGGCGCGGACCTGCATGCCGGTGCGCACGAGCCCGCCGTGATGCACGCGCACGGCCTTCGGCGTGCCCGTCGTCCCGCCGCTCATGAGGAAGAGGGCGTCGTCGTCCGGGCGGGGGCGCTTCACGGTCGGGTGGCGGCCGGCGTGCGCCTTGAGGAGCGCCGGCAAGGTCGGGTCGCCGTCCCGCGCGGTGGCACGGTGCCCACCCTTCTTCTCGAGCAGCAGCGTGAAGAGCGCGCGCGTCACCGGCGGCAGGTACTCCTTGATGCTCGTGAGCACCACGTGCTGCACGTCCGTCCGCCGTTGCGCCTGCTTCACCCGTTCATAGAAGGTGGTGAGCGTGACCACGACCTTCGCGCCGGTCGTCTTGAGCGGCCCCTCGAGCTCCTCGGCCGTGTAGATCGGATTGAGGGGCACGAGCACCGCGCCGAGCTTCCATGTCGCGAGCTCGACGATGAAGAACTGCGGGCAGTTGGGCAGCACCACCGCGACACGGTCGCCGGCTCGCACGCCGAGCGCGGCCAACGCGCTCGCGCACGCGTCGCTCCGCGTCGCCAGCTCGCCCCACGACATCGTGCTCTCCTTGAAGAGGAGCGCGGGGGCGCCGGGGCGCTGGGCCACCGCGTCGTCGAGGAACTCCAGGAGCGTGCGCTCCGGGTAGGGCTCGAGGGTCGCGGGGACGCCGGAGTCGTACTGGGTGATCCAGGGATGGGCGTTCATCGGTGGTCCGGGGTAGATTCTCGAATATGCACCTCCATCGACTCCGCCACAGCCCATCGGTCGCCCTGCTGGCCGCCCTTGCGTCCGCGCCGTTGGCCGCTCCGCTCGGCGCCCAGGCGCGCCCGATCCCCGTGAACGACCCTGCCGTGCAGCGCGCGATGGCCGCGATGCAGCCGCTGCAGGCCTGGACCCTCGAGCAGCAGGTGTCCATCTGCGAGATCCCGGCCCCGCCGTTCAAGGAACAGGCGCGCGCCGAGGAGTTCCGCCGGCGGCTCGTCAGCTTCGGATACACGAACACGCGGATCGACGCCGAGGGGAACGTGATCGCGGAGATCGGGCGGGGCACCGGCGCGACGGTGCTGCTCGCCGGACACCTCGACACCGTCTTTCCCGAGGGGACGGCCGTGAAGACAACGCGCGAGGGTGACCGGATCGCCGGCCCCGGCATCGGCGATGACTGCCGCGGCCTCGCGGTGGTGCTCACGCTCGCGAAGGTGCTCAAGGAACAGCGCGTGGAGCCGATGGGGCGTGTCTATCTCGTCGGCAACGTCGGTGAGGAGGGACCGGGGAACCTCCGCGGCATCCGGCACCTGCTCACGAAGGAGTTCCCGGGGAAGATCGACTACTTCATCTCCGTCGACGGCGCCGGCGCCGGCGCGATCACGTCGCGCGCGGTGGGGTCGCACCGATACACCGTCTCGTTCGAAGGGCCCGGAGGTCACAGCTACGGCGCGTTCGGGATGACGAACCCGATGCACGCGATGGGGCGCGCGATCGCGAACATCGCCGAGATCCCCGTGCCGATGCGTCCGCGGACGACCTTCAACGTGGGTGTGGTGCGCGGCGGCACGAGCGTGAACACGATCACGCCGCTCGCGCAGATGGAGGTGGACATGCGCTCGGAATCGGCCGAGGAGCTGCGGAAGGTCGACGCGGCGATCCGCGCGGCGATCGACAAGGGCGTGGCGGACGAACGCGCGCGCTGGCCGGCCTCGCGCGCGCCGATCACCGTGAAGTACGACACGATCGGCATCCGGCCGACGGGCGGGCAATCCGATGACGCGCCCATCGTGCAGACGGCGTGGAAGGCGGTCGAAGCGCTCGGCTGGCTCCCGGCGACCGTCGCCTCGAGCACCGACGCGAACCTCCCGATCGCGATGGGCATCCCCGCCATCACGATCAACGGCGGCGGACGCAGCACCGGCGCGCACGGCACCGAGGAGGCGTACGTGGAACAGCCCGATTCGTACAAGGGACCGCAACTCGCACTGCTCATCGTCGCCGCGCTCGCGGGCGTGGCGCGCTAAGGAGGACCACCATGGATCGTCGTGATTTCCTCGCCGTGTTCGGCGTCGGTGCGCTGGGCGCATCGCTCCCGCGCCTCGCGGGCGCACAGCAGGGCACGCCGGGCAAGGCGCCGGCCCGCCCCGCGGCGCTGCCCGCCATGACCGTCTACAAGAGCGCGTCGTGCGGCTGCTGCCATCTCTGGGTGGAGCACGCACGCGCCAACGGCTTCACGGTGCGCACCATCGACACCGAGGACCTGGCGAAGGTGAAGGCCGAGCTCGGCGTGCCGGGCACGCTCCAGAGCTGCCACACGGTCGTGGTCGCGAACTACCTCGTCGAAGGGCATGTGCCCGCTGACGATGTGAAGCGGATGCTCAAGGAGAAGCCCGCGATCCGCGGCATCGCGGTGCCCGGGATGCCGATCGGCTCGCCGGGCATGGAGCAGGGACCGGTGTCAGGCTACCAGCGATACGAGGTGGTGGCGTTCACGACGACGGGACAGCGGAGCACGTTCGCGCGGCATTGAATGGAGGAAGAAGGGTGAAGGATGCAGGACCGCGATGCCGTCGCAGTGTCCCGGCATCGCGGTCCTTCATCCTTCGTCCTTCGTCCTTCCGCCTGCCTCACGGCCGCGGCATCGCCAGCGTCGTCAGCAGTTCACGCGTCTCCGCCGAGTCGAACCGCTCGAGCGCGGTGATCGCCTTCCGACGGAGCGTCGGCGACTCGGTGCCCTGCGCGATGGCCGCGAGCTTGTCGCGCGAGGCCCGTGATCCTTCCTGTGCGAGCGCCGAGATGAGCGCGTCGCGCGTGGACGAATCCCCGGCCGCGTCGAAGGCGCCGGCCAGATCCACACCGCTCGCACCCGCGCGTTCGGCCATGAGGACCGCGCGACGTCGGGTCGCACTCGACTGCGCTTCGTCGCGCGCGACCGAGAGGAGCCACGTGGCGTTCACACGACCGCCGATCGCCGCCACCGCCGTGAGGAGCGCGTCACGAGAGCGCTCCTGCTTGAACCCTTTGAACGCCTCGCGCAACAGCGCGGCATCTTCGCCGGTCGCCTGCGCATCGCCGAGCCCGCTCGCGGCGGCAGCCCGCAGATCCTCCTCCCGTGCCGCATCGGTGAGGATGCGGCGGAGCTGACGCCGTGCCTGTGGCTCGTCACTCCGCGCGAGGGTGCGCACCGCCTCCGCCACGACCCATTCGTCGGCGCGGGAGTCGCTGATCGCGATGAGCACCGGGATCGCCGTTGCGCCGTCGAGGCGCAGCAGAGCGCCCAGCGCCGCGCGCCGCACCTCGCGGGACCGCTCCTCGTCGCGCGCGATCGCGGCCAGCCCGTCTGCCGCCGCGCCGTCCCGGGCGAGCGCGGTCACGCCGATCGCCTCGCGCGCGGGACGTCCGTTGGTCGATCGCGCGATGCCGAGCAACAGCGTCGTCGCCTCGCGGACATCGACCGTGCCAAGGTCGGTCGCGGTCGAGTCGTGTGCTCGAGGTCCGACGAAGCGTTCGATGCGCAGGACCTCGCGCCCGACCACTTGGAGCACGACGCGGACGGGTCCCGTCTCGCACGCCATCCCTGCCCGCTCGGGTCCGGCCCCTTCCGACTCGCGCACATACCACGCATCCTGCCCGACCCGATACCAGCCGCGCCCGTCGCCGCAGGCATCGGGTCGCGACGGGAAGTCGAACTCCACCCGCCCGTCGCGCACCGCCGCCACGCGACGCTCGAGCGTCCCTCCCTGCGCGCGCACCGCCTGGACGACGAGCAGTCCGAGTCCGACCGCGCCGAGGACGACCGCCCGCGCGTTCACTTGTCGATCAGCTCGAGGAGGAGCTGCGTCGTGCGCGGGTCCTTCTTGTTGTTGAGGGCGCCGATCGCCGCGCGGCGGAGCTGCGGATCGGTGCCCGTGCGCACGATCTCGATGAGCTTGTCCGTCGCCTCGGGCTCCTCGCGCCGGCCGAGGAGGGAGACGATCTCGCTCCGCATGCTACGGCTGGACGCGCCGTCGTAGAGACGGCCCAACTGCGCGATGGGGAGATCGCGTCCGAGCCGCGGGAGGATGCTCGCGCGCACCTCCGCCGGCTCCTCCTCGCGCTGGACCATCTGCGTGAGCCAGTTCGTCGTGGCCTCGTCCCCCGACCGGGCGAGCACGGCCGCGGCGGCCGACTTGAGGCGGCTCGTCTCGAGCTTGGGATAGACGCCACGCAACCAGGCCGCGTCCTCTGGCGAGATGCGGCGGTCGTCCTCATCCCATCGCGCGATGCCGAAGCCGTCACCGCTCACCGTGTAGGCCATGGGGCGCTGCCCGGCGCGCACACCTGCCGCACGCGCGTCGGCGAGCGCGGCCGCGCGCTCTTCGGCGACGACGGCCTCGGCCTCATAGCGCGCCTCCGCCGATGCCATGGCGCGCGGGGTGGGCGCTGGCCGCGGAGCCGGCGCGGGACGCGCGGCGGGCGCGATCGGAGCGGGCGGCGCGGCCGGGGCCACTGGTACGGTGGTCAGCGCGTTGAGACTCTGCCCGAACTGCTCGGCACGCAACACCTCCGCGCAGTCACCAGCGCAGGAGTAGCTGAACCCGAGGCCGGTGGAGACACCAGCGCGGCGGTCGAAGCTCCCGATCGCCTCCACGCGGAGGCGTTCCGGTGCGGTCGTGCGCTCGACGAGCGCCCGGATGGCCGACTTCGCCTTCGGGTTCGTCATGCTCCCGAGGGTACGGACAGCGCTGCGCTGCACGTTCGCGTCGGTCTCGGTGCGCACGATGCCGTCGAGCGTCGCGACCACGTCGTCGGAGTTCGCCTCCGCGAGGTACCCGATGGCGTCGATGCGCACCGAGGCCGCCGGATCGTTCCTGGCGACATCGAGGAGCTTGGCACGCGCCGCCGCGTCGTCCTTCCGCCCGAGGATGTGCACCGCACTCGAGCGGAGCGACACCGAGCAGTCGTCACGCCGGTCGAGGACGCGGGAGAGGATCGGCGTCGCGGCCGCCGGATCGTTGCGCATCAGCTGACTGAGGGCCGAGGCGCGCACCGAGAGTTCCTCGCTATCGCAGCTTCCGGCGGTGCTGGCGGTGGCCTGTGACTGCACCCGGCCTCGTGCGGTGGCATCGCCTCGGGCGGCGAGCGCCCCCGCGACGCGCGTCGCGAGCTGCTCCGCCTCTTCGGCGTTCCCCGCGCGCGGGAAGCGGGACTTCCGTGCGTCGAGCGCCGTGAGTGCCTCACGGAGTTCCGTGACCCCGCCGATGCGATAGAGCGCGAAGGCCTGCCAGTAGAGCGCGTCGGCGGCGTACGCCGACGCCGGCTGCCGCGCGGCGACCTGCCCGAAGAGGGTCGCCGAGCGACGCCACTCGCCGCGATTGAGCTGCGTGCGCGCCGCACGATAGACGGAGTCGGCGGGGTCCTGCGGGAAGTTCGCGGCGAAGCGCGGGAGCCGGGCCTCGTCGGCTGACTGTGCCCAGGTGCTCGCGACGAGCGCGCGCGGGGTCGGCGCGGTGCTGGCCCCGGACGGAACAGGCGGCACGGGCGACGGCGCGGGGGCCGCGGGCGCGACCGGTGGCGCGGGCGTCCACCCCGACTGCTGCGCAGCGAGCGCGACGGGGAGGGCGGCGATCAGGAGAAGGGATCGGATGGTCATGGGTTCCTCAGTATCCGGAGGCGATGTAGGTCGCGGCGACGGTCCGCAGGCGCGGCACGACGTCGCGCTCGGACATCGCCTCGGCGATGAAGGTCAGTTCGTCGGCGCGGGGCGCCGGACGAAGGCTCGCGACCTGCGCGAGGACGAGTTCGAGGTCCTCGAGCAGCGCGCGCAGCTTGGGATCGGTGGCGGCGGGGGAGTCGAGCAGGAGTCGCGTGGTGCTGAGCAGTTGCTGCGCGTCGGCGACGAAACGCGCGTCGCCGCCGAGTCGGGCGGAGCGCGTGCGGGGCAGCGAGTCGAGGAGCGCGACCGTGCGGGCGACGTACTCGTAGGTGGCGCGCTGCAGGGGCTCGGCGACGTTCCCGGCCGTCGGCGTCAGCGCGGGCGACAGGTCGCCGACCATCGGTGGCGCGATCACGATCGGGGTGGCGGTGAACCGCCCGATCCCCACGCCGATGAGCAGCGTGGCCGCGAGGCCCGCGGCCGGCGCCAGCCAGCCGCGGCGGTGCCGCCGGCCGGGCGTGGCGTCGAGCACGCGCGCCTCCGCGCCGACCGGCGCGAGCGCGCGCGGGGCGACGAAATGCTCGGCCTCGATGCGCGGCCAGAGCGCGTCGAGATCCGCGGCCGGGGGGACGCGATAGCTCTCGCGCGCCGTCCGCATCAGGTCATCCAGGTGGTCGTCCATCGGATCGTGCGTCATCGGTCCGCCGTCATCTGAAGTCATGTTCTGAAGTCCCGCAGCGATTCGCGCAGTCGCGCCCTCGCCTCGAACAGGCGTGCCTTGCTGGTCCCTTCGGCCACGCCGAGCATCGTACCGATCTCGGCGTGGGTGTAGCCCTCGAGGTCGTGCAACAGCACCGTCATCCGCAGGCCGTCGGGCAGCGCGTCGATCGCCGCGTGCAGTCGAGCCGTGAGATCCGGATCCGCTTCGCGCGCCGGCGCGGCGTGCGCATCCTCCAGCACCTCCTCCCGCTCACGGATCCGTTTCACCTTCCGCATGGAGTTGAGCGCGGTGGTGACGGCGATCCGGTGCAACCACGTCGTGAAGGCCGACTCGCCGCGGAAGGTCGCGAGCTGCGCGAAGGCCCGGACGAAGACGTCCTGTACCAGGTCGCACGCCAGCTCCTCGTCGCCGCAGATGCGATAGGCGAGCCGATGCACGCGCCTGGCGTGCCGGTCGTAGAGCATCCGCGCGGCGACCCGATCGCCCGCGAGGATGCGGACGATGAGGCCCGGATCGTCAGATCCCGGGTCCGGTGCGTGGAGGGCGATGGCTGAGGTCGTCATCGGTGACGCGGGGTTGGACACAGGGGGTCCGAAAAGCGTTGGGGGGGCCGCTCGTCCATAGGATACGTCCTCATC
>JBGATT010000223.1:0-4135 GCA_044229035.1 Gemmatimonadaceae bacterium | reverse complement strand
GGGCCGGGGCTCGTTCGCCGAGCCCCGGCCCCTCGCGCGTCCCTTCCGTCCCCGATGCGAAACCTCTCGCGCTCCGTCCCCCGCGCCGCTGCCGCGGCGCGCCGCCTGCGGCTCCTCCTCCTCGCGGCCGTCGCGGTCGGCAGCTCCGCCTGCGAAGCGGCGCCACGCGCGGAGTCCGCGACGCCCGCCGCCGGGGTCGTGGACTCGGCCCTCCCCATCCCCACGCTGCTCGCGCGCTTCCGCGCGACGGTGACGGACACGCCCGCCGTGCTCTCGGGTGGTTCCGACTCGCCGCTCGCCCTCGCGCGCGCGCTGTCGCGTGCGATCGCGGCGCACGACACCGCCGCCGTCCGCGCCCTCGCCGTCAGCAAGGCGGAGTTCGGCTGGCTCTACTATCCGCACACGAAGTACGTCCGGCCGCCTTACGAGCTGGGACCCGAGCTCGTCTGGTTCACCCTCGTCGCCGCGAGCGACAAGGGCGCCGGGCGGCTCCTCTCGCGCTATGGTGGTCGCGCCCTCCGGATCGAGGCGGTGACCTGCCCCGACTCCACCGAGCAGGAAGGGCCCAACGCGGTCCTCCGCGGCTGCCGCGTCCGCTTCGCGGTGCCCGATTCCGCCGCGCGCGAGATGCAGCTCTTCGGCGCGTTGCTCAAGCGCGACGGCCGCTACAAGTTCCTGTCGTACGCCAACGACCTCTGACCCCGCCCTGATGACCGGACCTCGATCCCTGACGTGGCTGCGCGCGGCCGTGCTCATCTGGATCGGGGTGCTCGGAGGGTTCGCGGCCGGGATGGAGTGGATCCGCACGCGTCCGGCGCCGCCGCCGCCGCCCTCGGGCGGGATCGACCTCGTCGGCGCGGGCGCGACGTTCCCGTATCCGCTCTACCGTCGCTGGTTCGCCGAGTACCGTGATGCGTCCGGCGTCCGCATCAACTACTTCTCGGTCGGCTCGGGCGAGGGGATCCGCCTCCTCTTCGAGGAGGAGATGGACTTCGGCGCGATCGACCGCCCCCTGCGCCCCGACGAGCGCGCCCGGGCCCGTTGCGGGCCCGTCGAGATCCCGACGGTCATTGGCGCGATCGCCGTCGTCGTGAATCTTCCGCGCATCTTCAGCGCCGTCCGCCTCGACGCGCCCGCCCTCGCCGGGATCTACCTCGGACGCATCACCCGCTGGGACGACCCCGCGCTGCGCGCGCTCAATCCGTCGCTCGCGCTCCCGGCCATCCCCATCCGGGTGATCCAGCGCGCGCGCTCGAGCGGCACGAGCGAGGTCTTCGCCGACTACCTCGCCACGACGGCCATCTGGCGCACCGCGCAGGCCGACGCCGCAGGGGCCGCGCGCACCGACTGGCCGGCGGGGGAGCGCGTCGAGGGGAACGAAGGGGTCGCGGCCCAGGTGCGCGCGACCGAGGGCGCGCTCGGGTTCGTCGAGCTCTCCTACGCCCAGCAGTCGCGCCTCGCGACCGCCGCCCTGCGCAACGTGGCCGGCGCCTATGTGCGTCCCGACTCGCTCTCGCTCGCCCGCACCGCCGCCGAACTCCTCACCGGCGCGCGGGCCGACACCCTCCACGGCCTCGTCGGCGCGCGCGATGCGGCGGCCTATCCGGTCGCGGCCATCACGCGCCTCGTCGTGGACCGCGCGCTCGGCGATTCCACCCGCGGCGCGCACTTCCTCGCGTTCGCCCGATGGGCACTCCGCGAGGGCGCGCACTCCGCGCGTGCCCTCGGCTATGCCCCGCTCCCGGCGAGCGAGCTGCGGCGACAGGCCGAACGCCTCGACGCGCTCACGCCCGGCATCTGCCCCACCCCGAGGACCATCTGATGGCGCTGCGCGCGCAGGACGGCCCCTACCGCACCGCCCGCGAGGACCGCGACCGGCGCATCGCCGCGATCGACATCGGCTCGAACTCCATCCGGCAGATCGTCGCCGACGTCTTCCCTGACGGCGCCATCCGCATCGTCGACGAGATGAAGGCCGCACCGCGGCTCGGCGCCGGCCTCAGTGCCACCGGCGAGCTCGACACGCAGCACATGGACGAGGCGATCGAGGCGCTGGCGCGCATGGCGACGCTCGCGCGCCAGCAGGGGTGCAAGCGGATCGAGGTGGTCGCCACGAGCGCCGTGCGCGACGCGCGCAACGGCCCGACCTTCCTCACGCGCGTGCGCCGCGAGACCGGCCTCAAGCCCCGCGTGCTGATCGGCGAGGAGGAGGCGCGGCTCGCGTTCCGCTCCGCCCTCGCGCATTTCGAGCTCGGTCACGGCCGCTCGGTCGTCATGGACATCGGCGGCGGCTCGCTCGAGCTCGCCCTGGCCGCCGAAGGACTCGTCGAGCGCCTCATCACCTTCCCGTTCGGCGCGATCCGGCTCACCGAGCAGTTCCTCGAGGGCCGGTCGGGCGCGAAGGGCGTCAAGAAGCTCCGGAAGCACGTCCGCGCGCAGATCAAGAAGGTCCTCCCCGTCCGCGACTGGCGCGGCGCCGAGGTGATCGGCTCCGGCGGCACCTTCACCAACCTCGCCGGGATGTTCCTCGCGCGTCAGGGCGTCAAGGTGCGCAGCGTCCACGGCACGCGGATCCCGCGGCACGAGGTCGAGCACATCCTCGAGCAGCTCGCGGCGATGTCGGTGCAGGAACGCCTGCAGGTCCCGGGGCTCAACGCCGGACGCGCCGACATCATCGTCGCCGGCCTCGCGGTGGCCGCCGAGGTGCTCGCGCGCGTCGAACCGCGCGAGCTGAGCGCCTCCGCCTTCGGCATCCGCGAGGGGCTGCTGCTCGAGACCGCGAAGGTGATGCCCGTCATCGCCGACCCCGGGGAGGCGCGCGCGCGTTCGGTGCTCGCCTTCGCCGAGCGGTGCCACTACGAGGCGCCGCACTCGAAGCAGGTCCAGGCGCTCGCGCTGCAGCTCTTCGACGCGATGGGCGCGCGGCTCGGGTGCGACCCGTCCGAGCGGCAGACCCTCGCCGACGCGGCGCTGCTCCACGACGTGGGCTACCACATCAACTACGAGCAGCATCACAAGCACTCGTTCCACCTGATCACGCACGCCGACCTGCTCGGCATCGGCCCCGAGGAGCAGGTCGTGATCGCGCACGTGGCGCGGTATCACCGCGGCGGCGTGCCCAAGCGGAAGCACGAGGCCTGGTGGGAGCTCGACCGCGAAGCGCGGGAGCGGGTGCGCCGGCTCGCCGCGTTGCTCCGCGTCGCCGACGGGCTCGACCGCGGGCACGCCAGCGCCGTCGACAAGGTGAAGGTCCGGTGGCTCGAGCGCGCCGTGCGCCTCACCCCCACGCCACGCCGCGCCAATGACCCGATGCGCCTCGAACTCTGGGGCGCCGCCCGCAAGGCGGAACTGCTCAGCGAAGTGGCGGGCGCCCCGATCGAGGTCGTCGCCCCCGACGGCCAGATCGTGCTGCCCTGAGGTCCCGCCTCCCGCCTTGCGTCTTGTGCCTTCTGTTCAGATCCCCACTTCCATCGAGCTCCGAACGCCCCACGACCCGCGCCGCACCCCGGTCGCCTGATTCCGGAAGTCATCGTGCAGCAGCTCGCCCTGCACCTTGACCTTGTGGCCCTTGAGGTAGCGCGTGAAGCCGAGCCCGACCTGCCGCTGCCGGTCGGCCCCCGTGAGCCCCGCGATCTCGCCGTTCGGCGTCACCATCGAGAAGCGCAGCGCCGGCTCGAGGTTGTTCTTCAGGAGATACGAGGTCTGCGCCGTCACGCCCTCACCGGTCAGCACGAACCGGGTCGTCGTGCCGTCGCTCGTGATCGGGTCGGGCGCGGTGCGCCGCGCCACCTCGGCCGAGATCGCGAACCCGCGATGCTTGTAGAGCGCGTCGGCGATGTAGGTGTTCATGCTCCGCGGCGCGAAAAGCGGACGCCCGAGCTGGCCGCCGGTGCGCACCGCCCGGTCGTTGTGCTGCATGCCGAACGCCACGCTCAGCTTCGGCGTCGGCTCGCGCCGGAGGTCGCCTTCGAAGTAGTCGCCGCCGCCGGTGAACGCACCGAAGGGAAGGAGCTCGACGCGGCCGGTGTACGCGAGGCCGTTGCTCCCGACCGCGGGGTTCCGCCCTTCGCCGGAGGTGATCGCCCCGCGGAGCACGTAGGGGAGCGCCGCATCCATGTTGACGTAGTTCGCGAAG
>JBGATT010000222.1:0-7215 GCA_044229035.1 Gemmatimonadaceae bacterium | reverse complement strand
GGGCCGTAGTCCCACACCGATCCGGTGCCGCCGTAGATCTCGGAGGACTGGAAGATGAAGCCACGCCGCTTGGCGAGGCTGACGAGGGTCTCGAGGACGTCGGGACGGGGCATGAACGACCGGGGCGCGGGGATGAGGGCGGTGACGCCTCAATCTACCATCACGCCCTCAGGGGGCACACCCGAGCGAACTAGCGGCGGTCGAGTTCCTTGAGGACCGGGGCGCTCTGGCCCACGAGGTCGAGGAGGACGAACGAGGCCGCGGCGGCCGCGGCGGCGGTGCGCGCGTACATGGGCTGCGCCTGGAGGCGCGCCGAGAGGGCGCGGAAGGGCGCGGTCCACGGCGACGGCGCGCCGATCTCGGGGACGGCCTGGCTGAGCTCGGCGCAGAGCGTGGGCCCGAGACGCTTGGCGCCGAGGGCGGCGACGAACCGCTCGCCGCGCGGGGCGGTCTGCGCGGCGGGCGTGCTGGCCCAGACGCGGCTGGCCGCGACGATCGCCTGCTCGCGGCCGCCGGCGATCATGCGACGGAAGCCGAGCTGGAAGCGGTCGAACGAGTCGGCGTGCCGGCAGAGCATCTCGCCCACGAGTCCCTTGAGGAGCGGATCGAGGGACTTGGGGAGCTCGGCGGCCGCCTCGAGATCGACGGCGAGGGGGACGAACCAGCCGTCCTTGGTCTGCTGGAGCAGGCCGGCCTCCTCGAGGTCGGCGACCCGGTCCCAGTCCATCGGCGAGGCCCAGGGCCAGCGCTCGAGGAGGTAGGCGACGTCCGCCTCACGCACCGCATCGCCGGCCATGGCGATGGCGTGCAAGAGCACGCGATCGTCGGCCGAGAGGGCGAAGTCGAGGGAGGCGGGGGTCGGCGTCATTCGGTCATTCCTATGACGCGCGAGGTGGCGGAAAGTTAACAGTGCCGCTTTTCGCGCCGGGCCGGGGGCGGGGGCGGTAGATGATGACCGGCTTGGGGTGCTGTCGGCGGGGGCGGGACATAAAGGCAGTCTCGGCCGCGGCCGCCGGACCTTTAGCCCCCCTATCAGCCCGTGATCAGCCCCCGATCGCCCCCGCGATCAGCACCCCATGCCCCCGCCCGTTCTCGATGAAGACCTTGTTGGCGTCGTACCCGCTCGCCAGGACCCCGGCGATGAACACCCCGGGGACGTTGGTCTCCATGGTGGAGGGGTCGTGCGAGGGGATCCCCGTCGCCGCGTCCAGCTCCACGCCGAGCGAGGAGAGCAGCTCGGAGCTCGGGGTGAAGCCGGTCATCAGGTAGACGTGCTGCGCCGGCAGGATGCCGGGGCCGTCCTTCCCCTCGAGGTGGACACGGCCGTGCTCGATGGCCGTCACCCGGGTGTTCCAGCGGACGCCGATCGACCCGTCCTTCAGGCGGTTCTGGAGGTCGGGGAGGACCCAGGGCTTGATGTTCTTGTCGAAGCTGGGCCCGAAGTGGACGAGGGTGACCTTCGCCCCGTGCCGCCAGAGGTCGAGGACGGCCTCGGCCGCGGAGTTCCCTGCCCCGACGACGATCGCATCGCGCTGGAAGGCCTCGTGCCCCTCTCGGTAGAGATGCGAGACGTGCGGCAGGTCCTCGCCGGGCACGTTGAGGGGGTTGGGCGTGCCGAAGTAGCCGGTGGCGACGACCACGGCGCGGACCTTCGTCTCGACCACATCGCCGCCGCGCGGCTTGGAGTGGATGACGTAGTCCTGCTTGCGCCGCCAGATCTGCACGACCGGCTCGTACTGATGGACGTCGAGGCCGAGGTGCTGGACGACCATGCGATAGTAGGCGAGCGCCTCGCGGCGGGTCGGCTTGTCGGTCGCGATGGGGAACGGCACGTTCGCGATGGCGATCTTCTCGGCGGTCGAGAAGAAGGTCATGTAGAGCGGGTACGACGCGATGGAGCTCGCGACACAGCCGCGGTCGTAGACGATGGCGCGGACGCCGGACGCCTCGAGGGCGGCGGCGGCGGCGAGGCCGCAGGGTCCGGCGCCGATGACGGCGACGGGGAGCCCGGCGTCGCGCTCGCTGATGCTGCCGACGAGCCCCGGCGAGGACTTCGCCGAGGCCGCCTTCACGGCGGAGGGGCGGCGCTTCTTCTCAGCCACCGCGCGCCTCCCGGATCACGCCTGCAGACCGATGATCTGATCGCGTCGCGTGCCGACCGAGACGTACTGGGCGGGGCACTCGACGAGTTCCACGATGCGGTCGAGATAGGCGCGGGCCTGCTTGGGGAGCGCGTCGAGGGTGCGCGCCTCGGCGGTGGAGGACTTCCAGCCGTCGAACCACTCGTAGACGGGCTCGATGCCGACGAGGTCGGCGATGTCGCCGGGGAACTCGGTCATCACCTCGCCGTCGATGCGGTAGCCGGTGCAGAGGCCGACGCGATCGAGGGTGTCGAGGACGTCGAGCTTGGTGATGGCGAGGCCGGTGAGGCCGTTCACGCGCACGGCGTAGCGGACGACGACGGCGTCGAACCAGCCGCAGCGGCGGGGACGGCCGGTGGTGGCGCCGTACTCGTTGCCGAGGGTGCGGACATGCTCGCCCATCTTCTCGTCGAACTCGGTGGGGAGCGGCCCGCCGCCGACGCGGGTGGTGTAGGCCTTCACGACGCCGAGGACTGCGTCGATGGCGCGCGGCCCGATGCCGACGCCGATGGCGGCGCCGCCGGCGGTGGTGCTCGACGAGGTCACGAACGGATAGGTGCCGTGATCGATGTCGAGCAGCGAACCCTGCGCGCCCTCGAGGAGGATGGCCGCGCCCTGCTTCTGCGCCTTGTGGATGGCGAGCCCGACGTCCTCGCTGATGGAGAGGAGCCGCGGCGCGAGGCGCTCGAGGGTGGCGAGGGTGAACTCGGCGTCGGCGCGCTTGGCGGAGCCGAAGCCAGCGAGGACCTGGTTGGCGCGCTCGGTGCCGCGCTCGACGAGATCGCGGAGGCGGGTGGGATGGCGGAGGTCGAGAACGCGGATGCCGCGGCGGGCGACCTTGTCCTCGTACGCGGGCCCGATGCCGCGGCCGGTGGTGCCGATCGCCTTGCTCGCGGCGCTCTCCTTGTCCACGAGCTTGTGGTACGGCATGACGAGGTGCGCGCGGTCGGAGAGGTAGAGGCGACCGTTGACGTCCACGCCGTTGGCGACGAGGGCGTCGACCTCTTCGAAGACGCTCTCGGCGTCGAGCACGACGCCGTTGCCGATGGCGCAGCGCACGCCGGGGTGGAGGATGCCGCTGGGGACCTGATGGAGCACGGTGGACTCATCGCCCACGTGGACGGTATGGCCGGCGTTGGCCCCGCCCTGGTAGCGCACCACCCAGTCGGCGCGCTCGGCGAGGACGTCCACGAGCTTGCCCTTGCCCTCGTCGCCCCACTGGGCGCCGACGATGACGATGGTGCGGGTCTTGGTATCGAACATTCGGAAGTGCCTGGCGATGAGGGCAACAAAAAACGCCCCGGGTGGCGGGGCGTTGGAATAATCTACGCACGGTACCTTGGGCGGGCAACGCGGTTCTGAACTGCGTTCACCACAGGGGGCACAGGGGACACAGGGAACGGCGTGATGCGGTGTCAGGTGTATAGTTAGACGCATGTCGCCCGCTCCCCTTGCCGGCTTCATCCGTCGCCATCGGGGCACCGCCGCGCGGGCGGGGCTGCTCGTCGCCTTGGGCGCGAGCGTGGGGTGTCGCGCGACGACGGCCCCGGCCCCCGCGGACCCGCTCGGCCAGTTCGACGGCTTCTGGGCGGCGTTCGACAAGGACTATCCCTACTTCGCGTTCAAGCAGATCGACTGGGACTCGATGCGCGCCGCGTACCGGCCGCTCGCGGAGACGGCGCCGACCACCGACTCGCTCGTCACGCTGCTGCGCGCGATGACGTCGCCGCTGCGCGATGTGCACCTCTCGTTCACGTCGCCCACCGGCGCGTTCGTGCCGAGCTGGACGCCGCCGGCGCGGCGCAACTGGGACCTCACGCGCTGGCAGGGGGCGGTGGCGGCGCATGCGTGGGTGCAGCGCAAGCCGAACCTCGGCACCGCGGCCTTCGATGACGTCGGATACCTCTCGATCGGCGCGTGGAACGGCGCGAACTTCAGCGTCACCGACCTCGACGACGCGCTCGCCGCGGTGCGCGACCGACGCGCGCTGATCATCGACGTGCGTGCGAACGGCGGTGGGGGTCGGTGCGGTACCGGAGCGGTGCGGGACTCGGCTCGGCGCAGGCGCGGACGATCGCGCCACGGGGGCCCTGGGCTTTCACCAAGCCGATCGTGCTGCTCGTCGGGCGCGGGTGCTACAGCTCCAACGAGAGCTTCATCGCCGCGCTCGCGACGCTGCCGCATGTCACCGTGATGGGCGACACCACCGGCGGCGGGTCGGGGAATCCCGCCGAGCATGCGCTCGGCGGCGGGTGGCGCTATCGCGTGCCGCGGTGGATCGAGTACGCGCCCGACGGCCGCATCATCGAATGGAACGGCCTCGTGCCCGACGTGGTGGTGCCGTGGGACACCACCGGGCTCGCGCCGACGCGCGACCCGGTGCTCGAGGCGGCGGTGGCCTACCTCGCGCCGCCCGGGTCAGCCGAGGGCGGCGCGCATCTCCGTGCGGCCGGCATCCGAGAGCGGTAGCAGCGGCAGCCGCGGCGCGCCACCGACGCGGCCGACCTGGTCCATCGCCGCCTTCACGCCCGGCACGCCGAGCTTGGCGACGATCGTGTCGGCCATCGGCTTGAGCTTCGCCTGCGCCGCGGTGGCGCGCGCCGTGTCGCCCGAGCGGACGGCGTAGAGCACCTCGCGCGAGAGCGCGGCGGCGAAGAGCGAGACGGCGAGTATGCCGCCGCGCGCGCCGGCCTCGAGCCCGGCCTGCAGCGCCGAGCCGCTGCCGGTGATCACCGAGAACGTGTCGGACTGCGCGGCGAGGAAGCCCTTGAGCATGTTCACGTCGCCCGAGCTGTCCTTGATGCCGATGACGTTCGCGTGCTGCGCGAGCTCGGCGACGAGGTCGGCGGGGAGCGCGAAGTGCATGTACTTGGGGATGTTGTAGAGCATCACCGGGAGCGGCGAGCCGTCGGCGACGCGATGGTAGTGCGCGGCGAGGTTCTCGCGCGCCATCGCGTTGGAGTAGTAGTGCGGCGCGACGACGAGCACCGCGTCGGCGCCGGCGTCCTTGGCGGCGCGGCAGCGCGCGAGGCACTGGCGCGCCGACTCGGCGCCGGTGCCGATGATGACGAGCTTGTCCTTGGGCACCACCTCGCGCGCGGCGGCGGCGAGCTGCGCGCGCTCGGTCTCGTCGAGGAGCGCCGCCTCGCCGGTGGAGCCGGCGACGACGACGCCGGAGAGCCCGTCGGCCATGTGCGCGCGGACGTTCGCCTTGAAGCCCTCGACGTCGAGGTCCTCGTTGACGCCCTTGAAGGGGCTGATGACGGGACCGAAGATGCCCGAGAGATCGATGCTCATCCGTTGAGGAACTCCAAGCCGGTGCCGAAGCCGCCCGACATCGGCTCCTGGATGGGGGTGGTCTCGCCGTGCGCGGGCGTGCCATGCGACGTCGGCCGCTTGCTGAGCATGCCCATCTTGAGCTGGAAGTCGCTCGGCCGCGTGCTCGCCGCGAGCGCGACCGCGTACTCGACGACGCCGGTGCTGACGAGCTCCTCGAGATGCTGGTCGAAGGTCTGCATCCCGTACTGCTCCTTGCCGTCGGCGATGAAGTCGCGGATCTCGCCGACGCGGTCGCGGTCGAGCATCAGCTCGCGGATGGTCGGGGTGACGACCATGATCTCGAGCGCGGCGACGCGGCCCTTGCCGTCGGCGCGGGGGAGGAGGCGCTGCGAGACGACGGCGTGGAGCGACTCGGCGAGGCGCACCCGCACGACGTCCTGCTCCTCGGGCTGGAACATCGCGAGGATGCGCAGCACGGTGCTCTGCGCGTCGGGCGTGTGGACGGTGGAGATGAGGAGGTGCCCCGTCTCGGCGGCCTTCATGGCGGTGTCGATCGTCTCGGCATCGCGCATCTCGCCGATGAGCACCACGTCGGGGTCCTGGCGCAGCGCGGCGCGGAGGCCCATGCGGAAGCTCTCGGTGTCCACGCCGATCTCGCGCTGCGTGATGGAGCTCTGCAGGTCGCGATGGAGGAACTCGATGGGGTTCTCGAGCGTGACGATGTGCTTGTTGAGATGCTGGTTGATGTGGTTCAGCATCGCGGCCATCGTGGTGCTCTTGCCCGAGCCGGTCACACCGGTGACGAGGACCATGCCGCGCTCCGCCTCGGAGATGCTCTTGAGCACCGGCGGGACGGCGAGCTTGTCGAAGCTCGGCACCTCGAAGGGGATGACGCGCATCACGATCATGAAGCTCGAGCGCTGGCGCAGGATGTTCACGCGGAAGCGGCCGATGCCGGGGGCGCCCCACGAGCAGTCGTAGTCCTGCAGCTTGTCGAGCCGCGCGCGGTCATCCTCGTTGGAGATGAGCCGCATGGCGATCGACCGCGTCTGGTCGGGGGTGAGCGCCTGCTTGGTGAGCGGCACGAGCTTGCCGTCGATGCGCGCGCGGAAGACGTCGCCCGCCTTGATGTGCAGGTCGGAGGCGCCGCGCTCGACCGCTGCCTTGATGATCTTCTCCATCACTCCCGTCCGTGTGTGTGGCTCACTGCTGTGTCCGTTCGCCGTCGGGCGGCGTGGTACCGGCCGGTGGCGTGACCACCGGCGTCTCCGAAGTGTAGCGCGTGGGGCGTCCGCGCCGGTCGGTCGCGCGACGCCCCTCCTCCTGTCCCAGCCACTCCTGCGCGGGGACGCCGTTCTGCTGGTCGCCGCCGTGCGGGAGGTACTTCTTCTCCGCCCATCCGAGCCCGACGAGCACGACCATCACCGTGACCGTCGAGCCGAAGGCCTCGACGAAGTAGCCGGCGCCGACGGTGAGGCCGAGCGCGGCGACGACCCAGATGGTGGCGGCCGAGGTGAGGCCGGTGATCTGGCCGCGGGTGTGGAGGATGGTGCCGGCGCCGAGGAAGCCGATGCCGGTGACGACCTGCGCGGCGATGCGTGCGGGGTCGCCCCCGTGCGTGGCAGCGATGCTCATGGAGAGGTCCATGAGGATCGCCGAGCCGAGGCAGATGAGGATGTTGGTGCGGAGCCCGGCCGGCTTGTGCTTGAGCTCACGCTCGAGCCCGATGCCGCCCCCGATGAGCACCGCGGCGATGAGCTTGGCCGCGAGGTCGAGGCGGAAGGCCTCGACGATC
>JBGATT010000221.1:0-4206 GCA_044229035.1 Gemmatimonadaceae bacterium | reverse complement strand
ATCCACAGACCCTCGCGGCCCTCGGGCGCCTCGAGGTCGTCTCGCGTTGGCTGGTGGACGGACTCCTCGCCGGCCTCCACCGGTCGCCCAAGAAGGGATTCTCCGTCGAGTTCGCCGAGCACCGCTCCTACCAGCCCGGCGACGACCTCCGCTTCATGGACTGGAAGGTCGCCGCCCGCGCCGACAAGTGGCTCATCAAGCAGTACGAGGAGGAGACCAACGTCCGCGCGACGGTCGTGGTCGATGTCTCCAAGTCGATGGATTGGCGCAGCCGGCCGAACCTCCTCACCAAGCTCGCGTACGCCGAACGCCTCGCCGCGGCGCTCACGCTGCTCCTCATCCGCCAGCGCGACTCCGTCGGGCTCATCCGCTTCGATGAGCAGCTACGCTCGGTGATCCCGCCGCGCTCGCGCTCGGTGCAGTGGAAGCGCATCCTCTCGGCCCTCGCCGAGCCGGGGTCGGGGCAAGGCTCCGATGCGGCCGGCGCGCTCTCGCAGGCGGGGAAGCTCATCAAGCGGCGCGGCATCGTCATCCTCATCTCCGACCTGCTGCTCGACGCGCAGGAGGTGGACGACACCGTCCACGCGCTCCGCGCGCAGGGGCATGACATCACCATCCTGCACGTGATGGATCCCGCCGAGCGGAAGTTCGACGTGCAGGCCGGCGAGGCGCTCTTCGTCGATCCGGAGCGCGGCGACTCGCTCGCGGTCACGCCCGCCGACGTGCGGGAGCTCTACCAGAGCACCGTCGCCGAGGCGATCGACGAGTGGCGCGCGCGGTTCGCCGCGGCCGGCGCGTTCTACGAACCGATCATGACCGACCAGCCCTTCGGCGTGCCGCTCCGCCGCGCCTTCGCCGCCCGCCAGCGCCTCTCGTGAGTTTCCTCGCCCCGTGGGCGCTCCTGCTCGCCGTCGCGGCGGGCGTGCCGCTCCTGCTCCATCTCCTCCGCCGGCGGTCGGGCGACAAGCTCGACTTCCCGGCGGTGCGCTACCTGCTGCGCATGGAGCGCGAGCACGCGCGCGAGGTGCGGCTCAAGAACATGCTGCTGATGGTGCTGCGCATCGCGATCGTCGTCGCGCTCGCGCTCGCGGCGGCGCGTCCGGTCGGCTGGCTCCCGGGCGTGGGGCACGCGCCGAGCGCGGTGGCGATCGTGCTCGACAACTCGCTCTCCTCGGCGGCCGCGGGCGCCGAAGGGCAGATGCTCGCGCGCCTCGTCGGCGCCGCGGGCGGCATCATCGACGGCTCGGCCGCCGGCGATCGGCTCTGGCTCATCACGATGGACGGCGCGGTGGTGGGCGGGGACAAGGGCACGCTCCGCGCCGCGCTGAGCGGCGTGCGCGCCCTCGACGGCGCCGGGGACGCCGGGGCGGCGCTGCGGCGCGGCACGGCGCTGGTGAACGAGAGCGGCATCCCGTCGCGGCACGTCGTCGTGCTCACCGACGCGCAGCGCACGAGCTGGGAGGGCGTCGTCCCGACGGCCGACGCGGACGTGCCCGTCGCGCTCATCGCGCCGGGAGGGACGGTGGGGCTCAATCGCGCGGTGATCGCCGTCGCGACCGAGCCGCAGCACTGGGACCCGCGCGGCACGGTGCGCGCGACGGTCGCCGGCAACGACTCCGCCAGCTGGCGCGTGGTGCTCGACGGCCGCACGCTCGCGCGCGGGACCGCGCAGCCCGGCGCGACGGTCCTCGCCCGCGTGCAGCCGCCATCGCGCGGCTGGGTGGCCGGCACGGTCGAGCTCGCGCCCGACGAACTCCGCGGTGACGACACGCGGCACTTCGCCGCGCATGTGGGCGAACCGCCCGCCGTGACGGCCGACCCCGCGAGCGGTCCCTTCCTGCGGGGCGCGGTGGACGCGCTCGTCAACGGGGGCCGCGCCCGCCGCGGCGACGGGGTGCTGCTCGCGAGCGCCGAGCGCGCGCGGACGCCGGCGCTGCTCTTCGCCCCGGCCGATCCGGTGCGCGTCCCCGACGCCAATCGCGCGCTCGAGCGCGCCGGCATCCCCTGGCGCTTCGGCGCGCGGCGGGACGGGCCCGCGCCCCTGCGCGGCGCCGGCGTCGATGGCGCCGTCGCCAAGTCGTGGCATGTCCTCGAGGCCGCGGGGGACGTGAGCAAGGCCGACACCATCGCGCGCGTCGGCGGGGCGCCCTGGGCGGTCGCCGGCGAGGGCTATGTCCTCGTCGCCTCCGCCGCCGTCGCCGATGCGACCGACCTGCCGGTGAAGGCGAGCTTCCTCCCCTGGCTCGATGGGCTGCTCGCGCAGCGGCTCACCGCGGGCACCGCGGGGGTCACCGAGAGCGCGCCGGGACGACCGGTCCGCGTGCCCGCGCTCGCCGACGCGCTCGAGGCGCCCGACGGGAGCGCGGTCGCGGTCGTGCCCGGTGCCACGCGCGAGGCGCCGTGGACCGCCGGTGTGCACTTCTGGCGGCGCGGCACCGAACGCGTGGGCGCGCTGGTGGTGAACGCCGATGCGTCGGAGAGCGACCTCGCGCGCCTCCCCGCCGACTCGCTCGCCACGCGGCTCGGCGCCACCGTCGCGAGCGCCGATCCGAGTGCCGCCGCGCGCGCCGCCTTCGCGGCCGGCGGGTCGCGGGCGCTCGCCCGGACGTTCCTCCTGCTCGCGCTCGTGCTGCTCGTCGCGGAGACGCTCGTCGCGCGCCGCGGTCAGGCCAAGTCCGAGGACTGATGGCCCTCCCGATCCTGATGGAGCGCCTCGCGGCGCTCAACGCCTTCACCGCGCTCACCCGCGCGCTGCCGGCGCAGGGCGGGCGCGTGGGCGTCACCGGACTCGCGGGCTCCGCCGACGCGGTGCTCCTCGCGACGCTCGCCGCGCAGCAGCCCAACCGCCTCTTCGTCGTCATCGCCGACCAGCTCCCCGAGGCCGAGCGGTGGCTCGCCGACGTGCAGAGCGTGCTGGGGGACGTGGGGATCAGGCTCTATCCGCCGCGCGAAGGGTTCGGCGAGGTGGAGCCCCACGCCGAGGTCGCGGGCGAGCGGGTGGAGACGCTCGAGGCGCTCGCGCGCGGCGCGGTGCGCGTGCTCATCACCACCGCGCGCGCGGTGCAGGAGCGGACGCGCCTCCCGCGCGCGCTCGCCGATGCGCGGCTCGAGCTGCGCCGCGGCGACGTGCGGCGGCTCGAGGACCTCACCGCGCATCTCGACGCGGTGGGCGTCGAGCGCGTGCAGCTGGTGGAGGACGTGGCGCAGTACAGCGAGCGCGGCGGCATCCTCGACGTCTACGGCTTCGGCATGAGCGAGCCGGTGCGCCTCGAGTTCTGGGGCGACGAGCTCACCGAGATCCGCCGCTTCGACGTGGCGACGCAGCGGATGCTCGCGAGCGCCGACCAGGTGCTCATCCTCCCGGTGGACGTGAAGGGCGAGGCGGCCGAACTGCGCTACGAGCGCGCGACGCTCGCCGAGCTCTGGCCGGAGGGATCGCTCGTCGTCGTCCCCGCGGGCGTCGCGATCCGCCCGGAGCTGCAACGCACCTGGGACGAGGCCGACCATCACGCCCAGCTCGCGCGCCGCCGCGGCGAGGATGTCCCGTCGCGGGACGAGCTCCTCCAGTCGCCGCACGACACGATGCGCGCGATCGATGCCTTCCCGTCGCTCGAGGTGATCGGGGCGGGGACGGCGCGCGCGCGCGAGGCGGGGCTGAGTCCCGCCGCCGCGGCCGAGCTCCCCGACGCCGTCGCCGACGGGGCCGCGGCGGCCGAGGCGCACGCCGCCGCCGAGGAGGCGATGCAGGCGATGGGCCGCATCAAGCGGCCGCACGAGATCGTGCAGTTCCCGCTCCGCGCCCCCGAGCCCGTGGAGCGCGACATCGCGCGCCTGAGCGCGATGACGCGCGACGGGACGCAGACGATCATCCTGTGCGACAATACGGGGCAGGCCGAGCGCCTCGAGGAGCTGCTCGACGCGCGCGGCGAAGGGCGCTCGCCCGCGGCGCTCGTCATCGGCGTGCTCGCCGGCGGCTTCCTCATCCCGCCGCGCGGGACGCCGGCCGGCCTCCGCGTCCTCACCGACCACGAGATCTTCCGGCGCGAGCGCCGCATCCGCCGCAGCCGCAAGTACGCCACCGGCACCGCGCTCGAGCAGGTCACCGCGCTCAAGCCGGGCGACTTCGTCGTGCACCTCGACCATGGCGTCGGCATCTACCGCGGCATGACGACCGTCTTCCACGGCGAGGCGACGATCGAGGTCGCG
>JBGATT010000047.1:0-19292 GCA_044229035.1 Gemmatimonadaceae bacterium | reverse complement strand
GAGGTTGGTGCAGTAGCGCTTCTTGAGGCGGTTCGCGACGTCCCGCGCGGTGGCGAGATGCGGGAAGCCGAGCGACGCGCCGGTGACGATGTCGAGGTCGGCCTCGACGATGCCGAAGAACTCGAGCGTGAGCTCGGGCGCGCCGGGCGGCGGGGTGCCGAGCGGATCGAGCTGGACGGCGAAGTGGCCGTAGGTGCGGATGGCCGTGGTGTAGCGTGCGGCGCCGGCGACCTTGCGGGCGTACTCCTCGTCGTGGACGGGACCGGCGGCGGCCGAGGTGGCGGCGGCGGGCGCGTACCCGCCCATGGCCTGCTCGGCAAAGCGGAAGAACTGGCGCCACGACTCCTCGACGGAGGCGGGGTCGCGGCGGTAGGCCTCGAACTGTTCGGCGGCGTAGGCGTCGTTGAAGACGCTGGAAATGGGCTGCTCGGGCATACTGCAATCTAACGCCTGACACACATGCTTTCACCAACGCATCTCGAGCAAGCGCCCCTCCGGGCGAAGCGGGGGTCCATGTGCGATCGAAGAGGGACCCCGCCGGGTCGAGCCGCACTCGCGGCGTCACCAGCTCGTCACGTCCCGAGCTTCGCCTTCGCCGCCAGATCGACCGTCCGCCCCGAGGGAACTGAGCTCGTACCCCCCTCGCTCCAAAGAACCCGGGCTGCGATAGATGTAGGCGCGCCCCCACGGATCCAGCGGAGCCGCTCGGCTCAGATAGGGGCCACGCCATCCAGCGGTCAGGCTCGGCGGGCGCTGCCAGAGGGCGCCGAGCCCCTCCTCAGTGGTCGGATATCTCCCGACGTGCAGTCGATAAGCGTCAAGCGCCGCCCCGAGCATCTCTACCTGAGCGCGCGCCGTCGTCTCCTTCGCTTCGCTGACATGCTGGAATACGCTCGGGGCTACGAGCGAGGCCAGAACCGCGATGATCACGACGACTACGAGCACTTCTATAAGAGTGAATGCGACGCGCATGTCGCGACGCCGACCAGAATGACGACACCTCACGGTGCAGCGGGCTCCCGCCGCGTGTGTGACGCTCCGGTGACGCCCATCCTCCAGAGTTTGGCCTTGCATAGGTCTGTACCTGCTGAGAGTATTTGCGCCCGCACAAAGGCAAGCACGGCCTGCCATCTGCACAGATGGTGCCAGCATCTGGACGAGTCGCCCCCACGCGCCATGTCCCACACGTCCACCAAGCTCACGCTATTGCCAAGCGAGGGGCCTTTCGCGGCTGCGATCGACACCCTTCTGCGCTACGCTCCCTTTCCGTGCCATCTCGTACTCCTCGGCGAGAGCGGTGTCGGGAAGACCACACTTGCGCGTCTCGTCCACGAGCGTTCGCGCGTCGCCAACGGCCCATTCGAGACGGTGAATCTCGCGGGGCTCGACGATGACCTCGCGAATTCCGAGCTCATGGGACACGAGCGAGGCGCGTTCACCGGTGCCTATGGCCGCCACCTCGGCGCCTTCGAGCGATCGCATGGAGGTACCCTGTTCCTCGACGAGGTCGGGAAACTCTCGATCCCGATCCAGAAGAAGATCCTCACGGTCATCGACGATGGCCTCGTACGCCGCGTCGGCGGTCAGCGCGACATCCCGGTTCGCGTGAGACACATCTTCGCTGCGAACGAGTCTCTCGAGACGCTTGTGCACGAAGGCAAGCTTCTGCCCGAGTTCGAGGCGCGGCTGCAGTTCCAGCGCATTCGCGTACCAAGCCTCCGGGAACGCCGAGAGGAGATTCCGATGCTCTTCGCCGATCTCCTTCGGCGTCACGCTCCGCAATACGGCTACCCGGCGCGGCCTCCCATAGCGACGGACCCTCTCGTCGAACGCCTCCAGTCGATGCGGTGGCCGGGGAATGTTCGCTCGCTGGAGAACCTGGCGATCCGTCTGCTGCAGGACGCAAGCGGCTCGCAGACCCTTGGACCGGAGTTGTTCACGACGGACCTCGAACGCTATTGCGGAGGGACGCTGTTCAGCGCGACGCCGACAGTGTCCCGCCGTGACAGAATCGTGGGCGCATTGCGCGAGGCATCGGGGAACGTCACCAGGGCCGCGGAGCTGCTCGGTTGTTCGCGCAGCACCATCTATTTGTGGATGCGAGAGGACTCGATAGCGGCGGACGCATGTCCGGACCGGACAGCATAGGACAGTCAGAGAGTCCGAATCGGACGATTTGCTCTGGAGGCTCGGAGGGAGCTCGCGTTGCAACTCATTGGCCTTGCTGGCCGCGAAGGCATCTCGGTCGCTCGGCACGCGCGTTGCTCATATAGGCAGACGTGCACACCCCGTCCGTTCCCGGATCGCGCCTGCGTCTCGCCGACGGCCTGACGGCGCAGCTGCTGTTCCACCATCGCGTCTGCCCGATCGAGGTCTCTGCGGACGGCCACCTCGTCGTCGCGGCCGCGACGGACCATCACGCGAGCGCGATGACGGTGCTGGAAGAGTCGTACGGGCTCCCGATCCGCGAGCTGGCGATGGACGACGCGGAGGTCCTCCGCGCCATCGAGCGACTCGCGGCACACTCGGAGACCCTCTCCGAGGGCGCCCCTGAAGGCGGGGACTCCGCCGACCGCGCGGCGGACGCGCGCGAGATGGCCGACCAGCCGCCGGTCATCCGTTTCGTCAACCAACTGATCCGGAGCGCGTTCGACAGCCACGCGAGCGATATCCACATCGAGAGCGACCGATCGGGCGCCCTGGTCTCGCGCCTTCGGATCGACGGCGTCCTCATGGACGGTCCCAGTCCGTCCGCCGCGCTCGCCCGTGCGGTCGCGTCGCGCGTGAAGCTGCTGGCCGAGCTCGACATCTCCGAACGGCGCAAGCCACAGGACGGTCGCGTGCGCGTGCGCCTCGAGACGCGCGAGCTGGACCTCCGCGTCTCGACGGTGCCGACGCTGCACGGCGAGAGCATCGTGATCCGGCTCCTCGACCAGGGAGGCCGACCCGGCCAGCTCGAGGACCTCGGATTGGGCGCGACGGACCTGTCCCGCCTCGATCGCATCTGCCGGAAGGCGCACGGACTCGTCCTCGTCACCGGTCCGACGGGAAGCGGCAAGACCTCGACGCTCTACGCCGCGCTCACCCGTCGCGACACGACGACGGAGAAGGTGATCACCGTCGAGGATCCCGTGGAGTACGAGCTCGCCGGCATCACGCAGGTTCCCGTGCACGCGCATGTCGGCGTCACGATGGGGGGGGCGCTGCGAAGCATCCTGCGGCAGGACCCGGACGTCATCATGGTCGGCGAGATGCGCGACACCGAGACGGCCGAGACCGCGATCCAGGCGGCGATGACCGGCCACCTCGTCTTCAGCACCCTGCACACCACCGATGCGATCGGGGCGGTCCCGCGGCTCGTCGATCTCGGAGTCGCCGGCTACCTCGTCGCGGCGACGTTGGACGCGGTGCTCGCACAGCGCCTCGTGCGCGTCGTCTGCGCGCACTGTCGTGTGCTCTACGATCCCGACCCCGAGCACGTCAGCCTCGTGTCCGGGCGACCGGAGTCCGGGCGTCGGTTGGTGCGGGGTTCGGGTTGTGCCGAGTGTCGCGGCAGCGGCTTCCGCGGCCGCACCGGGATCTTCGAGCTCCTGCTGCTCGATGACAGGCTGCGCGAGGCGATCGCGCGCGGCGCTCCACGCACGGAGCTCGAGGCGATCGCCGAGGCCGGGGGTCATCGGCGCCTGCTCCGGGACGCGTGGGAGAAGGTGACGGCCGGCATCACCACGATCGAGGAGGTCCTGCGTGTCGCCGCGGACTGAGCGCCCGGTACGCGCTCAGCGCTACCGCTTCCGTGCGCTGGATGCCTCGGGTGCCGTCGCGCTGGGAGAGTTGTGGGCGACGGGCGACGAAGCGGCGCGTGACCAGCTCGCGCGCCGCCGCCTCCTGCCGACGGCGCTCCGCGTCGAGGCGGATCCCCATCACGCACGTCGACGGCCGAACGATCTCGAGCTCGCCATCGGCCTGCGCGTGCTGGCGTCGCTGCTCGAGGCGCGCCTGCCGCTCGACCGCGTGCTCGGCGCGTTCGCGTCGGTCGCACCCGCTGGTTGGCCGGTGTCCGCGATCGAGGAGATGCGCGGCCGCGTGCGGGAGGGCGGCTCGCTCGCGGCAACGATCGCGGAGACGTTCCCGTCCGCGCCGCGCCACATCGTGAGCATCCTCGGCGCGGGGGAGGGGTCGGGCGCGATCTCCGAGGCCTGCCGGCTCGCGGCGCATGAGCTCGAACTCGTCGCCACGACGTCCCGCGCGGTGCGGTCCGCACTGGCCTACCCCGCGCTCCTCGCGCTCGCCGGCACGGTGGCTGTCGGGGTGCTGGTCGGCATCGTCCTGCCGCGCTTCGCCGCGCTGCTGAGCGACATCGGCCAGGCGCTGCCGTGGTCGACGCAAGCCGTACTCGCCGCGGCCGGTGCATTCCGCCTGGCCGCGCTCCCGCTCTCCGCACTCGTCCTCGCCGGCGCGATGGCGCTCAGGCACTGGCGCGGGAACGACATCGACGCCGCCCGACGGATCGACGGCGTGCTGCTCCGTCTCCCGGTGGCGGGTCCACTGCTCCACTCCGCCGCGGGCGCTCGCGTCGCCGGGACGCTCGCCAACCTGTTGCAGGCCGGGGTGACGCTGCCCGTGGGGCTCGTTCTTGCCGGCGCGGCCAGCGGCAACGCGGACATCGCGGCGCGCGTCGCGGACGCGACGATGCGCGTCGACGCAGGCGAGCGTCTCTCCCGCGCCTTCGAGCTGACGGGGGCGCTGCCGCCGGCGCTCGGCCAGCTCCTCCGCGCCGGCGAGGAGTCGGGCGACCTCCCGGCGATGCTCACGTTCGGCGCGCGGATCGAGCGGGAGCGGCTGCAGGAGCGGCTCACGTCGCTCGTGCGCGTCGTGGAGCCGGCGCTCATCCTCGCCTTCGGCGGCATCATCGCCCTCGTCGCGGCGTCATTGCTCCAGGCGATCTACGCGGTGCGGCCCGCATGATCCGCCAAGGCTTCACGCTGATCGAGCTCCTCGTGACCATCGTGATCCTGGCGGTCGCGGCGGGTGCCGTGGGGCTCTCCGCCGGTGGATGGGTGACGACGGGGACCGTCGATGCCGCCGCGTCCCTCGTCGCCGGCGCACGCGCGGAGGCGATCAGGCGGGGCGAGCCGGTGCGGATCGGCATCCCACGGGACTCGGTGGCCGGGTCGGCGTCGGGATCGTTCGGCTCCGGGGTGTTCATGGTCACGGCGCTTCCCGATGGGAGCGTGATCGCCCCGCCGGCGCTCCGCCTCGACCGGCTGACGGGCCGTCCGATGCGCACGGTGGCGAGATGACGCCGGTCCGCGGCTGGCGCGCACGCCGCGGCGTCGCGCTGCTCGAGGCGATCGTCGCGATGACCATCCTTGCGACGGGGGGGATCGCGCTGGTGACGGTCACGGCGGACGGCGCGCGGCGCGCGCGCCAGGCGCGCGAGCACGAGCGGACCTTCGCCGCGGCGGACCGCCTGCTCGATGCGGCCTCGCTCTGGTCGCCGACGGAACTCGACCAGCGGCTCGGCGCGCGTCGACAAGGTCCGTTCACGATGCGCATCGACCGGACCGCCGGCGCCGTGTATCTCGTGTCGATCTCGGACTCGACCTCGGATGCGGCGCTGGTCGAGACGGCCTTCTTCCGGCCGGCTCCGCGATGAGCGCGCGGCAGGTCAAGCGCCGGAGCGGACTCACGCTCCTCGAGGTCGTGGTGGCGCTCACCATCACCGCCTTCGTGCTGCTCGGTGCCCGCGCCGTCGTCGACGGGATCGCGGCGATCGCGAGGGCCGACGACGCGGAGGATCGCGGCCACCTCGCCGCGATGAATGGACGGCGCCTGCTGCTCGAACTCGTGCTCGACGCGCGCGCCGGCATCGATCCGTCCGCGACGTTCGGTGGCGACGACGCGAGCGCCACGTGGGACACGTGGTGCCGGGTGCCTCGGGGCTGGAAGGAGCGCTGCCGCGCGACCGTCAGCCTCGCTCGGGACTCGGTCGGCGCGGCGCTCATCCTCGAGACGTCGATCGACCGCGATGCGACCCTCGCCCTCGTCCGCCTCGACGGGACCCCGGTCGTCGCCTATCTCGACGATGCGCGATTCGGCGGCCGCTGGGTGCCGGCGTGGGGCCCGTCCACCGCGCGCCCCGTGGCCCTCGGCGTCCTCTCGCAGACCGACACGCTGATCCTGCCGACGTCGAGGTCGATGCGATGAGGCGCGGCTTCGCACTGCTGTCCGTCGTCCTCCTCCTCACCGGCGGCGCGGCGGTCGCGCTCGCCGCGCTGACGCTCGCGCGGCGCGCGATCCGCGCGACGGAGAACCGCATCGCGCTCACGCGCAACGGCTGGCGCGCCGAGGACTGCGCGGCACGCGCCCTCGCGGCGATCGATGCGCTGGTGCGTGGCGCGGAGGAGGCCGGTTCCCGCCGGGGACCGATGGCCCCGGATACGATCGCGGCGATCCTCGAACGCGCCCCCGCGGTCGTCGAGTGTCCTGGCACCGTCACGCTCAGGCCCGCGGGGCTGCAGCTGCCACTGAACGTCGCCGACGGCGTCGAGCTGCGGGGGCTGTTCTCCGGCGTCGGCCTCGCTCCCGGCACCGCGGACTCGCTCGCGGATGCCAACCTCGACTGGCGCGACGCGGACGATGCCGTGCGGGCGATGGGCTGCGAGCGGGCCTGCTACGACGCGACGGGCGGGGCCCCGCCGCGGAACGACCGCTTCGCTCATGTGATGGAACTCGAGTCCGTCCGCGGCTTCGCCAGCGCCGACAGTGCGACGGCGATGCGCACCGGCTCCGGTCTGCGCGGCCTCTTCTCCGTCGACGACGATCGCGTCTCGATGCGCCACGCCGCGCCCGTCGTCCTCGCGGCCCTTCCCGGAATCGGCGTGCGAGGTGCGGCGGCGATCGAACGCCGCCGACGCGCGGGCCCGTGGCGACCGTCCACGCTGCAGCAGGTCGGCGCCGAGCTGCCCGCGGTCGAGGTGATGGCCCTCACGCGGGCGATGGCCGCGCTCGAGACCATCGCCACCGTCGAGCCCGCGGCCTGGATACTCGACGTCCGGTCGCCTCGACCCGCCTCTGGAGTCGGTGCTTCGCCGAACGAGTCCACGCTCGAACTGCGTCTCCGGCTCGGCGCGGATGGCGCGAGCCTGATCCGACGGAGCACCGGCCCATGAAGGGCGGCGCATTGGGCATCTCCATCGATCAGTCGCACCTTCGGCTCGCGCGAATGGTGGACGGCGCGCTCGCATGGGTCCTCGAGGCGGAGATCGCCGATCCCTCGAATCCCGCTCCCGCGCTCGCGGAGCTCCTCTCACGCGCGCCGGGGGCGCCACTGGCCGGGAGCGCCGCGGCGATCGCGTTCGCGTCGCCGCTCGCGCAGGTCCGAACGATCGCGGGACTCCCGTCGGCGATGGAGGATGCCGCCTCGCTCGCGCTGCTCCGCGAGTCGCCGCACCGGTGGTTCCTCGCGCGACCGGGTGGATTGACGATCAGCGGCATCGTGCGGGACGATCGCGGGGAGATCCGTGCCGCGGCGTATCCGCGGTCGACGCTCGACGGCGTGGCGGCCCTGCTGCGTGCCCGCGGGATCCGCCTGCGGTCGGTGACCACGTACGACGCCGCGACGCGAGTCGCGGCCGACCTGCCGGACCACCTGTCCCGCACGGGCGACGGGGCGCATCCATTCGAGGCCTCCGTCGGCGCCGCGCTGCTCGCGGCGTCCGGGCAGGCCGCGCCGTTCGAGGTCCCGCAGCTGCGCGAGCGACCGGCCACCGTCGCCCGCTGGCGCGCGCGCACGGCGAGTGTGGCGTTCGCGATCGCGCTCGCCGGCGCCGTGCTCGCGTTCCCGGCCGCGGTCCTGGGCGCGAATGGTGGCCTGGACCGGCGCGAGGCCACGACGTCCGTTGCACGCGGCCCCGCGGACTCCCTCGTCGAGCGCCTGGCGGCGGTGCGAGGCGAGCTGGAGGCGATCCGGGACCGGTCGAGATCGCGCATCTCCTTCATCTCGACCATCGAGGCGATCCGCAGTGCCCTCCCCAGTGACGTCGCCGTCGTGTCATTCCGCGCGGATTCCGCATCGGGCACGATCACCGTGATCGGGAACCGCGTCGGGTCGGTGCCGGACCGGCTCGCGGAGTCCGGGATGGTGCGGGCGCCGCGATTCGTCGGACCGGTCACCGCGGAAGCGGTCGGGGGGACGCTTCTCGAACGCGCCACCGTCTCGTTCGTGTCGCTGCCGTCGGGAAGCCGGCCATGATCCGCGCCTTCAGCGCCCTCGGCGCGCGAGACCGTCGCGCCCTCCTGGTCGGAGGCGGTGTGCTCGTCGCTGCGCTGGCCTTCCGTTCGATGCTGACCGCGGTCGATGCGCTCGGCGTCATGCGGCAGCGGAACCAGGTGCGCGCGGATCTCCTCGCGCGGATCGAGACGCGGCCGGCAGTCGCGATCCTCGGCGACTCCCTCCACCGGCTGGAGACGGCCCTCGACTCCGCGCGCGGTCGATTGCTGCCGCGGGGAACCGACGCCTCCGTCGCATCCAACCTTCATGCGGCGGTCCGTCGCGCGGCCACCGACGTCGGCCTCGTCCTCCACTCGACCCGCGCCGAGTCCGACGCGTCGGTCGCGGGCCCGTTCGCCGCTGCGAGCGTCCGGCTCGATGCCGAGGGCGACGTCTCCGCGGTCATGCAGTTCCTGCTGATCCTCGAACTGGCTCCCGGTGCCCTTCGATTCACCGAGATGTCCGTGACCCCGCTCGAGCCGGCGGCGGGCGACGACCGGCCCGAAGCGATCCGGCTGTCGATCACGGTCTCCGGTATCGCGCCGCGCACGCCGCCGGGACGCGAGGAGGCACGCGATGCGGCACCGTGATGAACGGATCCTGTGGGTGGCGTCGATGATGCTGGCGTGGTGCGCCGTCGCCGGCTTTCGCGCGGGGCTGCCGGAGCCACCGGGCGCGACATCCGCCGAGGTTGCGACGGCACCAGGGCGGGAGACCGCACCCGAGTCGTTGGGCACCTGGGTGCTCCGCGCAGTGGACCAGGACCCGTTCCGGCTCACTCGCCGCCCTTCGCGGCGTCCATTCGTGCTGGGAGCCCCGGCGGATGCTCCGCCACCGGCACCGCTCATCCTGCCTGCCCTGCGCCTCTCGGGGATCGTCGGTCCGCCCTGGCGCGCGGTCGTCGACGGCGCGTCGCCCGAGACGGGACGTGTCGTCGCGCCCGGGGATTCCATCGCCGGCGCCTATGTGCGCAGCGTCGGCCGCAGTTCCGTGACCCTTCGCCTAGGTGACACCTCGTGGACCCTCTCGCTCGACCGTCCATGACGAGTCGCCTGTCCTCATTGGCCGCCGCGCTGGCGGTGCTCGCTGCCGCACCGGTCGGCCGCGCGATGGCGCAGGCCCCACCGCCTTCCGACAGCGTGAGCATCCGCTTCGTCGACGCGGACCTGCGCAACGTCGTGCAGAGCCTCGCGGCATACCTAGAGCACCCACTGGTGATCGCGACGCTGCCGGGGAATCGCGTGACCCTCGAGACACCGCGTCCCGTGCCACGAGCCGAGGTGCCGGCACTGCTGCGTGGGCTCCTGGCATCGCAGCAGCAGGAACTCGTGCTCGACACGGCCGCGGCGCTCTTCCGGATCCGGTCGATCGGGGAGCCGCGCCAGTCGAACGCCCCGGCGGCCTCCTCGACGTCGCGCCCGCAGGATGACGGCGGTCTGGTGCTCTTCACGCTGCGGCTCAGGCACGCACGCGCCTCCGATGTGGCGGCGACGGTCAATGCGCTGTACGGGCGGGCGAGCGCACTCGGCGAGCTCGGATCGAATCAGCGGTCCACGCTCTCCGCCTCGCTGCGCGACTCGCGCATCCCGAGCGCGCCGCCCACCGCACCGCCGGCCCCGGGTGCCGTCGCCGCGGCCGCGGGTCTCAATGCGGCCCTCGCGGGCGAGGTGACGATCGTCCCCGACCCGTCGACGAACAGCCTGTTGGTGCGTGCGTCGACGCGCGACTTCGAGCTCATCCGCGCCGCCGTCCAGGAACTCGACGTCCGGCCGCTGCAGGTGATGATCGAGGTCCTGATCGCGGAGGTGCGCAAGGACCGCGGCTTCTCGTTCGGCGTCGCGACCGACCTGCCGCCGACGGCGATCCCCGGCGCCGGCAACGCGACCGTGAGCGCGTCGAGCACGGGCATCGGCCTCGGCGACTTCGCCGTGAGCGTGATGAACGCCGGCGGCGTGGACCTCGATGCCACGCTGCGCGCCGCGGCGGCACGCGGCGACGTCTCGATCGCGAGCCGACCGATCGTGCTCGCGGCCAACAACGAGCAGGCCGAGATCGTCGTCGGCAGCCAGCGACCCTTCGTGCAGGTCTCGCGTTCGCTGCCGACCGACACCCCGCAGCGCGACCAGGTGGTGCAGTACAAGGACGTCGGCACGCGGTTGAGCGTACGGCCGACGATCAGTGCCGATGGCTACGTGATGCTCGAGGTGACGCAGGAGGTGAACTCCGTCACGACAGAGACGGCGTTCGATGCGCCCGTCATCTCGACGCGGTCGGTCCAGACGCGTCTGCTGGTGAGGAACGGCCAGACGGCCGTGCTCGGCGGGTTGTCGGACCGGCAGCGCGATGCGAACCAGTCGGGCATCCCCGTGCTCTCGAGCATCCCCTTGCTGGGCGGACTCTTCGGGCGCGCCTCCCGTCGCGCCACGGAGACCGAGCTCTTCCTCTTCCTCACGCCCACCGTCCTTTCCACCGATGCCGACGTGGATGGCGCGACCGCGCCGCTACGCGCTCGCGTTCCCGAGGTGAAGCGCCCGTGACGCCCCGCTCGACGGATGACATCATCATGCTTGGCGATTCGGTGCCGATGCAGGTGCTGCGGCGGGAGATAGAGCTGGTCGCCCGCTCGGACCTTCCGGTGCTGATCAGCGGCGAGACCGGCGTCGGGAAGGAACTCACGGCGCTCGCGCTGCACCGCTCGAGCGGACGTTCGGGCGCCTTCGTGCCCGTGAACGGCTGCGCGACGAGCGAGACCATGTTCGAGTCCGCGATGTTCGGGCATGAGCCTGGGGCTTTCACCGGCGCCGTGAGTCGACGCCCAGGCTACATTGCCGAGGCGGATCTTGGCACACTGCTGCTGGACGAGGTGTGCAGCCTGCCGTTGGAATCGCAGGCGAAGCTGCTTCGTGCCATCGATACGAACCAGTATCGACGACTCGGCGCGAGCCGGGACTCGACCAGCCGTTTCCGGTTGGTGTCGGCATCGAACCGCTCCTTGCAGGGCGAGGTCGACGCAGGGCGATTCCGCCTCGACCTTCTGCACCGACTCTGCGGGATCGAGCTCGTGGTGCCACCACTCCGTGAGCGAGGGGAGGACGTGCTCGCGCTCTTCCGGCACTATCTCGAACTCTTCGATCCGACCGGCGACAGCGCGCGCGAGCTCGATCGGGAAGCGGCCGCGTACCTGCGCTCCCATGAATGGCCCGGCAACGTCCGCGAGTTGCGGCATGTGGCGCAACGTGCCGTGCTGAGGGCACGGGGGGCACGAACAGTCGTCCGCGACCACCTCGTGCCTGACGGCCTCGCAACGCGCGGACGGTTGCCCGCGTCGGATCTCGAACTGCGTTCCAAGGAGGCTCAGCTGCTCGGCGAGCTGCTTCGCCGCTACGACTGGTGCACCAAGTCGGTGGCGCGGGAG
The DNA here is from genome assembly GCA_044229035.1 of Gemmatimonadaceae bacterium. Classification (GTDB taxonomy): domain Bacteria; phylum Gemmatimonadota; class Gemmatimonadetes; order Gemmatimonadales; family Gemmatimonadaceae; genus Pseudogemmatithrix. The sequence goes on along the minus strand of JBGATT010000047.1, from coordinate 7,605 downwards.
CTCCTGGTCTCGCGCAAGACGGTCTACGAGCGGATGCGGCGATTAGGGCTCCAGCCCGCGCGCCGCGGGCGGTCGGGCGTCGCGAGTGCTCGCGGGCGAAGGCTCTCCTGAGCTTGGCCGCGACCAGCAATCGACCGGCGCCAGGGCAGATGACGCGCAGTGTGCGCACTCGATCGAGCACGCGACCGCGCGGTTCAAGGGCACGGTCGCCGTTAAGGCGCTCTGCATCCGTGTGGAGAGTCGCCTCTGGACCGGGGCGGTGACACCCCGGAGCACCGCGGACTTGTCGCGCAAGTTCGGGCACACGTGGGGTTGCGGGGCGCCACAGCATCTCGCTGACCCAGCGTGACCGCGAACGCATGCAAGACTCGTCGTAGGCGGCGCTCGCCGAGATGAAGGGCGATGCCACGCTGACCGAGCTCGCCAGGCGCTTCGAGCTCCACCCCCGTCCGATCGGCCAGTGGCGCGACAACTGCTCGCCGGGGCCGTCGACGTCTTCGCGGCGGGCGGCAAGCCGGAAGGTGCTGCGTTCGCGCGTATCCACGACTATGGACAGCCGCTACTGCCTCGAGGCGGTGAAGGAGGCCATCGGGCGCTACCGGTGCCCGGCGCTCTTCAACACGGATCAAGGCCGTCTATTCACCAGCGCCGACTACAAGGGCCTGCTCACCGCGCACGGCATCCGCATCTGCATGGATGGGCAGGGCTGCTGGCGCGACGACACCTTCGTCGAGCGTTTCTGGCGCACGATCAAGTACAAAGAAGTCGACCAGCACGCCGACGCCACGGTCTCCGACGCGCGCGCCGCGCTCGGCCGCTACCTCACGCTCTCCAACACCCGTCGCCGCCAGTCGACCCGCGCCGACCCCCCCCCCCAACGAGGCGTACTTCCTTGCCCTGCGGTCGCCACTTCGGGTGGCCGCGTAGCCGCCCGCCGAGCTACATAGCGCACGCCGTTTCGCTGTCCGACACAACGAAGCCACTTCTCCAGAGCGATCGCACTGGCACCCAACAGCCGAACGACGTGTTAAGCCGCGGTCGCCCCACCAGGGCGGCCGTCGGCTTCAACGGCGGTTAGATTCCGGTTCGGGGACTTCCACGCAGCAGGACCCGATCGGGCTGGCCGGCGGGCTCAATCTGTACGGCTATGCCGACGGAGACCCAGTCAATTTCTCGGACCCATTTGGCCTGAAGGCGTGCGCCAAGGATCTCGTGGAGAAGGAACTCGAAGAATGTGAAAAGAAGGAGAAGGAGGAGCGCGAGAAGCGGGTAGCAGAGTGGACGGCGTATCTCTCGCGCGTGCACTCGTGCACACAAGACACCCCAGGCTACAACGCGATGCTTGCTGTGTCTCCACTGGGCATTGCGAACATGAAACTCGGTGAGGGGTTCCGTCAGCCGGGGTCCTCTCCCTTCACCTCGATCGACCGGCGCTTTCCGTCGCTACCGGGTGCGAACGTAAGGGGCGGCGTTCCAGTGCGAACCGTCGGAAGCGGTGCTGTGAAGACTGCGGGTACCCTTGGGACTGGAGCGGCGGTGGTTTCAGTCTTTGCGACGAGTTACGTGGCGACGACCGTGGTAAGGTGCTACGTGGAATCGCGCGAGCCCTGACACAAGCCTACGAGGAGAGGCCCATGGCGTACGCGACGACAACGGTGTTGACCGCTGCTGCGGCGCTGGTGCGAGAGAGGCTTCGGCAGCGTCAGGTAGTGCCGTTAGCGAAGGCGATAGTCGGCGAGGGCGATGATGAGCGAGCCGTCAGCATCGGCTCGATCGCATCCGAGCTTGGAGCCGTACTCGGGCTCGACGCTGGATACCTCAGGCCCAATGAGACGTTTCGAGAGTCCCTCCGCGCCCATCGAGACGAACTCGGCGGCGAAGTGCGTGGGCTGCTCCCGAGACTGGGACTCCGAGACGTAGTGGATCCGTTCGCGTTTGAGTTGCTGGCCCTTGCCGAGAAGCGGTTTCGAGAGGTGCCGGCGCGGGCCACGCATGCTGCCTTCGCGCCAATGCCGAAGAACGAGGATGAGTGGATAGAGCGAATCCTCGACATGAAGATCGCAGACTATCTGATGGCGCTCGCGTAGTCGCCTAACGACGCGTTAAGCCGCGGCGGTAAGATTCGCGTGCGGGGCAGTTCACGCAGGAAGACCCCATCGGGCTCGCGGGCGGGCTCAATCTGTACGGGTATGGGGCCGGCGATCCGATCAACTATCAGGATCCGTTCGGGCTGTGCCCTGGGGACGAGGACGGAGACACCGGAACAGAGGTCTCTGTCGGGACAAGCTGCTTCGATGGTGCAGCGGCAATCGGGATGGTGCTCTTCTCAGCGCTGGATGGGGCGCGAGGCGTCATCTCGCGAGCCGCGGCGGGAATCCGACACTCTAGGGCGGTGCGCTTCGTTCGCAGCGCGAGCAGGTTCGCGGACGACGTGCCGACGGCTGAGAACGGCGCACTCAACGACGCGATAACGAATCTGTTCAGAGCGGGCGACGAGATTCCTGGCGGTACGGCTGGGGCTTTGCGCTACGAGATCCTGACTGGGGCACGGGTAGGCGGGAGAAGCCATCTGCAGAAGGCGGCGCAACGATTGGCGCAGGTGAACAAGATTCTGAAGCGAGAGAAGCTTTCTGCCGCGGATCGCGCCACGGCTCAGGCAATCGCGGACGACTTGCAGGACGCAATCAATACCAAGCCACCAGAATGAAGCCTCTCAATTGGATTGCGCTCGATAGCGACCTGGAAGAGCGCCTAGAGTCGCAGCGGGATCGTATTCGCGAGCTGCGCGACTGGTGGGCTCCTGACGCCATACCGCAGCACATTTTGGCGGGTAGCGTTCTTGCGGAGTCGATCATTGCCGCCGTGAAGAGTCTGTCCGAGTCCGAGCTGCATGCCTCGCTGCAGGTGCTCGAAGAAATGGCCGCGAGCGAAGATCCGCGTTTGACGGAGGCAGCTGGGGTCTCGGTCCTCGAGCGCATTCGGGGTGAACCGGAGATTTGCGAAGCAATAGCGGAAAGGCTCGGGCCGCGGAGTCAGCAGCTCCTGCATGAGCAATTGCGCTGGAGTCGGGGCCGGACCTGAAATCGCCTAACTGCGCGTTAAGCCGCGGCCGCCCCACTGGGGCGGCCGTCGGCTTCAACGGCGGTTAGAATCTGGCCTGGGTCAGTCCACGCAGCAGGACCCGATTGGGCTCGCGGGGGGGCTGAATCTCTACGGGTATGCGGGCGGGGATCCTGTCAATTTCAGCGACCCATTCGGACTTTGTCCGGAGGGCGTGCAGGCTGACTCCGCGCGCGGGACCGGTAGGCGCGAGTCGACGCTTTACTGCGCCGATGGATCTACGGAGGTCCGGAGGGGTGGAAGCCGCGCTTGGCGCAACAACAATCCTGGCAACGTTCGGCGATCGAATCTCGCCGCTGGTAGCGCCGATGGGTTTGCCGTCTTCAACACGGTTGCCGAAGGCAATGAGGCGCACTGGCGATTGTTATCGACTGCGGCCTACTCGAGCTTGAGCATTAAGCAGATGGTCAATCGCTACGCGCCAGCGTCAGACGGAAATGACCCGGCCTCATACATTCGCGCGCTTACGCGGGCCACCGGCTTGGGAGCTGGAACACTCATCTCTGACTTGACCGAGATTACGAAAGCAGAGCTGATTCGCGCGATGCAGCGGCACGAAGGGTGGACCGTGGGCACCGTCATCATCAATCCGGAGTAGCGAGCCCTTGAATCCGCGACTCCTTCGGATGTCAGGCCTCCTTTTGCTCGCAGCCGCCGCTGGTTGTGAACCGGGGGCGCGCATGGTTGATCGCGCGCAATCGCGCAACTCGACAGTTGTGCAGGTGCTGCCAGAGTCCGCGGTTGTCATCCGTGGCTGCGCTCCGATGGACACCGGGCTGGTTGCCTTGACGGGCACGGTAGATCGAGAAGAGCACCTCGGCCCGCCCGGCTACGGAGAAACGCCGAGACTGGACGAGCGGGATACGGTGCTCGTGATTGTCTTGCCGCGGGCGATTGCGGTTTGTGTGGAGGGCAGCGATCGCACAGCCGATTCGGAATCATTGTCAGTTCGGCGACTTCAGGTAACGGGGCGTTTCGGACAGCTTCGTGGGCATGTCGGTGACGAAGTGACAGTCTTCGGCCGGCTCTTCAGAGCTGACCTTGGATGGCACTTCACTGACGTGCTCATTCGCGTCGACAGCATCCTAGGCATGGGACCGAGACGATCTCCGATTGCCTAGCGACGTGTCAAGCCGCGGTCGCCCCACCCAGGCGGCCGTCGGCTTCAACGGCGGTTAGATTCCGGTGCGGGGTCTTCCACGCAGCAGGACCCGATCGGGATCGCGGGTGGGGCGAATGTGTATGGGTTTGTCGCCGGTGACCCCGTCAATTTTCAGGATCCTTTCGGCGACAGCCTGCGTGTCATCGGGAGTGCGCAGTTCCAGCGTGATGTGCAAGCGGCCTACGACTCAGATTCGGATTTCAGGGCCGACTACGACGTCGCGGGACGCGAACCGGACTGGTATGTCATCGCGGAGGACAAGGTTTACGGTAGTCGGGCCCGAGGCGGCGCACTCTGGTCCGATGAGATACAGTACTGGTCCGCGCGATGGAGACTGCCCGGCCTGAAAGGCATTGCATGGGTCAGCACGAGCCCCGGCTCCGACTCCGTTCGTTGCGGAGCGCGACATGAGATGGTTCACCTCCTTGGTCTCTTCTTCGGTGGGACTGAACTGGTTCAGCAGGAGGATTTTCATGAGGAATTCAAGAGAATCAAGCGGTCGGGCTGCCCACAGGCGAACGAACATGCACCGCGCACGCGGTGACGTTGCGCTTCGACTTCAGAGTCTGGTATTCGGTGTCTTGCTCGCAGTTGCGTGCTCAGCACAATCGCCACCTCGCGCGAGAGCGCAATCGGATAGCCCCTCTGTGGCATCTGAGCTAGCGCCGAGCTGGTCGCAGCTCGCGGCACTCGCCGTCGAGGCGATCGACTGGTCGCGCGTCTGCGATTCAGGTGCGTCGTGTGAGACGATTCTCGTAGATAGCGTGGTGCGGCTTTCGGTTGTTGGACACGATCCACGCGCCGCAACTCTCGTCATCGCGACGATTCGTGCCAGTCAGCTGCCACGAGCGGCAAATCGGTTTGTCTTGGGCGCGCGCGAATCATCACCTGCAGGCGTTGATGGAGTTCTGACTATTGTCGTGTCCGAGTCCGCCTCCTTAGACGCCGCGACACCGCCGATGGACATGGTGGTGCACCTATTGCGGCCGAGGAAGGATGACGTCTACATTCGCGTGTTTGCTGCTCGCCGCGACGCGAAGTGGACGGTAGACTCGTTGATCTACTCGCACTCCTGACCGCCTCAAGCGCTCACTGCTAAGTGCTCGGGGCGTCTCTGCGCTTCGCGCGGCAGGCGTGAGCCTCTATTGCCTAACGACGCGTTAAGCCGGGGCGGCCGGCGGCTTCAACGGCGGTTAGATTCGGGCTCGGGTTGTTCCACGCAGCAGGACCCGATCGGGATCGCGGGCGGGGCGAACGTGTACGGTTTCGTGGCCGGGGATCCGGTCAACTTCGCGGATCCGTTTGGGTTGAAGTCATGCGCTGAGCTTCAGCAAGCAATTGACCACACAACACGGTTGCTCGCTGGATACTTTGACCGCACGGCGGATGCGATCGCACAGGGCATTCACGACACGGGGCACGAGAAGCAGATTCGACAGCGCCAGAACGAAATCAAGTCCTACATTCGAAAGTACCAGAAGAAGAAGTGTGATAGTGGTCCCGACGATGATGATTGGCCGGGCATGGGCCCGGCGCGCGAAATCGTCGAGCGACCCGTGCCCCCTGCACAAGTCGATGGACCGAGGCACGGTTGGCGTCCGCGTCTTCCCACGCCCTCTCCCGAGCTTGGGATGGCCGGCCTGATCACTACGGTCTTCTTCTTCATCTTGCTTGCGCCAATCGGCCTCTGACATCTCTCGGGGGAGAGTGTTGTGACGAACTGCGATGCGATCGAGGTTACCGTGAACGGAACGTGGCCCCTGCAATGCGACACGGGGGAACCAGCGCTCGCCGTGTTGGTCAGTCAATCACGAGGGAATGACCGCGCGACAGTGGTTGACCCTCGTCGCGAGGCGAATCCAGAGTTCGTCGAGTGTTCAGGGTGGTTCCTCGCGACTCTCATGGTGCACCTTCGCGCGCAACAGTTCACCTACGACTTCGAGTTTCCGACCCTGTCGGAGGAGCAAGCAAGCGATGCGAGATCACTCATGCTCGCTCTGCCCCCTACCGAGCTCGTCGCGCGACTCTGGAGACTTCGGCAGACTGTTGGGCCAAGTCTCTATCCGATCTATATCTGGCTTGAGCAGCGAGAAGCGATTGCGGGCGAGAAGGCCGCACCTCCGCTTACCGAGAGTGAGAACGACGGTCCGCTCGTGCGGTTGGCGGTTCTGGATTTCGCACTGGATGTCACGTCCAGTAGGCGCGCTGCTGCTGCCCTAATGAACGCCCTCCGTGACTGTGCTAGAGCGCGTTCCAGCAAAGGAGTGCAGTGGAACGTCGCTCGCGAGTGAATGGAAGGAATCGGGACGCGTGGACCGGTGCGGTCACAACTGCGTGCCTCTGCGATGAGTGACGAACTGGCGCGGCTGAGTCGCCCCGGAGTCCCCCAGGCTCGGAAGGACGGAATCGGCTCCCGCCTCTGAAGCGGCAGGCGCACTCCCCGCATCCTAAATCACCCTGGGACTGCCGGAGGCTCGATACCATGAGCGGTTGGAGCCACGTTCCGATCTGGCGTCTTGCCACCGGACGGTGAGCGCGCGGTTGATCCTGGCGGCCGTGTCATCTCGCTTGCGAGCCCCGAGGCTCACCACTGTCGCGCAACCCTGATCCGATCGCGCGTGTCCACTGGGCATGGACGCCGCGGCCGAGTCGGGACCCGTCATCCGCCTGCTCGCGCACTATCATTCGCGCCTGCTGGCCAACCCAACGCTGTGCGCGCAGCTGGAGCGTCTCGGGCTCGCGACGCGAGCGACGATCGCCGAGCACCGGCTCGGGTTCGTCGACCGCACCGCCCAGCGGGCGCTGCTGCCTCGGTCGCCACGCGATGCGGCGGTCACGCGCACGGCGTGGATCGCGGAGGGCTTCCTGTTGCGCAATGGGCGCGAACGCCTCCGTGGTTGCCTCGTGGTGCCGTTGCCTGGCACCTCAACCGCGATCGGTGCCCGCTCGGGATCCCGAACCGGGCACCCGATCTGGGAACTCGTAGCGCCCTCGGGCGCCCCGGACGCTCTGCTCTTCACCCCGCCGCCGGCGGCTCACGCCCGTGAGCTGGTCTGCACGCTCGATCCGCTCGATGCGTTGATGCTGTGCCGCCATGGAGCCGATTGGGTGGCGTCGTGCGCGAGGGTGCCGGACGCGCACGGGCGCGCGCGTCTCATCGAACATCTCCTCACCGTGTCATCGGGCCCCCTCCGAGTCATCGCGGCCGGAACGCGGGACGGCCGTGCGTTGGTCGGCGAACTGCTGGCGGCGGCGCGGGACCGGCCGATCCGGATCGTCCACCTCCCGGCGGGCTGCTCCGTTCGGGACCTGCGGCGGCTCCA
>JBGATT010000220.1:0-4257 GCA_044229035.1 Gemmatimonadaceae bacterium | reverse complement strand
CCGGGGGCCTCCCACTCGCGCAGCTCGGTGCTGATCGCGAACGGGCTCGCCGACCAGTCGAGGTTGGGGTTCGGCGGCTCGCCGCCGAGGCTCGGCGGGAGCACCTTGTGGTGCAGCGACAGCGCCGCCTTGAGCAGCCCTGCAGCGCCCGCGGCGCCCTTGAGATGGCCGATGTTGGACTTCACCGAGCCGATCGGCACCGAGCCGGGCGCCAGACCGGCGCCCGCGAACACCTCGGCGAGCGCGGTCAGCTCGACGACGTCTCCGACGCGCGTCGACGTCCCGTGCCCCTCGATCAGCCCGCACGCGTCGGGCGTCAGGCCGGACTTCGCCCACGCGCGCTCGACCGCGAGCTTCTGGCCGATCGGGTTGGGTGCGGTGATGCCCTTGCCCTTGCCATCGCTCGATCCCGCGATCCCGCGCACGACCGCGTAGATGCGGTCCCCGTCGCGCTCGGCGTCGGCCAGGCGCTTGAGCAGCATCAGCCCGGCTCCCTCGCCCATCACGAACCCGTCGGCACCGTCGCGGTAGGGGCGCGTCCCCGTCGCCGACAGGGCGCCGATCGCGCAGAACTTGATGAATGTCGCGGCGCTCATGTTGCGGTCGATCCCGCCGGTGAGCACGGCGTCGAACTCGCCCTCGACGAGCCCTTCGATCGAGGCGTCCATCGCCGCCATCGCCGACGCGCACGCCGCATCGACGACGAAGTTCGGCCCGCGCAGGTTGAAGAGGTTCGCGATCCGGCCGGCGAGGCAGTTGCCGAGCTCGCCGGGCATCGTGTCCTCGGTCGTCGGCGGCAGCCAGGACTCGACGTTCGTGTGCAGCTCGGCGGCGATCGCCGCGCGGGCGTCGGCGGGAAGGCCGGCGTAGGTCGGCGTGGCCGCGAGCTCGCGCGCGATCTCGGGGAACGACAGCCGCATCGACGTCAGGTAGTGGTGCTCGCCGGCCATCGCGTTGCCGAGCACGACGGCGGTGCGCTCCAGGTCGAGCGGGCGCTCCGGCCAGCCGTAGTCGGCGAGCGCCATCCGCGTGCACGCGACGCCCCACTTCTGCGCGTCGTCCATCGCCTCGGACACGGTCGGCGGGATCGGCAGGTGCCACGCGAGCGGCTCCCACTGCCAGTGGCGCACCCAGCCGCCGATCTTCGAGTAGGTGCGGTCGGGCGCGTGCGGGTCCGCGTCGTAGTACAGGTCCGGGTCCCAGCGCCGCGGGTCGACCTCGGAGATCGAGTAGCGGCCCCCGGTGACGTTGTGCCAGAAGGCGTCCGCGTCGGGGGCGTCGGGGAGGATCGCGCCCACGCCGACGATGGCGATGGCGTGCTCGGCGGGTGTGCTCATGGTGTCCTTCAGGTCCGGCGGTAGAGAACGTCGGCGACGAGGTCCAGGTCGGCCATGAGGCCGGCCTGCGCCGCCTGGACTGCGGGGAGGCCCATCCGGGCGGCGAGTGCGGTGGCGTCGCCGCCCTCCGCGGCGCCGACCCAGCGCAGCCCCTCCGTGGTGATGGTGAGCGCCGCCTCGCGGGCGGCGATGCGGCTCATCGCGGCGAGCGCCGCGGCGTCGAAGCGGGTTGACGTCTTCTCCACGGTCGTCCCGGCGGCGACCGCGGCGGCGCGCCGCGCGAGCGCACCTGCGCCCTCCGTCCGCGCCTCGAGCTCGCCGAGGCGCAGCAGGATGTGCTGGTGGCGCGTCAGCCGCGCGGTCCGGCAGGCCTCGAGCATCTCGGCGAGCGCGTGGTGGGCGAGGGCGGCGATGTCGCCGCCGACCTGCGGCGGGAGCGCCTCGAGCTCACGCGCGATCGCGTGGTAGTGGTCGCCGCGCGTCTTGAGGTGCTGCTGCCAGCGATCGCGCGCGATCGTCATCTCCATGATCTCCGAGGTGCCCTCGTAGATCGTCGTGATGCGCACGTCGCGGCGGATCTTCTCGACGAGGTACTCGTGCGTGAAGCCGTAGCCGCCGAGCGCCTGGATCGCCGCGTCCGCGGCGGCGTTGCCGGCCTCCGTCGCGAGGTACTTCGCGATCGCGCCCTCGGTGTTCAGCGTGCCCTCGCCCGCGTCGATGCGTGCGGCCGTCTCCTCGATCGCGGCGCGCCCGACCTCGAGCGCGACCGCGTGCGGGACGATCAGCTTGTGCGTGTAGCCCTGCTTCTCGCTGAGCGGCCCGCCGGCCTGCATGCGCTCCTGCGAGTAGGGGATGGCGCGGTCGAGCGCCGCCCAGCCCGCGCCGAGCCCGAAGGCCGCGACCATCAGGCGCGTGTAGCCGAAGACCTGCTGGGCCTGCTGGAGCCCCTGGCCCTCGACGAGGCCGACGAGGTCCGCGGCGGGCACCTCGACGTCCTCGAGGAACAGCGCCGCCGTGTTCGAGAGGCGGATCCCGTGCTTGTGCTCGGGGTGGCCCTGCGTGAAGCCCTCGGCGTCGTGCGGGACGACGAACCAGGTCGGGCCGCCGGGGGCGAGCGCCAGGATCGTCGCGAGCTCGGCGACGCCGCCGTTGGAGATCCACTGCTTGGCCCCGGTGATGCGGTAGCCCGTGACGGAGCCGTCCTCACCGATCGGCCTGGCGACGGTCTTCAGCGCAGCCAGGTCGCTTCCGGCGTCGGGCTCGGTCGCGCCGTACGCGAAGAGGATGCCCTCTTCGGCGATGCGGCCCATCCAGCGCGCCTTCTGCTCCTCGGTGCCGCCGACGGTGATCGGGTCGCTGCCCAGGAAGGTCGCCAGGACCGAGGTCGCGACGCCCAGGTCGATGCGGGCCATGCACTCGCAGACGCGGTAGACGTCCATCGCGTTGCCGCCCATGCCCCCGTATTCCTCCGGGACGAACACGAGTTGGATCCCGAGTTCCTCTCCGCACATGCGGCGGACGAGTGCTTCGGGAAACGTGTCGCGCTCGTCGAGGTCGAGCAGCACGGCATCCGGGAGTTCCCGGTGCGCGAATTCCGTGATGGACTCGAGCGTGAACTCGAGTGCCTCGGCGTCAAGGCCCCTCATGAGGCCAACCATCGCGCCGAAACACGCCCGCGCCATCCCTCACGACTGCGGACCGGGTTGCGGCAAACTACGCGGCTCGGTGGTGCGCCCCTGCGGATGCCCGCGGCGCGGGGACCGGCGAGGGTCACACCTGACGCTCGCGCGCCGTGCGCGAGACCCGAGAGGGAGAGGACAACCCGCAGATGGCCGCTTCGACGACGCGCCCGCCGGCGCCGGCATCCACCAAGCTCGTCTACGACTTCAGCGAAGGATCGCGCGGGATGCGCACGCTGCTCGGAGGCAAGGGCGCGAACGTCGCGGAGATGACGCGCATCCTCGGCGCAGCGCTCGTGCCCGCGGGCTTCACGATCACGACCGAGGCCTGCGTCGCCTACATGCGTGCCGGCCGCGTCGCGCCGCCGGACCTGGCCGCCCAGGTCGACGAGGCGCTGGCGCGGTTGGAGGCGCACGCGGGCAGGCGGCTCGGCGACCGCAACGACCCGCTGCTCGTGTCCGTCCGCTCGGGTGCGCGCGACTCGATGCCCGGGATGCTCGACACCGTGCTCAACCTCGGCCTCAACGACGAGTCGGTCGAGGGCCTCGCGGCGGCGACCGGCAACGAGCGCTTCGCCTGGGACTCCTACCGGCGCTTCGTGCAGATGTTCGGCAACGTCGTGCGCGGGATCCCCGGCGAGCGCTTCGAGGACGCGATCGCCGACGTCAAGCGCGAACGCGGCGTGACGCTCGACACCGAGCTCGACACCGCCGCGCTGCGCGAGCTCGTGCACCGCTTCCGCTCGTTCTACGACTTCCCGGCCGAGCCGCGCGAGCAGCTTGAGCAGTCGGTGCTCGCGGTGTTCGACTCGTGGATGGGCGCGCGCGCGATCGAGTACCGGCGCCAGAACCGCATCCCCGAGGACTGGGGCACCGCGGTGAACGTCCAGCAGATGGTGTTCGGCAACAAGGGCGAGACGAGCGGCTCGGGCGTCGCGTTCAGCCGCAACGAGGTGACGGGCTTCAGCGACCCGAGCGGCGACTTCCTCCAGAACGCCCAGGGCGAGGACGTCGTCTCCGGCGTGCGCACCCCGCGCGACCTCGCCGAGCTCGAGGCGTGGATGCCGGAGGTCTACGCGCAGCTGCTCGACATCCTGCGCACGCTCGAGCGCCACTACGGCGACATGCAGGACACCGAGTTCACGATCGAGGACGGCCGCCTGTACATGCTGCAGACGCGCAACGCCAAGCGCCCGGCCCAGGCGGCGGTGCACTTCGCCGTCGACGCGGTGAACGAGGGG
>JBGATT010000219.1:0-4273 GCA_044229035.1 Gemmatimonadaceae bacterium | reverse complement strand
GGTGCTCTTCGACGGCGCACTTGCGGGCGCCGAGATCGAAGGTCCGCAGCGTGCGGTCGACGCACGGTGGATGGCCGCGCGGTTGCTGCCGGGGAGTGGACCGGCCTGATCCTCCTGTTGCTCGTCGCCTCCGCGGCGTTGGCTCTGCTCGCGATGCTCCGCTACCCCGGGGGCACGCAGCTCGATGCGCACACCGTCGGCTACACGCTCGACCAGAACTTCCTGAGCGACCTCGGCATGACCGTCGCGTACGACGGTCGCGGCAACGCGTTCGGCAGCGCGCTCTTCGTGCTGAGCATGGGCGCGATGGTGATCGGATTCGGCAGCGGGCTCTGGCCGGTCATCCGGTCGTACGCGGCGCGCGCCGAGAGTCGCCGCGCCGCGCAGGCGGCGTTCGTGGCCGCGCTCGTCGTCTGCACCGCGTTCGCGGGCGTCGCGCTCACGCCGGAGGATCGCGTGATGGAGTGGCATGTGCGCTTCACGCGCCTCGCGTTCCAGCTCGCGCCGCTCGTCCCGCTGTTCATGACGGTCGCAGCGGCGCGAGCGGACTCGGACGCACGAAGGCTCGTCGCCGCGTGGCTGCTGCTCACGGTCGTGATGATCGCGTATGCCTTGCTGATCACGTTCGGGCCCTCGACGGGCACGACGGACGGACTGCGGACGATGGTGCTCGCGCAGAAGGCGGTGACGATCGTCGCGGGCGCCTTGTTGCTCCTCGTGTGCGCGCGAAGCGCCGATCAGCCGCCCCGGTAGCGCTCCGCACGAGCCTGACGCGACCCGCATCGGCGTTGGTCGACCACGGGATGACCCTCGTCGCACGCTCGACCGCGCGCGATGCACGCCGTTTCGACCGCGAAGCACCCCCGATATCGCTCGCAGCACCCTCGAGGCCGCTCGCAGCGTCCTCGAACTCCCCCGGAGCACCCTCGATCGACCTTGCCAAGTCCGAGTTCTCCCTTGCCACGCGCTCGATTCGTCCGGTCGCTCCCTCGTTGAGGCTCGCCACTCCCGAAATGCGTCTCGCTGTCCGCTCGTTCTAGCTCGCAGACCGCGAAACGAGACCGGTCACGAGCGAAAGGAGACTCGCTGACCGCGCGTTCGAGCTCGCCAGAGGAGAATTCTCGCTCGCCACGCACTCGAGTCACCTCGCCGCGCACTCATTGAGCCTCGCCACGCGCTCGTCGAGCCTCGCCACGCGCTCGTTGAGAGTCGCCACGCGCTCGAATCGTCCCGCAGCTCGCTCGTCGAGCCTCGCCACGCACTCGAATCTCCTTGCAGCTCGCTCGTCGAGCCTCGCCACGCGCTCATTGAGTCCCGCCACGCACTCGTTGAGCCCCGCAGCGCACTCGTTGAGCCCCGTCAGACACTTGTTGATGCTGCCAAATCACAAATCTGCATTCGCCGAACCGCCTGGCCGCTCGCACGACCGCGTAACTCCTTCTCCTGCGCCACGTTGTGGCGCTATTCTCCGGCGTGCCTCCCACCCCTCGCCGCCGCATCTGGCGCACCCCGACCCCCGCCTCCACCGAGGCCACGGGCCCTGATCGCGACGTCGCGCTCCTCCGCGACCTCGTCCACACCCTCCTCGTCGCCGAACGCGCCGACGAAGCGTTCCAGTTCGCCCTCGATCGCGCCTGTCCCGTCGTCGGCGCCTCGCTCGGGTCCGTCTTCGTCCTCGACGGCGCGTCCGAACTCATGCGCCTCGTCGCCGCGCACGCGTGGCCCGATCGGTGGCGCCCCTGGCTCGGCGAGATGCGCGTCCGCGTGGGCTTCGGACCCAGCGGCGAGGCCGTGAGCGAGCGCCGCGTCATCGAGGTCCCCGACGTCTTCGCCGATCCCACCCTCGAGGACTGGCAGGAGGTCGCCGGCGAGCTCGGCTTCAAGGCCCTCGTCGCGCTCCCGCTCCTCACCAACGGCGCGGTCGTCGGCGCGACCACCTTCTATTTCACCGACGCCGGCTCCCCCGACTCGCGCGTCCGCCACCTCCTCCGCGCCGTCGCCGACATCATGGCCGCCATCGCCGAGAAGTCGGACCTGCAGGACCGCCTGCGCCGCGCCGACGCCGCGCTAGATTCCATCAACGCAGTGAACCCCCCGACCGTACCGGTTGTCGAAGCAACAGAGGAACCCACGTGAGACACCAGCAGACCGGCCGCACCCTCCAGCAGCACCGCACCTCGCTCCCCGCCGCGGACGTCCTCGAGGCGGCGCGCGAGTACTTCTCGCGTGGCTCCGGGATCTACTCCGCCTTCCTCGAGAAGCAGGGGCCCACCTGGATGAGCCTGCGCGGACAGGGCGGCGAGGAGATCGTCATCGCCGCCAACGAGGAGGCCGGCGGCACCGCCGTCACCGGCTCTTCCTATATGTTCGACGCGCAGGTCGCGCAGTTCCTCTCCACGCTGCCGCCCGCGGCGCAGCTGGAGCCGGTCTCGTGAGCGCGCTCGTCAACGCGCTGCGCGCCCGCCCCGGCGTCGTCGCCCTCGGCACCGACGGGCCCGAGGCCATCACCGTCCGCGTGCAGATCCCCGAGCTGTGGGACACGCTCGCCGTGCGCTGCGGCGCCGGCGCGACCTGCCGCGCGCTCAAGCAGGCGGTGCTCGACGCCTTCGGCCAGCACCACCACCCGGCCGACGACTACGTGCTGAAGCTCCGCGGCTTCGAGGTGCTCGACGAGTCGACCCCGGTGACCGTCGCCGGCGCGCGTGACGGCTCGACCTTCCTCATGACGTACCGCCTCCGGCGGCCGGTCCGCTGACCGCCGCCGCGAGCACCCCCACGCCGAGCGAACGCGACGCCCTGCTGGCCGCGGCCGCGCAGCTGCGCGCCGAGGTCGGTCGCCGCATCGTCGGGCAGGAACAGGTGCTCGACGAGATCCTCATGGCGCTCGTCGCCGGCGGGCACGCCCTCCTCGTGGGCGTCCCCGGGCTCGCCAAGACGATGATGATCCGCGCCGTCGCCGAGGCGATGGCGCTCGACTTCCGCCGCATCCAGTTCACGCCGGACCTCGTGCCGAGCGACATCACCGGCACCGAGCTGCTCGAGGAGGATTCGCAGACCGGGCATCGCGCCTTCCGCTTCGTGCGCGGCCCGGTCTTCGCGAACATCGTCCTCGCCGACGAGATCAACCGCGCCCCGCCGCGCACGCAGGCCGCGCTGCTCGAGGCGATGCAGGAGCATCGCGTCACCGCCGCCGGCCAGACGATGCCGCTCCCCGAGCCGTTCTTCGTCCTCGCGACGCAGAACCCCATCGAGCAGGAAGGCACCTACCCGCTCCCCGAGGCGCAGCTCGACCGCTTCCTCTTCGACATCCGCATCGGCTATCCCGGCGCGGACGAGGAGGTCGCGATCCTGCGCGCCACCACCGGCGTGGGGCAGGCGGCGCTCACGCCGATCATCGACGCGGCGCAGGCGAAGTCGCTCCAGCGGATGACGCGCGAGATCCCCGCCTCCGATGCGGCGCTGCGCTACGCGGCCTCGCTCGCGCGCGCCACGCGCCCGAAGGGCGGCGAGGCGACGCCGCTCGTGGAGCAGTACGTGCGCTGGGGCGCCGGACCGCGCGCCGGCCAGGCGCTCATCCTCGGCGCCAAGGCCGCCGCGCTCCTCGCCGGCCGCCACGCCGTCGCGCCCGAGGACATCCGGCGCGTCGCGCGACCGGTGCTCCGCCATCGCGTCCTCCCCAACTTCGCCGCCGAGGCGGAAGGGATCGACAGCGAGCGGATCGTCGAGGACCTCATCGCGCGCGTGCCCGAGCCGCGCGGCCTCACCGGGATCTAGGCCGTGGCGGTGGGCCCGTACGGCGCGTTGCTCGACGCCGTGCGCGGCGTGCGATGGCTCGCGCGCGGTCCCGTCCCCGGCGGCGCCCCCGGCGCGCACCAGGCGCGCACGCGCGGCATCGCGCCCGAGTTCGCCGAGTATCGCCCCTATCGCCAGGGCGATGACCCGCGACGGATCGACTGGAAGCTCCTCGCGCGCTCCGATCGCGCCTTCATCCGGTTGGCGCCCGACCACGCGACGCTCGGCACCACCTTCATCGTCGATGCGTCGGCGAGCATGGGATTCGCGGCCAAGTGGACGCTCGCCAAGCGGCTCGTCGTCGCGCTCGCGGCGGTCGCGCACGCGAGCGCCGATCCGGTGGGGCTCGTCGTCGCGTCGCCGAGCCGTGCGCGCCGCCTCCCGCCGCGGGCGCGCGGCGGGGTGGTCGCCGAGCTGGCGCGGACGCTCGACGAGACCAGCTGCGACGGCGCGATCGACCTCGCGCCACTCGTCGCCGCCT
>JBGATT010000046.1:0-19529 GCA_044229035.1 Gemmatimonadaceae bacterium | reverse complement strand
ATATGGTAATCCGGAACCTCCTCCTGCGTCTCCATGTTGCGGCGCTCGTCAGCGCCGCCGCGGCGGCCTTCGCATCCGCGGCCGCGCAGGATCGCGCGACGGCCGCGCCGGTCCGGTCGGTCGCCCCGCGCTGGATGGTCGTTGCGCCCGATGCGGCGCTCGCCTGGTTCACGGTCCTCGCGGACCTCAGGCTCGCCGGTGCCGGGGCGCTCGACTTCACCGCGCCACAGGCCCCGGGCGCGTCCGCGCGCCCGCCTGCGCTCGCTCACGCGCTCGAGGGGACGCGCGACGGGGAGATCCTCCACTTCGTCCCGCTCTATCATCCGTCAGCCGATCGTGCGGCGCTCGCAGCGGCCCTTCGCGGCGCGGTCGGTGACGGCGCGCCGTCGGCGCGCGCGACGCTCCTCACCGGTGCGCTCAGGGGTGCGCTCACCCCCGCGCGGCGGCGCGACCTCCTGCCACCGCTCGCCGATGCGCTGCTGCGCGCCGTCCCGGACGTTCCCGATCCGGCGGGACTCGCCACCTGGCAACGCCTGTTCGACGCCGAGTTCGGTCCGGCCCTCGCGCCATGGCTCCGGCTCGAATCGCTCGACGAGGGACGGCTCATCGTCGCGCCGGGCATCGGCCCCGAAGGGCGGATCTTCTCGGCGACGGCGGACCGCCGCGACAACCTTGTCGCGGTCGGCAGCTTCGCGGGCGATGCCGACGTGGCCGCCCCGCTCTACGCGTTCACGCGCGAGGTCTGCTTCCCCGCGGTGACGCGCGCCGCGCGGGCGGCGCAGCTCGACGCCCGCGACCCGGGTGCCGCGCGTCGCGCGAGTGTCGCCGCGGTGCGATGCGGCGCCGCGCTCCTCGACCTGCGCCTCCCGTCGCGTGCCGCGGCGTATCGGTCCTTCTGGTCGCGTCGGATCGCGGCGCACGACGCGACGGCCACCGAGCGGCGCACCGCGACGGAGTTCGACCGGCACTTCCCGCCGGACGCCGCCTTCACCGACGCGCTCGCACGTGAGCTTCGACGACTCGTTCCCGCTCCCGGTGGCCCCTGAGGCCGCCACCGGCCCTCACCAATCCCCGCCGTCCCGATAGCAGGAGGTTCGCCCCATGCGGTTCCCCTCGATCCTGGCCCTCGCGGCCCTCACGCTCGTCACCGCGCCGCGCGAAGCGCGCGCGACCGACGGGCATCTCCTCCACGGCGTCGGCGCCGTCAACTCGGCGCTGGGCGGCATCGGCATCGCCTCCAACCAGAGTCTCCTCGGCTCCTTCTTCACCAATCCGGCCGGGCTGGCCGCGTTCGATGGCACCAACCTCGAGATGGGTTTCGAGTTGATGAAGCCCGAGCGCACCGTCTCGTCGAGCTTCGGCCCCATGAGCGGGAGCACGACGAGCGATGCCGACTGGACACCGATCCCCGCCTTCGGCTTCAGCACACGCCTCGACAACGGCGTCGTGATCGGGCTCGCGGGGCTCGGCATCGGCGGCTTCGGCGTGAACTACGCGGCCGACCCGACCAATCCGATCCTCATGCCGCGGCCGAACGGCTTCGGGAGCGTGTACTCCAACTTCCAGCTCATGAAGATCTCGCCGGCCATCGCGTGGAAGGCGGGGGAGAAGCTGAGCATCGGACTCGCCGCGAACATCGATTGGTCGTCGCTCGCGGTCGATCCGATGCCGATCGCCGCGCCGGACTACGATCCGGGCGTGGACCTCACGCCGGGCACCGCGGATGACCGGTCGTTCTATCCGAGCGCGGCCGCCGCCGACGCCGTGTTCGGCTTCGGGTTCCAGGCCGGCCTGCAGTACGCGCTCACGCCCACCGTGACGCTCGGCCTCGCCTACACGTCGCCGCAGATGTTCAGCGACTTCGAGTTCAACATGACGCACGCGAACCCGAACCTGCCGAACTACGGCACGGCGCGCACCGTCGCCTTCCGCATGGACGTGCCCGCGATCTACGGCGTGGGCGTCTCCCTCCGGCCGAGCGATCGGCTCGAGTTCGGCCTCGATGCGAAGTACGTGACGTACGGCAGCACCAAGGGCTTCGAGGAGAAGGGATACGACGCGGACGGGTCGGTGCGGGGCTTCGGCTGGGAGGACATCGCCGTCGTGGCCGCCGGCCTGCAGTTCAAGCCGAGTGACCGCGTGACGCTGCGCGGCGGCTACAACTTCTCGGGCAACCCCATCCCGGACGAGCAGTCGATGTTCAACATCCCGGCGCCCGCCGTGGTGCAGCACCACCTGACGGGTGGCATCGGATTCGCCATCGCCAATGGCGTCGAGCTCAACATCTCGGCCTACAAGGCGCTCGAGAACTCGATCGAGGGCGCGATGTATCGTCCGACCGCGGTGCCGGGGACGACAGTGAAGAGCGCGATGTCGGAGACGTCGCTCCTCGTCGGCTTCACCTTCCGGCCGGCGAAGTGAGCACCTGACCCGCGGTCCGGTCCCGGCAGGAACGAAGAAGCCCCCGGCGGAGCGATCCGCCGGGGGCTTCTTGCCGCTGTCGGGTGCAGCGGGACGCTCAGCCGGCCTTCTTCACGTCCGTCGGCAGCAGCTTGATGACCGTCAGGAAGATCGCGCCGACGATCAGCGCCATCACGAACGGGTTCACGTGCAGCACGTCCGCGAGGGTGATCTTCCCGAGGTTCGCCATCTTCACGATCGGGTCGATGAGCGTCGTGTAGACCAGCGTGAAGACCAGCGCGCCGACCACGCCGCCGCCGATCGCCGCGATCGCATCGGTGCGCCCCTCGCCGATGCCGACGACGCAGGTCCCGGGGCAGTAGCCGCCGATGCCGAAGCCGACGCCGAAGATGAGGCCGCCGAGGAGCACGCCGACGACGAACGTCGGCTTCACGTCGAAGTGCAGGATCTGCGGCGCGAAGGTCGAGATGCCGTAGGTGACGATCATGCCCACGGCGATCGTCAGCGCCATGAACTTGATGACCGAGAGGTTCTCGAGGCGCAGGTTCTTCGTGATCATCGCGGGGCTCGAGGCCTTCACGCGCTGGATGAAGAAGCCCATGCCGACGCCGATCAGGATGGAGAGGATGGGGATGAGCACGATCAGGCTCCTGCCGCGCGGCGGCCCGAGAGCATCTTGGCCGACAGGATGCCGGTCGCGAAGACGCCGATGGCGAAGATGAACCCGCTCACCGAGAGCTGGGTGATGCCGGAGATGATGTGGCCGCTGGTGCAGCCACCGGCCACGCGGGCGCCGAAGACGATCAGGAACCCGCCGATGAACGCATCGCGATAGCGCTTGGCCTTGGTGGTCTCGCCCGGATGCGCCATCTCGCACTTGGGTGCCTTCTCGCGGTTGAGCCGCGCCCCGAGGAACCCGCCGATCAGCAGGCCCACGACGAGGAAGCTCTCCGGCTTGAAGAGCGACCCCATCCGCTTGAGGTACGGATTGGCCTCGGCGTAGCTCGGGTCGAGCACCTGGAGGATCGCGCCGATGAAGCGCGGGTAGGTGCCCGAGACGCCGATGGGCCCCCAGACGATGATGGAGATGGCGCCGAGGATGCCGAAGAGGACCCCGTAGAAGACCCAGGGGGTCTTGGGCGCGACGGGGATCGCGACTGGTGCGTCGGACTGCATGAGAGCTCCTGCTTGGGGGAGTCTATCGCGCGGCGCCGGGCCGGCGATCATCCGGCACGAAACGGTCCGCGTAGGGCATCTTCACGGCGCGTAGTGCCGCCGCATCGAGCGTCGCATCATCCGCGATCACGTCGTTCACCGCGAGCAGGTACGCCGAGAGCGCATAGACCTGGTCGTCGGTGAGCGATCCGGGCGCGGTGTGCGGCATCGCGCGCTTGATGTAGTCGAACAGCGTCGTCGCGTGCGACCAGTAGTTGCCGATGGTGTGCGGCAGCTTGGGATCCTTGGCGAACGGGAAGTCCTCGGCCGCCGCGGGGCGCCCGGTGAGCTGCGGGAAGGCCGGGGCCATCCCTTCGCCGTTCTGGCCGTGGCACATCGCGCACTGCGCCTTGTAGAGGACGCCACCCTCGGCGACGGTCCCCTTGCCCGGGGGAAGCTCGGCGCCCTCGGCGCCGATGTCGGTGTCCATCGCCCGCACGAGCGAATCGGGCGCCGGGCGACCGATGCCGTAGCGCCGGCCCGTGTCCACCGTGGACGTCGTCGCGGACCCCTCGGCGGTGCCGCCACCGCAGGCAGCGACCGCGAGAAGCGTGAGGAGGAGCGAAGCGCGCATGCTCAGGTCTCCCCGTGGAAGGTGACCGTGCCGTCGCCGGCGACCTTCCAACCCACGATCTGGTTGAAATGGTAGTCGGTGCCGAGTCCGCGCTCGGCGATGAGCGCCGTGCGCGTGGGTTGCACGTAGCCCGCCTCGTCGGTCGCCCGGCTCAGCAGCACCGATTCGCCGCCATTCCATTCCCACATGTACTGGAAGCGCACCGTCGACTTGGGCTCCGACCGGCCGAGGAGCTCGGCGTCGCGCCAGTTCTTCCCGGCATCGGCGCTCACCTCGACCCGCGTGATGCGACCGCGTCCGCTCCAGGCCAGTCCGCTCACCGCATGCCAGCCGCGCGTCGCGACCCGGTCCGGGGCGGAGGGTGTGGTGATGATCGACTTGGCATCGAGCTCGAACGTGAAGCGGCGCGCCGTGCCGTTGGGGAGCGGGTCGGTGTACTTCGAGGTCTCCCAGCGCGTCATCCACGGCTGCGTGCCGAGCTCGAGGCGACGGATCCACTTCACGTTGATGTTCCCCTCCCAGCCGGGAAGGAGGAGGCGCATCGGGTACCCCTGCGCCGGGCGGAGCGGCTCGCCGTTCTGCGCCCAGACGATCATCGCGTCGTCGAACGCCTTCTCGACCGGTACCGAGCGCGTCATGAGGCAGGCGTCGCCGCCCTCGGCGAGGAACCACTTGGCCTCGGGCTTCACGCCGCACTCGCGGAAGAGCGTCGCGAGCGGGACGCCGGTCCACTCCGAGGTGCTCACCATGCCGGCGACCTTCTGCGCGGTCATCTCGGGCTTGGGGTCGCGGAACGACGCGCGACCGTTGCCCGAGCACTCGATGAAGTAGGGGCGCACGACCTGCGGGAAGCGCTTGAGGTCGTCGAGCGTGAAGGTGAGCGCCTTGTCCACGAGCCCGTGGATGGTGAGCGTGTGCCGCGCCGGATCGAGGGCGGGGATCCCGGCGTGATGCCGCTCGAAGTGCAGGTCGCTCGGCGTGATGGAGCCCGCGAGGTCCTGCAACGGCGTGAGCGAGGACCCGGTCGTCTCCCCGTACGGGGCGCGCGTGGGCGTCTCGAAGGCGCTCCGCGCCCCGAGCGGCGTCGTTGCGCCACCCTGCAGCTTGGTCGCGTCCGCGGGGACGACGGGGCGCGCAGCGGCCTCGCTGGCGCCCTGCGCGTCGAGCGCGATCGGGAGGCCGGCGAGCACCGCGCCGCCGAGCGTGCCCACCGCGCCGGCGAGCAGGTCGCGGCGCGTGAGCGGGAGGGACGCGGTGTGCGCGTCCTCTGGGGGGAGGGAGTCGGTCATCGGGAGAACCTATCGATTCGAGCGGCCGACGACAGGCGGATTGGGGACGAGTGCGCCGCGCGGATTGGCGCGCGGGAGGAGCGGCGGCGGGTTGAACGCCTTGTGTCCCTTCGTGTCGTACGGCACGTCCGCGGGGGCGCCGCCCATCGGCCAGTCGCCTTCCTTCCCCGGCGAATCGGGGCGCGGCTGCGAGTTGATGTAGGCCGAGAGGTCGAAGGCTTCCTGCGCGGTGAGTGTCCCCGGCGCGGTCTGCGGCATGTTGTGCCGGATGAAGCTCGCGGCGCGCTCGAGGCGCGTCATGGAGGCGCCGACCGAGTAGGAGCCGGGGCCCCAGAGCGCGGGGATGGGACCATTGCCGGCACCCGTCGCGCCGTGGCAGGTGATGCAGGTCTTGCTGGTGTAGAGGGCCGCACCGCGCGCCGCGTCCCCGACGAGCGTGTCGGGCTCGGAGATGAGGCCGTCCGCGCCGGCGATCTTGGTGCCCACCGGGATGTCCTTCGAGATGAACGCGAGGTACGCGAGGATGTCGGTCATCTCGCGGCTCTCGACCGGGAGCGCGTTGCCGGCGAGCGAGCGGGTGAAGCAGTAGTTCACGCGATCGGCGAGCGCGATGACGGCGCCGGAGCGCGGCATGTACTTGGGGAATCGCGCGTGCGAGCCGGTGAGCGGCGCCGCGGAGAGCTTGAGGCCGTCATCCTGATGGCAGCTCGTGCAGCGGAGGCTGCCGGTGGCGTAGGCGGGCAGGCTCTCGGGGCTGAAGCGGAGCAGATAGAGCCCGCGCTTGATGGAGGCCCCCATGGAATCGTTGGGGATGTCGGCCTCGCGGAGTGGTGTCCAGGCGGACTCCACGAAGGTGACGGCCTTGGCGTCGGCGACGACGGGGGTCTCGGCGGCCTTGGGGCCGCAGGCGGCGGCGGTGACGGCCGCGAGGAAAATGAGGAGACGGGCGCGCACTGGAGCTCCTGCTCGTTCGGGGGGAGAGCGGGGCGGGTTCAATCCTCTATACTCCGATACGGTAATACTTGAGGCGGGGTTGGGCAAGGCATCAGTGGCCGACCACGACGGACGCGGCCACGGCGACGGCGGGAACCAGAGGGGCACAGGGAGCGCAGGGGGATGTGCCCCTGTGTTCCCTGTGCCCCTCTGGTGATGCTGGTCGTGCTGGTCGTGCGAATCGGGATCGTCCGAACCGCAGCGCCGCCGATCTCAGTGCTTCATCATCCCCGACACGGTCAGTTCGAGGTTGTGGCTGACCCGGATCCCGTACACGCCGTCGGTCGACGTCAGCCGGTCCGCCGCGACGAACTCGGCGCGCTCGAGGGTCTTCACGACCTGTCCGTTCACCAGGCAGGAGGCCTGGCCCCCGCGCACGCGCCAGCCGACCGAGTTGGTCGATTCGCCGTTCGCATCCGCCTTGTGGATCGCGTCATGCGTCGTCGGCTTCACGAGCTCCGTCACCTTCGCGCCGTGGAAGGTCTTGATCGCGTACGTGCCGTTGCCGTACACGATGCAATACATGAGCGTCTCGGTGTCCGACGTGAGGTCCGCGCCGCCGATGAACATGCCGTACGAGTGCGGATGGCTCGCCGCCATCTTGTGCTCCTTGAACGTCGCCATCACGTCGTAGTCGCCGCTCGCGGTGTTGGCCGGGTTCCAGAAGTTGCCGGCCGGGCCGACCGAGATGCGGAAGGCCCCGTTCTCGGAGACGAAGCGGGAGTCGTTGATGGTCTTGCCCTGCGAGGCGGGACGGCGGTCGACGCGGCCCTGCCAGCCGGCGACGCGGACGCCGCCGTTGGCGACCGATCGGTCGGCGTCCTGAGCCTGGACCGGCGCCGCGGCGGTTGCCACGAGTGCCGCGGTGAAGATGAGAGCGGGGAGACGCACGATTCCTCCGAAGGGGTGGATGACGACCAATACGCTCGCCTCCTACCCCCACTGTGGCAAGGTGTGCCCCCAGCGGGCAGATTCCCGCGATGCGTCCTCCCACGATCCGCGCCCTCCTTCTGGTGACCTTGGCCTTCGGCGCGCCCCTGTCAGCGCAGGGTCGCGACGCCCGCGCCCTCCTCGCCGAGATGTCGCGCGAGGAGAAGTTCTGGCAGCTGTTCATGATCCCCGGCGACCTCGACTCGGCGTCGTACGACTATTCACGGGGGATCTTCGGGCTGCAGATCGGTGCGCGGCCGGGCATCCCGGCCCGGGATGCGGCGCGGGCACATGCCGCACGCGTGGATTCCATCCAGCGCTGGTTCCGCGAGCGGTCGCGCCTCCGGATCCCCATCATCCCGTTCGACGAGGCCCTGCACGGGCTCATGCGTGAGGGCGCCACCGTCTTCCCGCAGGCCATCGGCCTCGCCGCCACCTTCGACTCGGCGCTCGTGCGGCGCGTGCACGATGCCGCCGCGCGCGAGACGCGCAGTCGCGGGATCCGCATGGTGCTCTCGCCGGTGGTGAACCTCGCGACCGACGTGCGTTGGGGACGGACCGAGGAGACCTTCGGCGAGGATGTGCACCTCACCGGCGTCATGGGACGCCAGCATGTCCGCGCGTTCGAGACGATGGGGATCATCACCACGCCCAAGCACTTCATCGCGAACGTCGGCGAGGGCGGACGGGACTCGTATCCCATCGAGGCGAGCCCGCGCGCCCTCGAGGAACGGTTCTTCCCGCCCTTCCGGTCGCTCGTGCAGCAGGCGGGCGCGCGGTCCGTGATGACGGCGTACAACACGGTCGATGGGTCACCGGCGACCCAGAGTCGCATGCTCATGACCGACGTCCTCAAGGGCGCGTGGGGATTCCCGGGGTTCATCATCTCCGACGCCGCGGCGACGGCGGGGGCGACGGTGCTCGCGCGCACCGAGGCATCGACCGCGACCGCCACGGCGCATGCCTTCCGCTCCGGCCTCGACGTGATCTTCCAGTCGTCGTATCCCGAGCACCGCCCGTATCTCCGTGCCATCACCAACGGCGTCGTCCCGGACAGCCTCCTCGACGCCTCGGTGCTGCGCGTGTTGCGGCAGAAGATCGCCCTCGGGCTCTTCGACGACGCGCGCATCCACCCCGAGTCGGCGGCGTACTGGGCCAACAGCGCCGAGCATCGGACCATCGCGCGTGAGGCGGCGCTGGCGTCGCTCGTGCTCCTGCGGAACGCGCCGCGCGCGGGGCAAGGTCCCGCGGCGCGCAACGGCGGCGTGCCCGCCACGGTCGACACGCTGACGCCGCGCACGCTCCCGTTCGAGCAGGACATCCGCCGGATCGCGGTGATCGGGTCCGACGCCGACACCGTGCGCTTCGGCGGCTACTCCGGATCGGGCATCGCGCCGGTCTCGGTGCTCGATGCGATCCGCGAACGGGCGGGACGGGGGACCACGGTGCGCTTCGCCCGCGGCGCGACGCGGCTCGCCCCCACTCATATGGTAGTGCCCTCCGCGAATCTCGAGTGGCAGGATGGCACCGCCGCGCGGCGCGGGCTCCGCGGCGAGTACTGGGCCGACAACGCCTTCACCGGTGCGCCGCGCATCACCCGCACCGACGAGCGGATCGACTTCGGCTGGACGCTCAGCTCGCCGGGGCAGGGCATACCATATGACTGGTACTCCGTCCGCTGGACCGGCACCCTCATCGCGCCCGCGAGCGGGCTCACGCGGATCGGTGTGGAGGGCAACGACGGCTACCGCCTCTGGATCGATGGCCGCCTGGTGATCGATGCCTGGGAGAAGCGCTCCTTCGGCGCGCGACTCGTGCCCATCACGCTCGCACCGGGAAGCCGGCACGCCATCCGGCTCGACTACTTCGAGAGCACCGGCAATGCGCGAGTGAAGCTCGTCTGGGACTCGGGAGTGCCGCAGGACCATGCGGCACGGATCGCCGAGGCGGTCGCGATCGCGCGGACGAGCGACGTGGCGGTGATCGTCGCGGGGATCGAGGAGGGCGAGTTCCGCGACCGGGCCCGTCTCGCGCTCCCCGGGCATCAGGAGGCGCTCATCCGCGCCGTCGCGGCGACGGGTGTCCCGACGACGGTCGTGATCATCGGCGGGAGCGCGGTCACGATGTCGCCGTGGCTCGAGGAGGTGGGAGCGGTGCTGATGGCCTGGTACCCGGGCGAGCAGGGGGGACCGGCCGTCGCGAGCGTGCTCTTCGGCGACGCCGATCCGTCGGGACGCCTGCCGATCACCTTCCCGATGGAGGAAGGCCAGCTGCCGCTCACCTACGACCACAAGCCGACGGGCCGCGGCGATGACTATCTCGACCTGACCGGGCAGCCGCTCTTCCCGTTCGGACATGGACTCACGTACACGCGCTTCGCGTACGAGGACCTGCGCATCGACGCGACCGGCACCGGCGATTCGGCGCGCGTCCGCGTGCGGGCGCGCATCCGCAACGTGGGATACCGTTCCGGCAGCGAGGTCGTCCAGCTCTACCTGCGCGACGTGCTCACCAGCGTCTCGCAGCCGCTGATCGCGCTGAAGGGCTTCACGCGGGTCACGCTCGCGCCCGATGCGACGCAGGAGGTGGAGTTCGTCCTCACGGCCGAGCACCTGCGCCTGCTCGACGAGTCGATGCGCTGGGTCGTCGAGCCCGGCCTCTTCCGCGTCATGGTCGGTGCATCATCGAAGGACATCCGTCTCCGAGGGGAGTTCACGCTGCCATGAGCATCGACCGTCGCGATCTGCTGAAGTCCACGCTCGCTGCCGCCGCGCTGGGCCTGCCACGCGCTGCGCGCGCGACCGCGCCTCGTCCGGCAGCGACCGGGCTCGCGCAGGCCCAGCGTCCCCGGCCCACCGCGAGCCAGCTGCAGTGGCAGCGCGACGAGCTCGCGTTCTTCCTGCACTTCGGCGTGAACACCTTCACCGACCGCGAGTGGGGCGATGGCACCGAGGATCCGAAGATCTTCGCTCCGAGCGCGCTCGACGCGCGGCAGTGGGCGCGCACCGCGAGGGCCGCCGGCTTCCGGATGATGATCCTCACCGCGAAGCATCACGACGGTTTCTGCCTCTGGCCCACCAAGACCACCGCGCACTCGGTCGCGTCGAGCCCGTGGCGTGGCGGCCAGGGCGACGTCGTGCGCGAGTTCGTCGACGCCTGCCGCGCGGAGGGGCTGCGCGCGGGGCTCTACCTCTCGCCCTGGGATCGCAACCATCCGACCTACGGCGACACGCCACGCTACAACGCGGTCTACTACGCGCAGCTCACCGAGCTGCTCACGCAGTACGGTCGCATCGACGAGGTCTGGTTCGATGGCGCGAACGGCGAAGGGCCCAACGGGAAGCGGCAGGAGTACGATTGGCCACGCACCTGGGCGCTCGTGCGCGAGCTGCAGCCGCAGGCGGTGATGTTCTCCGACGCGGGGCCGGACGTCCGCTGGATCGGCAACGAGTCCGGTGTCGCCGGCACCACCAACTGGTCGACGGTCGATCCGCGCATCGTCACGCGTCCCGGGGTCTCCGGCGATGACGTGATGCGCTCGCTCACCTCGGGAGACCGCGAGGGCACGGTCTGGCGTCCGGGCGAGACCGATGTCTCCATCCGTCCCGGCTGGTTCTACCATCCGGCCGAGGACGCGAAGGTGCGGACGCCGGAGAACCTGGTGGAGCTCTACTTCTCGTCGGTGGGGCGCAACTCGAAGTTGTTGCTCAACGTCCCGCCCGACCGGCGCGGGCTGCTCGCCGACGCCGATGTCGCGGCGCTGCGCGGGATGCGCACGCGGCTCGATGCGCTCTTCGCGCGGGATCTCGCGGCGGGTGCGCGCGTGACGACGCGCCAGGAGGCGCTGCGGATGCGCGTGCAGGAGCACGTCCTGCGCGCACCGGCGACCGTCGGCGTGGTGGAACTCGCCGAACCGGTCGCCGACGGACAACGCGTCGCGCTCTACCGGCTCGACGCGCATGACGGCGACGGGTGGCGCGAGGTCGCGCGCGGCACGACCATCGGGTACAAGCGGCTGGTGCGCATCGCGCCGCAGCGCGTGACGCGGTTCCGGCTGACCCTCGAGGACTGGACCGAACTGCCCGAGAGCGTCACGCTCCGCTGCTTCACCACCGAGTGACCGGAGTGCCCTGATGCCCCCGAGGGAGACGACCGAGACCGAGCAGCTCATCCGGCAACTGCAACGAGTGCACGAGGGCGAGCCGTGGTACGGCCCGTCCCGCGGGGCGCTGCTGCGCGACGTGACGGCGGCGGAGGCCGCATGGGAGCCCGGTGGCGGTGCGCACGGCATCTGGGACCAGGTGCTCCACATGCGGAACTGGACCCGCGAGGTGGAGGCGCGCATCACGGGTGAGCGTCCCGACGGGTCCGGCGTGCCGGTCGGCGGGGACTGGCCCGAGCGCCCGCCGGCGACGGAGGCCGCGTGGCGTGAGACGCTCGAGTCGCTCGATGCCGCACACGCGTCGCTCGTCGCAGTGATCCGCACGCTCACGCCGGAACGCCTCCGCTCCGCCGTCGGCTCGCCCGATGCGCAGGGACCGGGTTCGAGGATCAGCGTCGCGGCGACGCTGCGGTCGATCGCCGATCACGACGTGTATCATGCCGGGCAGGTGTCACTGCTCAAGCGGCTCGCACGCGCCGCGATGCAGGGCGAGCGTTGAGGACCGCGCGCCGCTAGAGCAGCGCGCGGATCCATCCGCCGTCCACGGCGATGCTCTGCGCGGTGATGTAGCTGGCCCGTTCCGACGCGAGGAACGCGGCGAGCGCGGCGAACTCCGCCGGCTCGCCCACTCGCCCCATCGGGATCTGCTGCTCCCACGCGTCGAACGCCTGCGCGCGGGTGATCCCCTTCGCCTTCGCGTTATGCTCGGCGAGCCCGTCGAGCCGCTCGGTGCGCGTGTAGCCGGGGAGCAGGTTGTTCACCGTCACGCCGAAGGGCGCGACCTCGTTCGCCAGCGTGCGGGCGAAGCCGGTGACCGCGGCACGCACGCTGTTGGAGAGGATCAGCCCATCCACCGGCTGCTTCACCGCGATCGACGTCACGTTGAGGATGCGGCCCCACTTCCGTTCCTTCATTCCCGGGAGCACGCCGCGCACGAGATTGACGACGCTGTCGAGGTTGAGCGCGACGGCCTTCGCCCAGGCCTCCGGCGCGTGGGACTCGAACGGCCCTGGCGGCGGGCCGCCCGCGTTGGTGACCAGCACGTCGATCCGCCCGAAGCGCGCGAGCACCTCGCCCACCGCGCGCGTCACGTCGGCGGGGACGGAGACGTCGGCGACGGTGGCGAAGGTCTCCACCCCATGCGCCGCCCCGATCGCCGCGGCGACCTCATGGATGCGCCCGGTGCGCGCGCAGACGGCCACGCGCGCACCCTCGCGCGCGAGCTCCTCGGCGATCGCGCGCCCGAGTCCCTGCGAGGCGGCCGCGACGAAGGCGACGCGGCCGCGGAGTCCGAGATCCATCGCTACTTCTTGTGGAAGTAGTTGTCCGTGTGGTTCAGCCAGTCCTCGCGCGGCGGGTTGAAGATGTCGACGTCGAGCGTGTCCTCGAGCGCCTCCGCCTTGTGCCACACGTTGGACGGGATGTGCAGCACCTCGCCCGCCATCACGTCGATCACCTCGGCGCCGTCGTCGCCCATGTAGAAGCGGAGACCGCCCTCGAGGATGTAGGTGAACTGCTCGTTGTGGTGCTGGTGCTTGGGCACGATCGCGCCCTTCTTCAGGAACACCTGCGCGAGCATCATGCCCTGGCCGGTGACGAGCTTCCGCGAGATCTGGTCGGTGACCGTCTCGAGCGGGACCTCGCTCCAGCGCTTGTACTGGTGGGTGGGAGTGGTCATGCGCCGAATGTAGCCCATCCGGCCACGCGCCACACCCCACCCACCGACCAGCGCCTCACCGCATGAGCGTGAAGACGAAGGACTGCTGCACGAGCTGGCGGACCTTCCGCCCCCGCCACTCCGCCGGCCGGAACCGCGTCGCCAGCACCGCCTGTCGAACCGCGGGCTCGAAGAGCGCATGCGCCGACTCCACCACGCGGACCGACGCCGGCTCGACGCGGCCGAGCGAGTCCACCACGTAGGCGACGATCACCTGCCCCTCCACGCGCTGCGTGCGCAGCAGGTCGGGATAGCGCGGCTCGCGCTGGCGGCCCAGCGGACGCGCGGCCTCCTCGACCTCGTCGGCGAAATACGGCTCGTTCCCGGTGCCGACGGTCCCATCGAACGCGGTGGAGTCGGTGCCGCCGTCACCGCCGAGGCTCGGCACCTGGAAGACCGGCTCGCCCGTGGTCGGCGTGGCGGGGTCCTGCGGCACGACGCCGTCAGGCACCTCCACCGGGGCGACGACCACCGGGCCGGGGACCTGCGGAGCGTCGGGCGCGACGGGCGGCCGCGGACGCCGCGGCGCGCTCGGCTGTGCGGGCTCCGGACGCGGCGGCACGAAGATGATGTCCTCGATGATGGTCGCGTCGGGGGACGGCTGGACCATGGTGGCGGTGCCGGCCACCGCCGACCCGACGATCGTCGCGTGCACGACGAGGGACAGGATGGCCGCCGAACGAGTGCGGGTCCGCTGCGGCCGCGATTCGAGCAACTGTCTCAGCATGGCTCCTCCGAGGGTCTGGGCGCGCGACGGACGGTCCGTCGTGCCTCTCGAGGAGCACGCTAGCATCGCCACCCTGCGCCACCATGACGGCCGGATGAAGCTTCGCTCACGCTCACATTACGACTCGATGTCACTCTGTGGCGGGTGAGTGGCGCCACCGGACGGAACGCCATTGCTTAGGTCTCAGACAGTGCAGTCGAACGCATCACCTCGGAGGCAACGTGCTGAATGACATGGTGGGTGTGGTCCGCGAGATCCGCGGCGAACGCGAGCGGACCGATCGGTATCACACGGCGCTCTCGGCCTCCGAGACGATGCGTCGCCTCACGGTGCACGACCTCGGGAACCCGCTCGCCACGATGATGCTCGCCACCGACCTGCTGCGGACCGAGGAACTCCCCTCGGTGCAGCGCCGGCGTGTGGACCTCATCGGCGCGGCGGCGGAGCGGATGGAGAGCATGATCGACACGCTCTCGCGCTTCAGCGAGCTCGAGCGCGGCGGCCTCGTCACGTCGTCGGAGCTGGACGACCCCGCGGAGGCCGTCGAGCAGGCCGTCGCGGCGCAGGCGCTCATCGCCAAGTCGCGCAACCTCCAGTTGGCGACGCATCTCCCGAGCGACGCCCTGCGCGTGCGCCTCGATCATCGGCTCCTGCGTCGCATCGTGGACAACCTGCTCGCCAACGCGATCCGGCGCGCCCCGCGCGAGAGCGCGATCGTCGTGCGGCTCGAGGCGGAAGGGCCCGCGATGCTCGCCGTGACGGTCGCCGACGCCGGCGTGGACTTCGAGCCGGCGCTCTATGCGCGCTACGACAAGCCGCTCGACTGGACCGATGCGAGCGCTGCCGCGAGCGATTCCGGATTGAGCCTCGCTTTCGCCGCGCTCGCGTCGCAGGCGCTGGGCGGTTCGCTCACGCTCGGCCGCACCGCCGCCCACGGCTGCTTCGTCCGCGTGACGATCCCCATCGCGGCCGAGCAGCCCTGGCCGGCGGGCGTCCTCCGCTCCTAGCGCGCCGCGCGCACGGCGCGCGCGAGCGCGTCCCAGAGCGCAGGCAGGCGCGCCGCGGCGCGCGCGAAGTCACGTTCCTGTGCGGCACCCTTGAGTGCCACGAGTGCCCACAGCGCGGCACGGTCCGACGATGACCACCGTGCGAAGTGCGGCGCGAGCGCGAGGAGCAGCGGCACGAGGTGCATCGCGCCCAGCCGCTCCGCGCGCGTGAGGGGCGCCGTGCCTCCGCCACACCGCGACTTCAGCGCGCGCGCCTCCCGTTCGAGCGATCCGGCGCGCTCGCCGGCGGTCACCCCCGACAGCGCGCGCGTGGCGAGCCTTCCCGCATCGATGAGCAGGCGTTCGGGGAGCGGACCGTCGCCGGTCGCGTCGGGCAGCGTGAGGATCAGGTCGTCGCTCGCGAGCGCGCGCAGCGTCCGCACGCTCGAGCGGTGCGTCCGGTCCGCGGCGATCGCCGCCCGTTCGCGCGCCGCGAGCGTCGCGAGCCGCGGGGACTGCGGCCGGAACCCCAGCCGGTCGTAGAACCAGTACGCGCCGGACGCGATCGCCTCGTCATTCCCTGCGCCGAACTGGTACGGGTTCACGACGAACCGCGTCACGCCGAAGAGGGTGCGGAACGCGCGCAGCGCCTGTGCGAACAGGAACGGCGCCTCGCTGCGCCGGAAGCTCTCGAAGACGTTCGCTCCCGTGTTGGCCTGCGCACCGAACGGCGTGACCCCGCCGTAACCGATGGGCACGCCGTTGGAGAACATCACGTAGCCGTAGTTGGCCTCGAGGGCCGAACGGTCGTCTCGCGCGGCGCCGAGGAGGCAGAGCGTGACGCCTTCGCCGAGCGGGGCGAGGTGGATCTCGTCGTGGTTCGCGTAGATCGTCGGGAAGACCTCGCGCGTGCGCGAGAGGAGCGCGGCGAGCGCGGCGTCGTGCCATCGCGCCGCCTCCGCGCCGCGCGCGCGACGGATCCCCGGCAATGGCGTCGCGATGAGTGCGATCGGATCGCGCGGCAGCGCGCGGAACCCGCGGCGGAGCACCGGACGCACGTCCAGATGTCCGCGCGAGCTCGACCGCGGCGAGTCGCCGATGCTCCAGCGGAGCGGCGGGGCGGCGTCGTCGTACAGCGTGCGGAGCAGCGCGGCGTCCCCGGCCCCCGGGTCGCGCAGGAGCCATCGCGCCATCGCCCGTCCCGCCCCCCGGTCGTCCGGCCCGCGCGCGCCCGACGCCTCGGCGAGCCAGTCGAGCGTGGAGACCTCGGTCGAATCGAAGCGGTCCTGTTCGACCGGCGTCAGCTGCGCGCGCAGCAGCGGGTCGATCGCCTCGGCGTCCGCCGGCGTCTCCCACGCGAAGGCGACGTCCTCGTCGTGCGCCGCGAGCCAGCGCGCGGCGCCGTACATGAAGGTGTGGCTCGTCACCGTGCCGGCGATCCCCGAGTCGGCGAGCGCGTCGCGCTGCCGCGCCGGAAGCGCCCGTACGCGCGTCGCGATCCGCGCGAGCGCGGAGCGGGCCAGGCGGAGGTTCGCCGCGGCGTCGGGGAAGGCGGCGACGAAGAGGAGCTCGTCGTGCCAGGCGGCGAGCGCGTCGGCGCGCGTCCATCGTGTCCGGGCGAGCGCGCGCAGCAGTGCGCCGCGCTCGCGCGCACCCGCCGGCCCGAACGTCCCGCGCAGCGCGTGGAGTCGTTCGAGCCGGGGGTCCATCAGGTCAGCCGAAGAACGATTTCGCGACGAACAGCACGTTCGCCGGCCGCTCGGCGAGGCGACGCATGTACCAGCGGAACCAGGCATTGCCGTAGCTGATGAGCGTCGCGACCGCGTGCCCCTCGCGGCGGAAGCGCGCCTGCTCCTTCTCGCGGATGCCGTACAGCATGTGGATCTCGTACTTCCCCTTCGCGAGACCGATGCCGTCCGCATACGCGGCGAGGCGACCGAGGAGCGGGATGTCGTGCGTGCCGAGGATCGGCGTGCACTCGCCCGTCTTCGCCCAGTCGAGCATGGTGCGCGAGATCGCCTCGTAGGCCGCGTCGGTGTCGGACTTCTTGGGGAAGGCGACCGTCGCCGGCTCGGCGTACGCGCCCTTCACGAGACGGATCACCGGCTTGAGCGGGCGCAGGCGCTCGAGGTCCTTCGGGGTGCGGAACAGGTACGCCTGCAGCGCGAGCCCGCTCGACGGGTGCTTCCGCTTCACCGCCTCGTACAGCGCGAGTGTCCGATCGACGTAGGTATTGTCCTCCATGTCGATCCAGAGCGCCGACCCGACCGACTCGGCCTTGGCGGCGAGCGCGAGGCAGTGCTCCAGGCACTTCGCCTCGGACTGGTCGAGACCCAGCTGCGTGGGCTTGATGCTCACATGCGCCGGGAGCTTGCGCGCGGCGAGCTGGTCGAAGAACCAGAGGTAGTGGTCGCGGACCGCGTCGGCTTCGGCGAGGGTCGTGATCGCCTCGCCGAGCTTCGTGTAGAGGAGGGTGCGCCCGTCCTTGATGAGGGCGGCGCCGGCGTCGAGGGCGTCTTCCGGACGCTCGCCGGGCATGAACGCCTTGGTGGCGCGCTTCACCACGCGGCTCTTCAGGGCGAAGTCGTTGAGGGCTTGGCTCTGTGCCGCGGCGAGGAGGATCGAACGGCCGATGGACATGGTCAGGGGGAGTGCGTGGGACGGGGCGGACGAACGGCCCGCCGCCCCGTCCTGAAAAGTATCGACTGCGCCCCGCTCGCGAGAGCGGACGATCAGGCGGGCGTGGCGTCCTGCCGCAGCGTCCGCCAGGTCCAGGCGGCGATGCCCAGCAGCGCCACGGTCCGGATGACCGGGACGGTCAGGGGCGGCAGCGCGAGGTTCCGGGTGATCACCACCGCCGTATACCAATAGTAGAGCGCGCCGCTCAGGGCGGCGCACCACGCGATGGCCCGCATCGGACGCGCCGCCGTGCCGATCACCAGCGCGCTCACGAGCGCGTAGCTCGCGAGCGAGGCGCCGAGCGTGGTCGCGTACACGCGGACCGCGCTGCCGAACCCGAGGTCGGGCGTCGCGTAGTACGCGATGATGAACCCAGGCAGCGCCGCGGCGAAGATCCCGAACGGCGTCGAGAGCCAGGTGCGACCGTGGCGCGGCGCGCCGAGGAGCTGGCGCATCGCCTCGCGATCGGCGAGGTCGATGCAGCCGCGCGGGGTGCAGACGGTGCAGGCCCCGCACCGACCGCGCTCGAGGCCGAGCACCGGCGCCTGCCCGTACAGCCGCTCCACCGGCAGGACCGGGCAGAGGGCGTTGCAGAAGGCGCTGCGCGACGAATAGACCGCTCCCATCGCCAGGGCGATCGCCCCGATGGCGAGGAGCGCTCCGGCGAGCAACGGGCCGTCGGTGTTCAGGCCGAGGTGGCGCGCCGGGACGATCACATGGAAGAGCACGAGCCCGAGCGCCCCGATCACCGCCGCCTCGCGGTCGGTCATGTCGCGCGGCCGGCCGACGCGGTTCCCGAGCGCATTGAGCGTCGAGAGCGGGCAGACCCCGCGCCAGAGTGCCGGCGTGAGGAAGAAGGTCGCCGGGAGGAGGGGCACGGCGATGTTCCAGAGCGTGCGGAGCGCGGGCTCCGGCGCGAGCACGAGGGTCGCGAGGAGCGCGACGAGCCCGATCATCCCGCCGTGACGCCCGATGGCCCAGAGGCGGGTCGTCTGCGGGTCGAGGTCGAGGACGTGCAGGCGGGCCATGGCCAAAGATGCGTGCAGGCGAGGAGCGCGGTCAAACCGTAAGTTCGGGCATCCTTCCATATGGAGAGCCGGATGCACGCGTCACGGCGGATGCTCGGGTCGGTCCTCGTTCTCATCAGCGTCGCGACGCTCGGCGCGGCGCAGGCGCCGGGCCCCGGCCCCGCCGCACCCAAGGGCATCGTCCTCGCCGACCTCACCTGGCCGGAAGCGGAACGGGTGCTCACGCCCGAAGCCCTCGTCGTCATCCCGCTCGGCGCCGAGGCCAAGGAGCACGGGCCGCACCTGCGGTTGGACAACGACTTCCGGCTGGCGACCTGGTATCGCGACCGCGTGCTCGTGACCTCGAACGTGATCATGGCCCCGACGGTCAACTACCACTTCTATCCGTCGTTCGTGGAGTACCCCGGCTCGACGCACCTGCGGTTCGAGACGGCCCGCGACCTCATCGTGGACATCGTGCGGAGTCTCGCCGCGTACGGGCCGCGCCGCTTCTACGTGCTCAACACCGGGGTCTCCACCCTCCGGCCCCTCACCGCCGCGGCGGAGATCCTCGAGGCCGAAGGCATCCGGTTCGGCTTCACCGACGTGCTCAAGGCGGGGAGCGCGGCCGAGGCGCGGGTGCGACAGCAGGTGCGCGGCACCCACGCGGACGAGATGGAGACCTCGATGATGCTCTACATGTATCCGGACCGGGTGGACATGTCGAAGGCCGTCCGGGACGATTCGCCCCAGGGGGTCGGGGGCCTCTCCCGGGTGCCCGGGACCGCCAAGACCTACTCGCCGAGCGGCGTCTGGGGGGACGCGACCC
>JBGATT010000218.1:0-4339 GCA_044229035.1 Gemmatimonadaceae bacterium | reverse complement strand
CGGGCGTCCAGCTCACCGGCCTCCGCCCCGAGGGCGCCGGCGCGGCGGCGGGCGCAGCGGCGTCGCACTACGGCGCCGCGCCGAGCAACGCCCCGCGCTCCCTCTGGGTGAACGTCCGCGGCAACGTCCCCACCACGCTCGCGTCGGGGGTCGAGCTCCACACCGCCACCTCCGCGCGCGAGGAGGCCGAGGAGCAGGCGGCGCGCAGCAACGCGCGACGCATCGGGCAGTACCAGATCGGGCAGTTCGACCGCGAGACGGGACGCACCCTCGTCCGCTCGCACGAGACCTTCGGTGCCCTCCGCCCCGTCGCGAGCCCCGACGGCAAGTGGCTCGTCTACGCCACGCGCTACGACGCGCGCGAGGCGCTCAAGCTCCGCGACCTCGCCACCGGCGAGGAACGCTGGCTCGTCATGGACGTGCAGCGCGACAACTCGCAGGGCGGCGGCGTCAACGATCGCGACCTCTATCCCGCGTCGGCCTTCACGCCGGACTCCAAGGCGCTCATCACGAGCTACGGCGGGAGGATCTGGCGCGTGGAGGTCCCGTCGGGCCGGGTGACGGCCATCCCGTTCACCGCGCAGGTCGATCAGCGCATGGGGGCGCTCGCCAAGTTCGAGTATCCCATCAACGACAGCACGCTCGTCGTCACGCAGATCCGCGGGGCGCGCCCCTCGCCCGACGGACGCCTGGTCGCCTTCACGGCGCTCGACGCGCTCTACGTCGGCGAGCTCGGCCCCGCCCCCGCGGCCGGTGACACCGCCACGCGCCAGGTGCGCAACGCGCGGAAGCTCACGGCGGGCGGGATGGTGGAGCACGCGCCGGTCTGGTCGCCCGACGGCAACTACCTCGCGTACGTGACGTGGACCGACACCGCCGGTGGCAACATCTACCGCGTCCGCGCCGATGGCGAGGTCCCGCCGGAGCGCCTCACGCGGCAGGCCGCCTACTATGACAAGATCGCGTACACGCGGGACGGCACGCGGCTGATGGCGGTGCGCGGCTCGCGCTTCAGCCGGATGCGGCAGTTCGAGGACTTCGGCAACATCGCCAACGGCGAGCTGGAGTACGTCTGGCTCCCCGCCGAGGGGGGCGAGGCGACGAGCATCGCGTGGGCGGGCGGCGGTCAGTCGCAGCAGGGGCGCAACGTGCCGCACATCGGACCCGACCCGGCGCGGCTCTACGTCTGGGCGGACAACGAAGGGCTCGTGTCGATGCGCTTCGACGGCACCGACCGGAAGGTGGTCGTGCGCGTCGCGGGTCCGCCGCCGCCGGCCAATCCGCTCCCGCCGGGCGCGACGCCGCCGCCTCCGCCCTCGCCGGACGAGGTGCTCCTCTCGCCCGACGGGACGCATGCGCTGGTGGTGGCGAACGAGAACGTCTTCCTCATCACGGTGCCGCCGGTGGTGGGCCAGGCGCCGGCGGTGGCGGTCTCGGGCGCCGGGGTGCCGACGGCGCGGCTCACGCGCGTGGGCGGCGACTTCATCGGCTGGTCGGCCGACGGCAACACGGCCTTCTATTCCATCGGCCGCAGCTACTTCCAGTACGATGTGCGGGCGGCCGAGTCGGCCATCCGCGATTCGACCCTGCGCGCGGATTCGCTCGCGCTCGCGGGCGGCGCGCGCGACACCACGCAGCGCGGCGGGCCGGCGTTCCAGGCGACGCGCTTCGACGTGACGATCACCGCGGCGAAGGACCGTCCGCGCGGCACGGTGGTGCTGCGCGGCGCGCGCATCGTCACCATGCGGGGCCAGCAGGTGATCGAGAACGGCGACGTGGTGGTCACCGACAACCGGATCGCCGGCGTCGGCGCGCGCGGGTCGGTGCGCGTTCCCGCAGGGGCGCGGGTGATCGACGTGAGCGGGAAGACGATCATCCCCGGCTTCGTGGACATCCACGCGCACAACTGGTTCGGGTGGGGCGTGCATCGCGACCAGGTGTCGCAGCTGCTCGCCAACCTGGCCTACGGCGTGACCACGCAGCGCGACCCGCAGACCTCGGCGACCGACATCCTCACCTACACGGACCTGGCCGAGACGGGGGCGCTGATCAGCCCGCGCCTCTTCTCCACCGGCCCGGGCGTCTTCTCGAACGACAACATCAAGAGCCTCGAGGAGGCGCGGGACGTGCTGCGGCGGTACTCGGACCACTACAACACGAAGACGATCAAGCAGTACCTCGTGGGCGACCGGAAGGTGCGGCAGTGGGTGATCATGGCGGCGCAGGAGCTGGGGCTCACGGCCACCACCGAGGGCGGCTCCAACCTCACGATGAACCTCACGCTCATGCAGGACGGGTATCCGGGGCTCGAGCACGCGATGCCGATCTTCCCGCTGTACAAGGACGTGGTGGAGCTACTCACGGCGAGCGGCATCACCTACACGCCGACGCTCATGGTGGGCTACGGCGGTCCCATCGGCCGCGACTACTATCTCACGCAGTACGACATCGACAAGGACCCCAAGCTCCGCCGCTTCACGCCGCACGACGAGCTGGACTCGTGGCGGACGCTCAGCTGGAACCGCGCCGACCAGTACATCTACCGCGGGCACGCCGAGCAGTTGGCGAAGTTCGTGCGGGCGGGGGGACGGGTGGGGCTCGGATCGCATGGCGAGCTGCAAGGGCTCGGCGTGCATTGGGAGCTGTGGATGATGCAGTCGGGCGGGATGACGACCTTCGAGGCACTGCGCGCGGCGACGTTGCATGGCGCCGATGCGATCGGGATGGCGCGCGACCTGGGGTCGATCGAGGTGGGGAAGCTGGCGGACCTGCAGGTGCTCGACCGGAACCCGCTGGCGGACATCCGCAACACGAACTCCATCCGGTACGTGATGAAGAACGGGCGGTTGTACGACGGGAACACGCTGGATGAGGTGTGGCCGCGGGTGCGGCCGTTGCCGCGGCAGTGGTGGTGGAGCGAGGAGCCGGCCGAGGGACGGCGGTGAGGCGGGGGCAGCGCCCCGGGTGATCCGTATGTTTGCTATTTGCTGACTGTTTGCGGAATAGCAAACATGTTGCCGTCATGTCCACCCTCCGACGGACGCTGACCTTTGAGGGACGGCCGGTCCGGCAGCAGTTCGAGGCGGCGAGCGCTTCGAGTGACGAAGGCCATCACGACCATGACCGAGGATCTGCGGGACATCCTTCGCATGCTCGCACCGTACCTGCCGGACATCGTCATCATCGGCGGATGGGTGCCGGAACTGCATCGGCGGCATGGCACGGTCGACGCATCGCCGGCGGCGCATTCGTGGTCGCTCGGGTCGAGATCGTCGGCGCGATGCAGGAGATCAGCGAGATGATCCGTTCCGGCGACCCCTGACCTGCACGCACGGTGAGCGATTGCGTCCGACATGCCAGCGCCTTAGGGTACGGAATCCTCACTCCGGCGCCGAGTATGCTCGTACGAATCACCTCGATGAACCAGCTCACGCTCCCGAAGGACGTGACCGAGGAGCTCGGCGCGCCAGAGTACTTCGACGTGGAGAGCCGGAACGGGCAGCTGATCCTCACGCCGGTACGGTCGCAGCACGCTGACGCCGTGCGCGCAAGACTCGTCGAACCAGGCGTCACCAACGCCGATATCGACGACGCTGTCGCGTGGGCGAGGCGCGATGAGACGATTTGAGCGCGTCGCGCTCGCACTGCTCCTCCCCTGCGCCGTCGCTGCGCAGGACCGTTCGCTCTCCTGGCCGGTCGTCTCGGTCACCGCCCATCTCGACTCCACCGGCGCGCTGACGGTCCGCGAATCGCAGTCGATCCGCCTCTCGGGCGACTGGAACGGCGCCGAGCGGACGTTCAACATCCGGCTCGACCAGACGCTCGCGCTGCGGAGCCTCACGCGCGTGGACGCGGCGGGGGTTCCGCATGCGCTCAGGGAGAACGACGACCTCGAGGCGGTGGACGACTACGCCTGGGTCAACAACGACCGCACGCTCCGCTGGCGCGCGCGACTGCCCACCGATCCGCCGTTCAACGACACGGTGATCACGTGGGTGATCGACGCGGTGTACGACCGCATCCTGCTCCCGGCGTCGGACGGCAGCTTCACGCTCGACCACAACTTCGCGATGATCGATCGCGAAGGGCCGATCGAGCGGTTCGACCTCACGCTGACGCTCGACTCGGCGTGGGTCGTTCCCGAGGGATTCACGGGGCGGTGGAAGGACATCACGCTCGAGCCGGGGACCGGGTATCTCGTCACCATCCCGCTGCGGTATCGGGGCGGTGCGCGTCCGGCGAACGTCCGCTTCGGCGCGGATGACGCGACGCGCCAGTTCCTCGCGTGGATCCTCGCGGCGGCGGTGATCGGGATCCTCCTCCGGCTCATCGCGCCTCG
>JBGATT010000045.1:0-19950 GCA_044229035.1 Gemmatimonadaceae bacterium | reverse complement strand
CTCGTCGTCGTCCTCCTCGAGGTCGGGCGTCGGGACGTTGGCGGTCGGCGGCGGGGCCGCCTGCCGCGGCGGTGCGGGGACGGCAGGGCGCTCGGCGCGCTCGGGGCGAGCGGGGCGCTCCGGACGGGCCGGGCGCTCGGGGCGTTCGCCACGTTCCCCACGCTCGGGGCGCTCCGGACGTTCGGGACGCGCCGGGCGCTCCGCACGCGGCGCGCGATCACGCTCGCGCTCGCGCGAAGGCGCCGCCTTCGGCGGCTCGGCACGCGTGAGCGTGACGATCTCCGACTCCTCGGGCGAGTCGTCGTCGTGCGTCGGTTCGTCATCGACCGGGACGGAGGTGTCCCCGAGTTCGCGCTTGAGCTGATTGAGCGGGATGGTGCGATACTCGCCGGCCGCGGTGCGGAGCGTGACCTGGTCGCGGAAGATGTCGTTGCTCACGACCTTCTCCTCGCCCACGGCCGTCTCCAGCACCTTCCCCTCCTTGGGGAAGCGCTTGCGCGACTGCACGTAGAACTCGTGCTCGTAGCGCAGGCAGCACATGAGGCGGCCGCAGGTGCCGGAGATCTGCGCCGGATTGAGCGTCGAGAGGCGCTGGTCCTTCGCGCTGCTCGACTTCACGGGGCGCAGCTCGGGGAGCCACGAGCTCGAGCAGAACTGCCGTCCGCACCGGCCGATGCCGTCGAGGCGACGGGCCTCGTCGCGCACGCCGATGTGCCACATGTGGACGCGCGCACCGAAGCGCTTCTCGAGCTGCCGCACGAGTTGCCGGAAATCGACCCGCTCCTCGGCCGTGAAGTAGCAGGTGAGGCGACGGCGGTCCCACTGCCACTCGGCGTCACTGACCTTCATGTCGAGCTTGAGCTCGCGCACGATCTCCAGCGCGGCGCGGCGGACGGCATCCTCGTCGGCGCGCAGCCGGACGGCGGTCTCGATCTCCGCCTTGGTGGCGAGGCGCACGACGCGCGGCAACTCGCTCGGCGAGGCCTTGCCGTGCGTGGTCCCGGCCTTGCGCCTCTCGGCGAGCTCGCCGGTGGCGTGGACGCGGCCGAGGTCCTCGCCGCGCTCGACCTGGACGATGACGGCGGCGCGCGCAGGCGGCGGCGCCTCACCCGACCAGGTGAAGAACGCGCGCCGATTCCCCTTGAACTCGACCTCGACGAGGTGCGTCTGGACCGCGGCGGCCGTCACTCGTTCCACGCACCCATCTTGAGGTACTTCTCGCGGCGCTTGCGGACGAGCTTGTCCGGCTTGAGGCGGCGGAGCTCGTCGATGTTCCGGAGGATCGCGTCGTGGACGGCCTTGGCCGCCTCGGCGTGGTTGGCGTGCGCGCCGCCCTCGGGCTCGGGGATGATCTCGTCGATCACCTTGAGCTCCATCAGGTCGGGGGCGGTGATCTTGAGGGACTGCGCGGCCTTCTCGCGCATCTCCACGCTCTTGCCGTCCTTCCACAGGATGGCGGCGCAGCCCTCGACGGTGATCACCGAGTAGACGGAGTTCTCCATCATCAGGATGCGGTCGGCGACGCCGAGGGCGAGCGCGCCGCCGGAGCCGCCCTCGCCGATGACGGTGGCGACGATCGGCACGGTGATCTGCGACATCTCGAGGAGGTTGCGCGCGATGGCCTCGGACTGGCCGCGCTCCTCGGCGCCGAGCCCGGCCCATGCCCCCGGCGTGTCGATCATGGTGATGATCGGCACGTGGAACTTCTCGGCGAGCTTCATGAGACGGAGCGCCTTGCGGTAGCCCTCGGGGTGCGGCATCCCGAAGTTGCGGTGCAGGTTCTCCTTGGTGTCGCGGCCGCGCTGGTGGCCGATGACCATGACGGTCTCGCCGTCGAGGCGCGCCCAGCCGCCGATGATCGACGGGTCGTCGCGGTAGGCGCGGTCGCCGTGGAGCTCGATGAAGTCGGTGAAGGCGAGGCGGAGATAGTCGAGCGTGAAGGGCCGGCGCGCCGAGCGGGCGACCTGCACGCGCTGGAGGGGCGTGAGGTTCTTGTAGACGTCGCGGCGGAGCTCGGTGAGCTTGGCCTGCAGCGGCTGGATCTCCGGCGTGACGTCGAGCTTCTGCTCCTCGGCCGACTTCCGCAGCTCCTCGATCTGCTTCTCGAGCTCGGCGATCGGCTTCTCGAATTCCAGGGCGGACGTACCCACGATCAACCTCCTCTGACGAGTCGCACGCGCTCGGGCCCGAGCAGTGCGCGGAGTTCCAGCAGGGCGGGGCCGGCGGTGGACAGCTTCAGGGAGGCCGACCGGAGGCGCGCCGGGGCGCCGTCCTTCCCCTTCCAACGTAGCTCCAGCGGCGCCGAGCCGGGATGGGCGAGGGCGACGGCGCGCACGTCCTTGAAGACGGCGGCGGGGACCCCGGCGGCGGCGTCGAGCTCGAGCGAGATGGCGAACTGGCCGGTGGCCCGCAGCTCGGCGAGGCGCGTGACCGACTCGACGATGAAGGTCGGGTTGTCGGCGTCCTGGTCGCGCTTGGAGTAGTTCCCCTTCACGAGCATGGGCACATCGGTGCGCACGCGATCGCTGATGGCGGCCCACGCCTCGGGGAAGACGAGGATCTCGGCGGAGCCGGAGAAGTCCTCGAGGGTGAGGCGCGCGAACTCGGCGCCCGACTTCTTGGAGATCTGCCGCTTGATCGCGGTCACCACGCCGGCGAGGCTCATCGCCTCCGGGCTCCACTTGCCGAGCTGCGAGACCGTGTGCGAGGCGAGCAGCTCGCACTCGGCGCGGAACGGGTCGAGCGGATGGCCGGAGATGTAGAAGCCGAGGATCGCCTTCTCCTGGGTGAGCCGTTCGCTCTCGGAGAGGGGCGGGAGGTTGGGCAGGATGGGCGTGAGCGGGGCCTTGGAGGCACCCTCCTCCGGCGCGCCCATGAGGTCGCCGAAGAGCGAGCCCTGCCCGGTGGCGAGCTCGGCCTGGGCGAGCGAGGCGTGCTGCATGGCGCCGTCGAGCGCGGCGACGAACTGCGCGCGGTGCCCCTCGAGCCCGTCGAGCGCGCCGGCGTGCGTGAGGGCCTCGAAGACGCGCTTGTTGCAGGTGCGCAGGTCGACGCGTTCGCAGAGGTCGTACAGCGAGGTGTACGGCTTCTCCTCGCGTCCCTTGATGATCGACTCGGCGGCGGAGGTGCCAACGTTCCGGATGGCGCCGAGGCCGAAGCGGATCCGCTTGTCGCCGACGACGGTGAACTTCCACCCCGACTCGTTGACGTCGGGGGGGAGGATCTCCATGCCGAGGTCGCGCGCCTCGTTGATGTACTTCACGACCGAGTCGGTGTCGCCGATGGAGGCCGAGAGGACGGCGGCCATGAACTCGGGCGTGTAGTGCGTCTTGAGCCAGGCGGTCTG
The DNA here is from genome assembly GCA_044229035.1 of Gemmatimonadaceae bacterium. Taxonomy (GTDB): domain Bacteria; phylum Gemmatimonadota; class Gemmatimonadetes; order Gemmatimonadales; family Gemmatimonadaceae; genus Pseudogemmatithrix. The sequence goes on along the minus strand of JBGATT010000045.1, from coordinate 16,604 downwards.
GTACGAGAGGACCGAGTAGGCGACCGAGTGCGACTTGTTGAAGCCGTAGCGGCCGAAGGTCTCGATCTGCGCCGAGATCTCGTCGATGACCTTGGGCGGGAAGCCCTTGGCGACGGCCTTCTCGACGAACTTGCCCAGCTCCTTCTTGATGAGCTCGGCGTCCTTCTTGCCGACGGCCTTGCGCAGCACGTCGGCTTCGGCGAGCGAGATGCCCGCGAGCCGCTGCGCGATGCGCATCACCTGTTCCTGGTAGGTGATGACGCCGTAGGTCGGGGCGAGGATCTCCTCGAGATCGGGGAGCTGGTAGGTGACCGGCTCCTCGCCCTTCTTGCGGCGCTGGTAGACCTTGTGCATGCCCGCGTCGAGCGGGCCGGGGCGCATGAGCGCGTTGGACGCGACGAGGTCGTCGAAGCGGTCGGCGCGCATGGCGCGGACCATGTCGGTCGCGAGGGGCGATTCGAACTGGAAGACGCCGGCGGTGCGGCCGGCGCGGAGCTGGCGGTAGGTGTCCTCGTCGTCGAGCGGCAGCGCGTCGACGTCGATGTCGATCCCGCGCCGTGCCTTGATCGCCTTCACCGCGTCGGTGATGATCGTGAGCGTGGTGAGGCCGAGGAAGTCCATCTTGAGCATCCCGGCCTTCTCGAGCGCGATCATGTCGTACTGCGTCACCACCACGCGCTCGTCGCCGTCGCCGCCGCCCGAGCCCTTCGACTCGGCGGTGCAGACGGGGACGTAGTCGTCGAGCGGTCCCGGCGCGATGACGATGCCGGCCGCGTGCACCCCCGCGTGGCGCGAGAGCCCTTCGAGCGAGATCGCGAAGTCGAAGAGCTGGGCGTGGCGCTCGTCCTGCTCGTAGAGCTTGGCGACCTCGGGGACCTTCTCGATCGCCTCGGCGACGGTGAGCGAGAAGTTGGGCGCGTTGGGGATGAGCTTGGCGATCGCGTCGGTCTCGGCCGGCGTGAAGCCGAGGACGCGGCCGACGTCCTTGATGCAGGCGCGGGACTTGAGCGTCCCGAACGTGATGATCTGCCCGACGGAGTCGCGCCCGTACTTGTCGCGGACGTACTCGATGACCTCGCCGCGGCGTTCCTCGCAGAAGTCGACGTCGATGTCGGGCATCGAGACGCGTTCCGGATTGAGGAAGCGCTCGAAGAGCAGGTCGAACTTGAGCGGGCAGACGTTCGTGATGCCGGTGGCGTACGCGACGAGGGAGCCAGCGGCCGAGCCGCGACCCGGCCCGACGGGGATCCCGCGGTCGCGGGCCGCCTGGATGAAGTCGGCGGTGATGAGGAAGTAGCCGGCGTAGCCCGTCTTGGTGATGACCCCCAGCTCGTAGTCGAGGCGCTCGCGCACCTCCGCAGGGAACGGGTCGCCGTAGCGCTTCTTCGCGCCCTCGGTGGCGAGGTGCACGAGGAGGTCGTTCTCGCTCTTCACGCCCGCGGGGAGCGGGAAGGCGGGGACGTAGTACTTCTTGTCGAACTTGACGTCGACCGCGTCGGCGATCGCGAGCGTGTTCTCGAGGACGTCGGGGCGGCCCTTGAAGTGCGCCGCCATCTCGGGCGCGCTCTTGAAGTAGAGGCCGCGGTCGTACTTCATGCGGTCCGCGTCGAGCCGGTCCTTCTTGAGGCCGATGCAGAGCAGCACGTCGTGGGCCGCGTGGTCCTCGGCCTTGAGGAAGTGCGCGTCGTTGGTCGCGACGACCGGGAGCGAGAGGTCCTTCGCGAGCCGGAAGACGAGGTCGTTGAGCTTCTTCTGCTCGCCGGCCTCGTGCGCCTGGACCTCGAGGTAGTAGCGGTCCTTGAAGACGTCGGCGTACCAGGAGGCGGCGGCCTTGGCCTCCTCGTACTGGTCCTGCAGCAGGTGTCGCGCCACCTCGCCGGCCATGCACGCGCTGGAGACGATGAGGCCCTCGCTGTGCTTCGCGAGGAGCTCGCGGTCCACGCGCGGCTTGCCGTAGAAGCCCTCGGTGTACCCGAGGGAGGTGAGCTTCACGAGGTTCTTGTAGCCCACGAGGTCGCGGGCGAGGAGGACGAGATGGAAGTAGTTCTTCTCGCCCTGCGCGGCGCGGGTCTTGAGGCGGCGGTCGCCGGGGGCGACGTACGCCTCCATGCCGAGGATCGGCTTGATGCCGGCCTTCTTGCCCTTCTCCTGGAACTCCCACGCCGCGTGGATGTTGCCGTGGTCGGTGATCGCGAGCGCCGGCTGTTCGAACTCCTGCGCCCGACGGATCAGGTCATCGATCCGGTTGGCGCCGTCGAGCAGCGAGTACTCGGAATGGCAATGGAGATGGACGAAGGACATGGACCCGGAAGAATAGCGCTCGCGGGGGCGCACCGCCATGCGCGATGTGCCCTTGATTCGTGCGCGTAACTCGTTGCGAGTGCTCGGCTTGCGTGGCGGCGGACGCCGGTCAGATTCCAGACGATGTCACGGGACCGCACCGGGGGGGCGGGCCGCTTGACGCGGCGCGGGGGGGGGGGGGGGATCGTGCTGCTGGCGATCGCCGCGGGAGGGGCGCTGTTCCTCGCCGCGACCCCCTTGGGGCGCTACCTCGCGCGCGCCGCCTGGGAGGAGGGGAAGATCCTCCGCGGGCGGCGGCCGATCGCCCGCCTCGCGCAGGACTCGACGCTGGATCCTGCCACGCGCGCCAAGCTGCAGCTGGTGCTCGAGGCGCGGGCCTTCGCGCGCGACTCGCTGCGGCTCCCGGCGAAGGACGCCTTCACGCAGTTCACCCAGCTGGAGTCGGACACGCTGGTCCTGGTGCTCTCCGGCGCGCGGAAGGACCGTCTGGAAGGGAAGAGCTGGTGGTTCCCGATCGTGGGGCGCGTGCCGTACAAGGGCTTCTTCGACGTGGCGGCCGCCCAGCGGGCGGAGCGGGAGCTCGCCGCCGAGGGATACGACACCTACCTGCGCCCCGCGGCCGCCTTCAGCACGCTTGGCTGGTTCAACGATCCGCTGCTCTCGACGACGCTCGTCGCCGACTCGGTGGACCTCGTGAACACGGTGATCCACGAACTGGCGCACAACCGGTACTACGCGAAGGACGGCGCCGTCTTCAACGAGTCGTTCGCGAACTTCGTCGGGGCGCGCGGGGCGGAGCGGTTCTTCCTCGCGCGCGGGGATTCGGCCTCGGCGAAGCGGTCCGTGGACCGCTGGGCGGATGACCGCCTGCTCGCCGCCTACTGGGCGCGCCTCTACACGGCACTCGACTCGGCGTTCAAGGCCAACGCGGGGGACTCGCTCAAGGCGCGCAGGCTCGCGATCCGCGATTCGACCTATCGCGACGCGCGGCGGTTCCTCGTGGATTCCATCGGCCCGCGATTCCTCACGATCCCGCGGGTCTACGCCGAGCGGGTGCGGCTGGACAACGCGGCACTGCTCGCGAGGCGCATCTACCTGACGGATCTCGAGCGATTCGAGCGGGTGTTCGAGGCGTCGGGGCGCGACCTCGAGGTGGCGATCCGGCGGTTGATCGAGGAGCACGAGGCGGGACCGCCCGCGTCACGATGACGCCACGTTCCCCGGCGCGGCCGTCCACTTGATTGCGCGGCGCTCGGGCCGAGACTACCATATGACCATGCCGACGATGTCCGCCTGCGCCGAGCGCACCAGCAATACCAACGCCAATCCGCCTCAGCGGGTCGGCGTCTAGTCGCGCATCCAGCAGCACGAGCGACGAAGTCTCCGAGGCCCGCATCGACGATGCGGGCCTTTTCCGTTTCCTCCAGATCCCGAGGGTGTGTCCATGTGCGGCATCGTGGGAGTGTTCGATCTCAAGCCGGGCGACGACCTGGCGGCGCTCCGCCGGCAAGCGGTCGCGGCCTCGTCGCGCCAGCGGCATCGCGGGCCCGACTGGAGCGGCGTGCACGCGGACGACGGCGCGATCCTCGCGCACGAGCGACTCGCGATCGTCGGGATCCAGGGGGGCGCGCAACCGATCCCGAGCGCGGACGGGTCGCTCGCGCTCTGCGTGAACGGGGAGATCTACAACCATCGCGACCTCGCGGCGGGCACGCCGGGGTATGCCTTCGTCGGCGACTCCGACTGCGAGGTGATCAACGCGCTGTGGCGTCGGGAGGGGGCGGCCCTCGTGGCGCGCCTGAACGGGATCTTCGCATTCGCGCTCTGGGATGCCGCGGCGCGGCGCTACCTCATCGCGCGCGACCCGATGGGCGTCTGTCCGCTGTATCATGGGCGCGATGCCGCGGGGCGGCTCTGGGTGGCGTCGGAGATGAAGGCGCTCGTCGGCGTGTGCGAGACGATCGAGCCGTTCCCGCCGGGGCACCTGCTCGACAGCGCGGAGGGCATCATCCGTCCCTACTTCATGCCCGCCTGGCGCGAGTACTCGGCCGTGCGCGGCGTGCCCGCCGACCCGGCGACGATCCGCGCCGCGATGCTCGCGGCCGTCAAGCGACAGCTCATGTCGGATGTGCCGTACGGCGTGCTGCTCTCGGGCGGGCTCGACTCGTCGATCGTCGCCTGGTGCGCCCAGCAGTTCGCCGCGCGGCGCGTGGAGGAGGACGGGAAGGTCGAGGCGTGGTGGCCGCGCCTGCATTCGTTCGCGATCGGCCTCGAGGGCGCGCCCGACCTCGCCGCGGCGCGCGTCGCCGCCGAGGCGATCGGGACGGCGCACCATGAGTTCCACTTCACCGTCGCCGAAGGGATGGATGCGCTCTCGGAGGTGATCCGGCACATCGAGACCTACGACGTGACGACGATCCGCGCCTCGACGCCGATGTTCCTGCTCGCGCGCCGCATCCGCTCGATGGGGATCAAGATGGTGCTGTCGGGCGAGGGGTCGGATGAGCTGTTCGGCGGCTACCTCTACTTCCACAAGGCGCCATCGGCCGAGGAGTTCCACGCCGAGACGGTGCGGAAGCTCGGCGCGTTGCACCTGTACGATTGCCTGCGCGCGAACAAGTCGATGGCCGCGTGGGGCGTGGAGGCGCGGGTGCCGTTCCTCGACCTCGAGTTCATCGAGGAGGCGATGTCGATCGATGCGGAGCACAAGCGGGTGCGGCCGCGCGTCCCGGGCGGGCGTCCGATCGAGAAGCACCTGCTGCGCACGGCGTTCGAGGGGACCCTGCCCGAGGCGATCCTCTGGCGGCAGAAGGAGCAGTTCAGTGACGGCGTGGGGTACGGATGGATCGACGCGCTCAAGGCATCGGCGGAGACGAAGGTGACCGATGCGCAGCTGGCGAGCGCGGCGGCGCGGTTCCCGGTGAACCCGCCGGCGACGAAGGAGGCATACGTCTATCGCGTGCTGTTCGAGCAGCACTTCCCGGGCGCGGTCTGCGCGGCGACGGTCCCCGGCGGGAAGTCGATCGCCTGCTCGTCGCCGGCGGCGATCGCGTGGGACGCGTCGTTCGCGGCGGCGGCCGATCCGTCGGGGCGGGCGATCGCCGGGGTGCATGACGCGGCGGTCGCGGCCGGATGACCGACGCTCAGCTCGAGAAGCGGCTCCGGAGCAACGCACGGAGGTCCACCGTCGGCGTCGCGGCCGCGGGCGCCTCCGCCTCGGGGAGCCGCTCCGTGGACTCGAGCACCACCTGCTGGAACGTGCGCACCACGCCGCGGTCGATGAACCGGCTGAGCTGGGAGAGCGAGTAGTCCGCCCCTCGCCGCGACTGGTAGACGTTGAACGGGTGCGTCACCGCGAGGTGGTCGCGCGCGCGGGTGAGGGCGACGTACATGAGTCGGCGCTCCTCCTCGATCTGGTCGTCGTCCCCGAGTGCGCGCGACATGGGGAACCAGCCGTCGACGGCCCAGATCAGGAAGACCGCATCCCACTCCTTGCCCTTGGCGCTGTGGGCGGTGGAGAGGATGAGCACGTCATCCTCCGACTCGCTGCCGAAGCCGAGGTCGGTGGAGGAGGCGGGCGGGTCGAGGGAGATCGCCGCGAGGAAGTCGGTGCGCGACCCGTAGCCGTCGGCGATTGCCTGGAGCCGGTCGAGGTCGGCGAGGCGCGGCTCCTCGCGGTCGTAGCGGGCGCGGAGGATGTCGTCGTACATCGTGCGGATGCGGACGATGTCCTTGGCGACGCCGCCGTCCCCTTCGAGGTCCGCGCGGCGGAGCGCGCGGAGCAGGTCGACCAGGCCGCGATGCGCGTCCCTGGCGCGCGGCGGCGGGACGAAGTCGGCGAAGGCCTCGGGGTTCCAGTCGCGCTCGGCGAGCGCCTCGATGGCGCGGCGCGCGGTGGTCTCCCCGATGCCGGGCATGAGCTGCAGCAGGCGGTACCAGCTCACCTCGTCGCGCGGGTTCTCGAGGACGCGGAGGAAGGCGAGCACGTCCTTCACGTGCGCCGCCTCGAGGAACTTGAGCCCGCCCCACTTCTCGAACGGGATGTTGCGCGCGGTGAGCTCGATCTCGAGGTCCGCGCTCATGTAGCCCGCGCGGAAGAGCACCGCCATCTCACGGAGCGGCGTGCCCGCCTCGTGGAGCTCGAGGATCCGGTCCACGACGAAGCGCGTCTGCTGCGCCTCGTCCTGCGCCGTCACGAGCCAGGGCTTCTCGCCGCCGGTGCGCGTGGTGTAGAGCTCCTTCGTGAACCGTTCCTCGGCGCGCGAGATGAGCAGGTTGCTCGCGTCGAGGATGGGCTGGGTGGAGCGGTAGTTCTGCTCGAGCGTCACCACCGCGGCGCCGTGGAAGTCGCGCGGGAAGTCGAGGATGTTGCGGATGGTCGCGCCGCGGAAGGCGTAGATGCTCTGCGCATCGTCGCCGACGACGGTGAGGTTGCGGTGCACGCGGCACATCCCCTTGAGGATGCGCGCCTGGAGGACGTTGGTGTCCTGGAACTCGTCGACGAGGATGTGGTCGTAGAGCGCGCCGATCCGGTCGCCGATCGCGCGGGCGGCCTCGGTCTCGAGCAGCATCGCCCAGTAGAGGAGGAGGTCGTCGTAGTCGACCAGGTTCCGCGACTGCTTGCGCGCGGTGTAGTCGGCGAAGACGCGCGTGAAGTCGTCCTCGAACTCGATGAACCGCGGATACTCCTCGCGCAGGATCGCGCCGACGGGGAACTCCGTGTTCACGTGCCGCGAGTAGACGTGGTGGAGCGTCTCCTTCTTGGGAAAGCGCTTGGTCTTGTCGGCGAGGCCGCAGGCGGCGCGGGAGAGCTGCATCAGGTCCTCGGCGTCGCCCTGGTCGAGGATGGTGAAGTCGCCGGGGAGCCCCGCCTCGGCGCCGAAGCGGCGGAGGAGGCGGTGGGCGGTGCCGTGGAAGGTGCCACCGTGCACCGCGCGACTCTCCGAGCCGACGAGCTTCTCGGCGCGGCCGAGCATCTCCTGCGCGGCGCGGCGCGTGAAGGTGAGGAGGAGGATCCGCTCCGGGCGCACCCCGCGTTCGATCAGGTGGGCGACGCGATAGACGAGGGTGCGCGTCTTCCCCGTGCCGGCTCCCGCCACGATGAGCAGCGGCCCGTCGGGATGCGTGGCCGCCTTGCGCTGCGCCTCGTTGAGGTCGGCGGCGAAATCGACCGCCCGTCGCGGGGCGACCTCGCGCACGCGCGCGGGATAGGCGATGGGCTCGTCGGACACGCCCTGAATATATCCCGAAGCCACGGGCGCGCCGTACCGCTTCGCCGCCGGCCGGGGCGTCGCCTCGCCACCCGGACGGCAGCGCGCCGGCCCGACTGGTCCGCCGCGCCACGACTGGTGTAATTCCGCGAATGGAATCCACGCTCCCCGGACGCCGCGCGCGGCGCCTCGCCCTGCTGCTCCCGGTCCTCGCCGCCACCGCGTGCAGCATCAGTGACGGCATCACGCCGGACGGTCCCTCGTCCCACCTGCGCATCGTGCAGGCGGTCCCGAACGCTCCCATCGTGGAGTTGGTCGTCGACTCGACGCCGTATCTCTCCGGGATCGGCTTCCGCTCCTCGTCCGGGTTCCTCGAGGTCGATGCGGGGACGCGCCGCGTGCGGCTCTTCCCGAACGGATCGGCGACGCCGATGCTCGACCACACCTTCCCGATCGAGTTCCCGCGCGCGTACACGCTCCTCGCGACGGGGGTGGTCGGCGGCGTGCAGGCGGTGGTCGCCCCCGACACCGCGCCGATCCCGAATGCCGGTGAGGTCAAGCTGCGCATCATCCAGGCGGCGCCGACAGCGGGCACGGTGGACGTCTACGTCACCGACGCGAGCGTGCCGATCGACTCGGCGACGCCGCTGCTCCAGGATCTCGTGTTCCGCGGCAACAGCGAGTACTTCACGCTCCCCGTCGGGCGCTATCGGATCCGGCTGACCACGGCGAACACCAAGACGGTCGTGCTCGACATGAACCAGCTCTTCGGCGAGCGGGTGATGCGGACGGTCGTGGTCACCGATGCGGCGGGCGGCGGGACGCCGCTCGTCGGGATCCTGCTCGTCGACTTCTAGCGGAACCGCCAGAAGACGGAGCCGTCGGCGCGGCGCACCTGCAGGAGCCGCCGCTCGGCCGGGGTGCGCCCCTCGGTGAGCACCGCGTGCAGGTCGCTCAGCAGCGCCGAGTTGCCGAAGAGCGTGTGGCCGAGGAGGTCGCCGCGCACGCGCGTCGCATCGACCGTGGTCATGCCGTCGAGCACGGTGAGCGAGTCGCCGCCGAGACCGAGGCGGAGGACGCCGTTGAGCACGCGTGAGGCGCGAAGGGCCTCGTCCTCGCTCGAGGCGTAGAGCGTGACTCCCTGGGCGCGCGAGCGCAGCACAGGGAGGATCTCGCGCGAGAAGATCCGCGCGTCCACGTCGGGCGCGGCGAAGACGACCTGCCCGAGCCGCGGGAGCGAGTCCCGCGGATCGACGAGGGCCATCGCCTTGCTCAGCACCTCGGAGCCCATGGAGTGGGCGATCACGTGGATGCGGTCGGGATTGGCGCGCGGGAGCTGGTCGCGCAGCAGGCGCAGGAGATGCCAGCCGGCATTGCGCGCGGTCTGCTGGTCGCGGATGTAGCCCGAGAGGGCGCCCTGCGACGGCCAGGCGAAGAGGATGGCCGTGCCGTCGAATCCCATGTCGGCGGCGATCTGCGCGACACGGACGGCGGCATCCTCGAACGACGAGTTGTAGCCGTGCACGAAGACGAGGATGTCGCGCGAGCGGGTGCGCGCGAGGTCGTCGCGGACGCGCTGGAGGAAGCGCACCGAGTCGGCGAGGATGAGCGAGTTGATGAACATCGTGCGCGCCGCATCGGGCGAGTCGGCGGCGCTCGCGCGCGGGATCACGCCCTCGGCTCGCACGCGGTACGACGGGACGTTCACCTGGGCCACGGCCCACGAGAGGGTGTTCGCGTCGGTCGTGCCGAAGCGGTTCCCCGGCCAGTCGGCGTTGATGTAGTTGCGGGTGGTCGCGACGAGGAGCGGGATGCGGACGCTGTTGGTGTCGAGGTCGTTCCAGGCGCGCGGGAGCTCGGCGCGCGGGACGGCCGGCATGAGCGGCTCGGTCGGCAGGACCTGCAGCGATTCGACGGGAGCGGGGAGGAGGGTGAGTCCGCCCGAGTCCGCGGTGACCACCGGCGCGGGCGCTCCCGCCGCCGGCGCGCCGCCGCAGCCCATCGCCATGAGCGCCGCGACCGCGACGATCGCGCGTCGGTCCCTCCTCATCCCGGATCCCGTCACGTCCCTTCCTCCAGTGCCGGTCCGAGCGCCGCCAGCGTGGTCTCCCGCGGTGCGCGCTCGAACACCTCGCCGAAAGATCGCACGATCGCCGCGCGCATGTCATCGCCAAGCGTGGGCGACGGCGCCTGGCAGGTGCCGTCGGCGTGCTCGAGCAGTTCGCGCTCCACCGAGGTCATCACCACGTCGGCGATGCCGCAGGGGACCATGAGGTCGAAGTACCCCAGGTCGGTCGTCACGTTGAGCGCGAAGCCGTGCCAGGTGACCCAGCTCCGCGCATGCACGCCGATGCTCGCGAGCTTGCGGCCGCCCGTCCACACCCCGGTCTGGCCGGGCTGCCGCCCCGCCGGGATCCCGAACGCGGCGACGCCGCGGATCACGACCTCCTCGACCTGCCGCAGGTACCAATGGAGGTCCTGCCGGTGCTCCGTGAGGTCCACGATCGGGTAGCCGACGAGCTGCCCCGGACCGTGGAAGGTGACATCGCCCCCGCGCTCGATGTCGAAGAGCTCCACGCCGCGCGCGGCGAGCAGTTCGCGCGAGGCGAGCAGGTTCCCCGCCTTCGTCGAGCGCCCGGTCGTCACGACCGGCGGATGCTCCACGAGGACGAGGACGTCGTGCGGCACGCGCTTCGCGATCCGCGCCGCCGCGAGGGCCCGCTGGAACGACAAGGCCTCCGCATAGCTGCGGAGGCCGAGGTCGAGGACGAGGAAGTCCTTCATGCGCGCGCGAGGCTCACGCTCACGCGTGCAGCATCTTCCCCATCGAGTCGAGCACCGCCTCGGCGATCGCCTCGCTGAGGGTCGGGTGCGCATGGATCGCGAGGTCGATCTCCTCGACGGTGTACTCGTTCTCGCGGGCCACGGCGAACTCGTGGATGAGCTCGGTGGCATGCGCCCCGCAGATGTGCGCGCCGAGGATCTCGCCGTACTTCTCGTCGCGGATGACCTTCACGAACCCCTCGGTCTCGCCGCTGGTGCGGGCGCGGCCGTTGGCCGAGAAGGGGAACTTGCCGACCTTGTACTTGAGCCCCTTCTCCTTGCACTGCGCCTCGGTGAGGCCGATGCTCGCGACCTCGGGATGGCAGTAGGTGGCGTTGGGGATGTTGCCGTAGTTCACCGGATGATGCTTGTGGCCGCCGAGGATGTCGGCGACGACGTGGCCCTCGCGCGAGCCCTTGTGCGCGAGCATCGGCGGGCCGGCGACGTCGCCGATGGCGTAGATGCCCTTCGCGGTGGTCTCGAACATCTCGTTGATCTTGATGAAGCCGCGCTCGGTCGTCTGCACGCCGGCCTCCTTGAGCCCGACGTTCTCGATGTTCGGCGCGCGGCCCGCGGCGACGAGGACGAGGTCGAAGGTCATCTCCTTCTTCTCGCCGGCAGCCTCGACCGGGATGGTGACGTTGTTCTTGCCCTTCTTCACGGTGCCGAGCTTGGCGCCGGTGATGATCTCGATGCCGCGCTTCTTGAACGCCTTGCCCAGTTCGACGGAGCAGTCCTCGTCCTCGACCGGCAGGATGCGCGGCATGACCTCGAGGATGGTGACCTTGGACCCGAAGGCGTTGAAGACGTCGGCGAACTCGCAGCCGACGGCGCCGGCGCCGATGACGGCGATGGTCGCGGGGGCCTTGTCGAGCGTCAGCGCCTCGTCGGACGAGAGGACGAGGGTCTTGTCGAGGTCGAGCCCGATCTGCGGCAGGCCCTTCACGCGCGAGCCGGTCGCGATGACGACGCCCTTGGTGGCGGTGTGCGTCTCGCTCTTCCCGTCGGCGCCGGTGACCTTCACGGTCTTGCCCGCGCCGAGCACGCCGGTGCCCTTGAGCCAGGTGATCTTGTTCTTCTTGAAGAGGAACTCGACGCCCTTGGAGTTCTGCGCGCTCACGGCGCGCGAGCGCTTCATGGCGACGCCGTAGTCGAGCGTGACCTTCTCCGCGGTGACGCCGAACTCCTTGCCCTTCGCGACCTTCTGCGCGATGGACGCGGCTTCGAGGAGCGCCTTGGCAGGGATGCAGCCCCAGAGGACGCAGGTGCCGCCGAGGCCTTCGCGCTCGACGACGGCGACGGACTGGCCGAGCTGGGCGGAGCGGAGGGCGCCGACGTAGCCGGCGGGGCCGCCGCCGAGATAGATCACATCGTACTGGGCCATTGGGGGATCAGATGGAGGGTGAAGGCTGAAGGATGAATGGCGAACGGCTGAAGCGATGCGAGGTGACTTCCATCCTTCCTCCTTCAGCCTTCATCCTGACGTTCAGAACACCAGCAGCAGCGGGTTCTCGATGAGCCGCCGCAGCGTCTGCAGGAACTTCGCGCCCACGGCGCCGTCGATCACGCGATGGTCGCAGCTCATGGTCACGCGGAGCTTCTTGCGCACCTCGAAGCCGCCGTCCGCGCCGACCACGACCTTGTCCTCGATCGCGCCGATCGCGAGGATGCCGACCTCGGGGGGATTGATGATCGCCGTGAACTGGTCGATCTGCATCATGCCGAGATTGGAGACCGAGAAGGTCGAGCCCGTGAACTCCTCGGGCTTCAGCTTCCGCTCGCGGGCCTTCTTCGCGAGGGTCTTCGACTCGGCGGAGATCTCGCTCATGCGCTTCGTCTGCGCGTCGAAGATCACCGGGACGATGAGGCCGTCATCGGTCGCGACGGCCATGCCGAGGTGCACGGTGTCGAAGTAGCGGATCCGGTCGCCGAGCCAGTGCGCGTTCACCTCGGGGTGCTGGGTGAGCGCGGTCGCGGTCGCCTTCAGGATGAGGTCGTTGAACGAGAACTTGAACGCGTCGCCGAGTTCGGCGGCCGCGGCCCGCATCTCCGCCGCGCGGCCCAGGTCGAACTCGGCGGTGAGATAGAAGGTCGGGATGGGACCGATCGACTCGGCGAGGCGCCGCGCGATCGTCTTGCGGATCTGGGTGAGCGGTTCGTCGCGGAAACGGTCACCGGAGGCGGGAGCCGCCGGGCGCGATGCCGCGGCGGGCGCGCTGACCGCGGCGGCGGTGCCGCCCCCCGCGAGCGCCTGCTCGATGTCGCGCTTCACGATGCGGCCACCGGGACCGGAGCCGTGCACGGCGTCGAGGTTCACCCCAGAGTCACCCGCGAGGCGACGGGCGAGCGGGGAGGCGATGACCCGCCCTGCGGGAACGGCGGCCGCGGGAGCAGCCGCAGCAGGTGCAGGTGCAGCAACGGCGGCCGCAACGGGCGCCGCAGCCGGCGCCGCAGGGGCGGCCGCCGGAGCGGCGACGGCAGGCGGAGCGCCCGCGCCACCGAGGAGCGCGCTGATGTCCTCATCGGCCGCGGCGATCACGCCGACGAGCGAACTCACCGGCGCGGTGGTCCCTTCCGGGATGAGCTGCTTGCGCAACACCCCGTCGCCGCGCGCCACGAGTTCCATGACCGCCTTGTCGGTCTCGACCTCGGCGAGGATGTCGCCGGCCTTCACGGCGGCGCCCTCGGCCTTCACCCACTTCACCAGGCGACCCTCTTCCATCGTGGGGCTGAGGGCTTCCATGAATACCTTCGTTGCCATGACTCGATCGCCTAGTTGAGGTACATGACTTTCTTCACCGCGGCGATCGTCTTCGCCACGTCGGGCTTCGCGGCCTTCTCGATCGCCTTCGCGTACGGCATGGGGACGTCGGCCTGATGGACGCGGAGGACCGGCGCATCGAGGTCGTCGAAGCAGTCGCGCTGCACATAGTCCACCACCTGCGCGCCGATGCCGGCGACCTCCCAGCCCTCCTCGAGCACGACGGCGCGGTTGGTCTTCCGCACCGACGCGGCGATCGCCTCGACGTCCATCGGGCGGACGGTCCGGAGGTCGACGACGTCGACGCGGATCCCCTCCTTCGCGAGCTGGTCGGCGGCGTTCATCGCGACGAGGACCATCTTGCCGTTCGTGATGATCGAGCAGTGGTCGCCCTCGCGCTTGAGGTCGGCCTTGCCGATCGGCACGATGTAGTCGTGCTCGGGGACCTCGCCCTTGGTGTTGTAGAGCATCTCGCCCTCGAGCATGATCACCGGGTTGTCGTCGCGGATGGCCGCCTTCAGGAGGCCCTTCGCGTCGTACGGCGTGCCGGGGGTGACGACCTTGAGGCCCGGGATGTGGGCGAGCCAGGACTCGAAGGCCTGCGAGTGCTGCGCGGAGAGCTGCAGGGCGGCGCCGTTGGGTCCGCGGAAGACCATCGGCATGGGGTACTGGCCGCCGGACATGTAGAGCATCTTCGCGGCCGCGTTCACGACCTGGTCGATCGCGAGGAGGGCGAAGTTCCAGGTCATGAACTCGATGATCGGGCGCAGCCCGACCATCGCCGCGCCGACGCCGACGCCGGCGAAGCCGAGTTCGGTGATGGGCGTGTCGACGACGCGCATCTCGCCGAACTCCTCGAGCAGGCCCTTCGAGACCTTGTAGGCCCCGTTGTAGACGGCGACCTCCTCGCCCATGAGGAAGACGCGGTCGTCGCGGGACATCTCTTCGCGGAGGGCCTGGTTGAGCGCTTCGCGGTACGTGATGATCGCCATGGTATGTGTGCCTTCGCTCAGCTCGTGGTGTCGACGAGGACGTCTTCGTAGAGCGCCTCGAGCGGGGGTTCGGGGCTCGCGTCGGCGAAGTCCCACGCGTCCTGGCAGGTCGCCTTGACCTCCTGCTCCATCGCGGCGACGTCGGCGTCGGTGAGGTCGCCCGCCTCCATCATGCGCGCCTTGAGGAGGTTGATCGGGTCGCGCTTGAGGTACTCGTCCAGCTCGGCCTTGGTGCGGTAGGTGCCCGAGACCGCGTCGGACATCGAGTGGCCCATGTAGCGGTAGGTGCGGATCTCGAGGAGGACCGGCTTCGACTCGCGTCGCGCGATCTCCAGCGCGCGCTCCATCGACTCGCGGACCGCGAAGACGTCCTGGCCGTCCACGTACTCGCCGTGCATGCCGTCGTAGGCCTCGGAGCGGCGCGAGAGGTCCTTGATCGCCGCCGCGCGCTCGACGGCGGTGCCCATCCCGTACTTGTTGTTCTCGATGATGAACAGGCAGGGGAGCTTCCAGAGCGCCGCCATGTTGAGCGCCTCGTGGAACGCGCCCGTGTTCACGACCGACTCGCCCATGAAGCAGGCGATGACCTGGTCGCCGCCGCGGTACTTGATGGCGAAGCCCACGCCGGCCGCGATCGGCACGTGCCCGCCCACGATGCCGTGGCCGCCGAGGAAGTTGAGGTTGCGGTCGAACAGGTGCATCGAGCCGCCCTTGCCGCGCGAGCAGCCGTCGATGCGCCCGAAGAGCTCGGCCATGATCGACCGGGGCGTCATGCCGCGCGCGAGCGCCTGGCCGTGGTCACGGTAGGTGGTGATGACGTAGTCGTCGGGGCGGAGCATGGAGAGCACGCCGGTGGAGACGGCCTCCTGCCCGATGTAGAGGTGGCAGAACCCGCCGATCTTCCCGAGCGCGTAGGCCTCGCCGACCTTCTCCTCGAAGCGGCGCTGGAGGAGCATCGAGTGCAGCAGCTCGCGGCGGAGCTCGGGGTCGCCGGGGAGCTTGGTGTCGGATCTCTTCTTCGCGGCCATCGGGGGATGAATGCTGAAGGATGAATGATGAAAGCGTTCGATGCGGGGCGGGATGCCGTCAGCCTTCTGCAGCCACTCCCGCGGCCTGCACCTGCTCCCACGCGTGGTAGCTCGACCGCACCAGCGGCGCCGACTCGACGTGCTTGAAGCCCATCGCCATGCCCTGTTCGTAGAACATCCGGAACTCCTGCGGCGTGACGTAGCGGTCGAGCGCGATGTGGTCGTTCGACGGGCGGAGGTACTGGCCGAGCGTGAGGATGTCGACGTCGACCGCGCGCAGCTCGCGCATCGTCTGGAGGACCTCCTCATTGGTCTCGCCCATCCCGAGGATGATGCCCGTCTTGGTCGGGATGTCGGGGGCGAGGCGCTTGCTGAGCCGGAAGATCTCGAGCACGCGCTCGTAGCGGCCGCCGGGCCGCGCCTTCTTGTAGAGGCGCGGCACCGTCTCGGTGTTGTGGTTGTAGATCTCCGGGCGCGCCTCGAGCACCGAGCGGATCGCGTCCTCGTTGCCCTGGAAGTCGGGGACGAGCACCTCGACCGAGCAGCCCGGGACGGCCTCGTGCACCTGCCGGATGGTCTCGGCGAAGGCCCAGGCACCGAAGTCGGGAAGATCGTCGCGATCGACGCTCGTGATGACGAGGTGGCGGAGGTTCATCTTGAGGGCCGCCTCGGCCACCCGGCTCGGCTCCGCCGGGTCGAACTTGGGCGGGCGGCCGTGCGCGACGGCGCAGTAGGCGCAGTTGCGCGTGCAGACGTCGCCGAGGATCATGAACGTCGCGGTGCCGTGCTCCCAGCACTCGCCGACGTTCGGGCAGTGGGCTTCCTCGCAGACCGTATGCAGGTCGAGGTCCCGCATCATGTTCTTGAGATGCAGGTAGTTCTTCCCGCCCGGCGCCTTGACCTTGAGCCAGGACGGCTTGCGCTCCGGGAGCGGCTCGGCACGGTGCCGACCCATGATCTGGTAGAGGTGCTCGGCCATCTCTGATCCGTGCCCGGTTGGGGGAGGGGAGCCGGTGAGGCGGATGTGGAGGATATCGATGGGGGCGGGAATAGGCCAGTTGGCGTAACCGTTGAATTGATTTTTCAAAGGTTATGACTGGCGCGCGAAGCCTCGAGTCCGGCTGGAGGCAGGAGGGGGGGGCCGGGGGCGCGAAACCCTGAGCCGAACCTGCGCGTATGGTCACACAACTCCTCTTCACAGGATCGACGCCATGCTGCAGACCATCTTCATGATCGGCCTCCTCGCCCTGGCCGGCCTCTTCCTCCTGAAGCTCGCCTTCGGGATCCTGGGCGGGGTGTTCGCGGTCTTCTTCTGGCTCCTGTGGAAGGCCATCCCGATCTTCTTCCTCGGCCTCCTGGTCTACTTCATCCTGCGGCTGTTCGCGCCGGAGACGGCGAAGGACCTCCGCGACAAGTTCGGCGGCAACGGGAGCTGATCCCGGATCGCAGCGGCTGGAGCATGACAGAAGGGCGGGGCCATGATGGCCCC
>JBGATT010000044.1:0-29967 GCA_044229035.1 Gemmatimonadaceae bacterium | reverse complement strand
CGTGTGGGCGGGCCAGTCGGGCTGCGGATCGCCGAGGACGCGCGAGTAGAGCGCGAGCACGAGCGTCGGGCTGTGCTGGCCGTCGAAGAGCGGATTCGCCCCCGGGGGCAACCCCAGCGACTGCCGCAGGCGCCGCACGGGTCTGGCCCACTGGTCGGTCACGAAGCGGGCCGCGCCGGCGAGGAGGTGCCCCGGCCACGCGCCGAACCGCTCGAGGTCCTTGAACCACGTCACCGGCGCGACCACGGGCGCATCGGTCGCCGAGAAGAACGAGATGGGAGCGAGCACGGTGCTCGCCCACGGGATGCGACGCAGTTCGGCGACCATGGGGACGGCCATCGTGAGCGGATGGCTCACGAAGAGGTCCGTCGTGTCGGCGAGCGGTGCGAGATCCTCGTACATCGCCCCGAGATTCGGGAAGATGAGTTCGTTCATGAGGTACTCGGTCCCGCGGCTCCCGTTCATGATCCGCCCGACGACCGCCGAGTCGTCAGGCCGCACATGCGGACGGATGGCATGGAAGCCGAGCCCCGCGGCGCGCGTGTGCGGCTCGAAGTAGGGCAGGGTCGCGATCGTGACCGCATGCCCGCGCGCCCGGAGACCGAGGCCGAGGCCGAGCGAGGGGTCGAAATCCCCATGCGATCCCCAGCACGCGATGGTGATGCGTGCCGGGGGTCGCACGGGCGATGAGGCGCTGCGTATCACCCCGCGAGCGGGGTCGAGACGCCGAGCTTGAAGCCGTCGAGGTCGAGGAACTGGAACATCCGCGCGCCCCACGGGCGATCGGCCGGCTCGCTCAGCAGCTTGCCGCCCGCCGCCTTGATCCGAGCGGCCGCCGCGTCGACATCCGCCGCGCTCGGCACGTTGAGCTGCAGGTAGAATCCCTGGCCCTTGATCCGGTCCCATCCGAGCTTGCCGTCGTCCTGGTTGAGCACGATGGCCGAGCTCCCGGCCACGACGATGCCCGACGCCACCTTCCCGTCGCGCTCGAAGGTCTGGGCCACGCCGAAGCCGATGGCGTCGCGGTAGAAGGCGATGGACGCCTGCACGTCCTTGCAGGTGATCGAGCAGCCCAGGTTGGTCAGGTTCAGGGCGGGAGCAGCGTTGGTCATCGGTCTCTCATGAGGTGGTGAAGGATCGGACGAAGGGTCCGGGAGCGCCCGCCAAAGGTGCATCGTCGGCACGCGGGATGCCAGAATCCCGCCGCTGAACGCGGGGTATCTTTGGACACCCTCACCCTCGGGGTCTCATGCGACGCGCGCCACTCGTCATGGTGTTGTGGCTGATCCTCGCGGCGGCGGGTTCGTCCTGCGCCCCGACCGGCGGGAGCACCGCGCCCATCGATGACGACACCAGCTTCGCCGGTCCGTTCGCGGTGGCGATCACCGGCTACGACGACCATGCGATGGAGCCCTTCCTCACGCGGGACGGGCAGTACCTGGTGTTCAATGATCGCAATGCGCCCGCCGATTCCACGGACCTGCACATCGCCGCGCGGGTCGATGACAGCACGTTCGCGTACGTCGGGCCGCTCGACTCGCTGAATGGCGCCACGCTCGATGCCGTGCCCACCGGCGCGACCGATGGCACGCTCGTCTTCGTGTCGCTGCGCGCGTACGACTCGACCTTCTCGACCCTCTTCACGTCCACGCTCTCCGGCGCGACGGCCGGCGCTCCCGCGCGGCTGACCAGCATCTCGACCGGCGGCGGCGGGCTCCTCGACTTCGATGTGGACCTCTCGGCCGACGGTCAGGAGTTGATCGTCGCGCGCGGTCGGTTCACCGGCGCCGCACTGCCGGTCGAGGCGGACCTGCGCCTGTACCGACGCGCGGGAGCGGGGTTCTCCCCGGCGCCCGACGGCGCGGCCGTGTTCGCCGCGCTGAACACCGACGCGCTCGAGTTCGCGCCGGCCATGACCTCGTCCGGCCTCGAACTCTGCTTCACCCGGCTCGTGCCCGGTCGCGAGCCGATCCTGATGGTCTCCCGCCGTGCGACCGCGACCGAAGCGTGGGGCGCGCCACGGCGCATCCGCGGCCCGACCGGACTCGTGGAGGCGGGGACCTGGTCGCCTGATGGACGCATCCTCTACTTCCACGCCCTCGTGAACGGCCGGTACGTGATCCGTCGGCTCATGCGCTGAGGGCGCGGCACGCTAGGTTTGTCGCCATGCGCGATTCCCGATCCCGCGGCCTCGCCGCGATCACGCTGATGGCGCTGCTCGCGCCACTCGTCGCGTGCGAGCGTGCACCCGCGTCTCAGGCCGACACCGACGCGACCGCCTGGTGCGATGCCCTCCCGCGGCCGGCCAACGCCGCGCTGGAGACCGTGGACGTCGGGAGCGACTGGTACACCGTGTATCGCGTCGAACCCGGCGTCTTCGCGATCGTGGAGCCGCGGCAGTTCCAGGAGGCGATCTCGTACCTGATCGTCGGGACCACGCGGGCCCTGCTCTTCGACACCGGGATCGGGCTCGTGCCCCTGCGGCCCACCGTCGAGCGCCTCACCACGCTGCCGGTGACCGTGCTCAACTCGCACACCCATTTCGACCACGTGGGCGCGAACGCCGAGTTCTCCGAGATCCTCGCGATGGACACGCCCTTCACGCGCGCGAACGAGCAGGGACGCCCGCATGCGGACCTCGCCGGTGAGGTCGACGCGACAAGCTTCTGCGGGGCGCCGCCGCCTGGCGCGGATACCGCCGCCTTCCGCGCGCGACCGTTCGCCGTCACGCGGCGCATCGCCGACGGGGATTCGATCGCGCTCGGCGACCGCACGCTCGTGGTGCGCGCCGCCCCCGGGCACACGCCCGATGCCCTCGTGCTCCACGATCCCGCGCACGGGCTGCTCTGGACCGGCGACTCGTACTACGACTCCACCCTCTGGCTCTTCTCGCCCGGCACGGACCTGGCCGCTTACGAGCGATCGATCGAGCGGATGGTCGCGCTCGTCCCCACGTTGCGTCGGCTCCTCCCGGCCCACAACACCGCGACCGCCGACCCGGCGCGGCTCACCGCCGTGCTCGAGGCCGTGCGCACGATGCGCGCCGGCGGCGGCGAGCGCACGCCCGAAGGGGCCGGTCGGGAGCGGGTGCGGGTGGGCGACGTGACGTTCATGATCGCGAAGTAGGTCCCTGTCGGCCGATCCATCCCTCGCTCCGCATCCCATGCGCCTCCTGCTCGCGATCCTCCTCGGCCTGACGATCCTGCCCTCGGCCACCCCCTCGGCCGCTCCACCGCGACAGGCTCCGCGCAAGGCGGTCTTCATCATCCTCGACGGGATCCCCGCCGACGTGATCGAACGGGTGGACACCCCCGTCCTCGACGAGATCGCTGCCGCCGGCGGCTATGCGCGCGCCTACGTCGGTGGCGAGTTGGGCGGGCGGAGCGAGACCCCGACCATCTCGGCGCCCGGCTACATGAGCCTCCTCACCGCGACCTGGGGGAACAAGCACAACGTCTGGGGCAACGATCGGCAGTCCCCGAACTACGAGTACTGGAACATCTTCCGCATCGTCGAGACCGTCGACCCCGCGCGACGCACCGCCATCTTCTCCACCTGGCTCGACAATCGCACCGTCCTCGTCGGGGAGGGCAGGCCCGGCGCCGGCGACTTCCGGATCGACCACGCCGTCGACGGGCTGGAGCGGGACACCGTCGCCTATCCGCACGATGCGGCGAAGGAGTACATCCGCGCGATCGACGAGCACGTCGCGTCCGCTGCCGCCGCGTCCATCGCCACCGACGCGCCGGATCTCGCGTGGGTGTATCTCGAGCATACCGATGATGTCGCGCATGCCAGTGGGGACGGCGAGGAATTCGACGCCGCGGTCCGCCGGGCGGACACGATGGTGGGTCGCGTCTGGGAGTCGGTGAAGCGGCGGCGCGCGCTCGGGGAGGAGTGGATGATCGTGGTGACGACCGATCACGGACGGGACGCGGCGACCGGCAAGGGGCACGGGGGGAGGTCCGCCCGCGAACGGACCACGTGGATCGTCACCGACCAGCGGCGCGTCGCCGCCCGCTTCACGGAGGGGAAGGCCGCGATCGTCGACATCGCCCCATCGATCCTGCAGCACCTGCGGGTCACCGTCCCTGCCGACGTCGCGCGGCGGATGGATGGCGTGTCGTTCCTCGTGCCGGAGCCGCAGCGCTGACGGCCGCCGCGTCGCGCATCGGCGGATGCCGCGTGCCCCATTCCGGGGCGTCCGCCCCTGCGCCTCGGGCACGACCGTCAGAAGCGGGGTAGGAGGAGCGCCAACCCCAGCCGCTCCCCCGGAGAGATCGTGCGCAAGCGTCGTGTGAAGTCGACATCGGATGCCGCGGAGCATTCCACTCCGCTCGTGCGCGTCCTCGACCAGAGCGAGTCGGTCCAGGAGAAGGTCGAGACCGCGGCCACCGACCTCGCGAGCGTCAACGTCGTGCTGAAGGACGAGGTCCACCGGGGGGCGCCCCTCAAGGATGTGCGCGGGGCGCTCGACAAGAGCATCGATGTCGAGGTCAAGATGCAGGAGGCGGCGGACGAGCTCATCGCGGTCAACGACGCCCTCGCCGTCGAGATCGATGACCGCATCGCGATCCAGCAGGAACTCGTCGAGAGCAAGGCCGCGCTGACGGTGAGCCTCGTCGAGGAGCGACGCGCGCGCCATGACGCGCTGCACGACGACGTGACCGGTCTCCCGAACGCCGCGCTGTTCAAGGACCGCCTGCAGAGCGCCCTCGTCCAGGCCCGGCGCCACGCGTGGGGCTTCGCGGTCATGTTCATCGATCTCGACGGGTTCAAGGCGATCAACGACCGGCACGGTCATGACATCGGCGATGGCGTGCTGCGCCTCGTGGCCGACCGCCTGCGGGAGTTCGTGCGCGACGGCGACACCGTGAGTCGCCGGAGCGGCGACGAGTTCCTGCGAGAAGAACAAGGCATCCGGCTTCTATCAGGGCACCGAGATCGCCGTCGGCCAGTTCGTGGAGCACGTGCTCGCGATGAAGTAGTCTCGCGCGATCCGGAGCCGTGCCGCGCACGAAGGAGGGGGGTGAGGCCTGTCGGCCCCACCCCCTCACCTCTCCCATCTCACCTCTGCGGTTCGTTCAGACCGGGAACAGCATCTCCCGATACCGCGGCAGCGGCCAGTACGCGTCCCCGATGCTCACCTCGAGGCGATCGGAGAGCTCGCGGCAGGCGCTCATCGCGTCGTGGCCGGTGGCGGTGAGGAAGGCCGCGCACTTCGCCTCGTCGCCGTGCAGCGCGTGCGCCTTCTTGATCGCGGCGTGCAGCGCCGCCGACTTCGCCTGCAGCGCCGTCACGAGTTTGCCCGTCGCCTCCGCCGCGGCCTTCTGCGGCACCACGCGGATCCCGCCCTGCTTCGCCTTCGCCGCGGCATCCGCCAGCGACCCGAGATAGGCGTACCCGGCCGGCAGGATCTGCGTGTCGATCATCTCCGACAGCGTCTCCATCTCGATCAGCACGTCCTTCACGTAGCGCTCCACCCGCACATGATAGCGGCTCTCCAGCTCCGCCGCCGTGAGGATGTTGAGCTTGGTGAAGAGGTCCTTCACCGGCTTCGTCGTCATCTGCGCCAGCGCCTCGGGGGCGCGGCGGAGGTTCAGCAGGCCGCGCTTCTTGGCCTCCTTCACCCACGCCTCGCTGTAGCCGTTGCCCTCGAACCGGATCGCGCTCGTGTCCTTGAAGATCTTGCGCACGACCTTGAGCGCCGCATCGTCCACCGAGCCACCCTTCGTGAGCTCGGCCTTGAGCAGCGCGGTGATCTCGACGATCGCCTCCGCCACGACCGTGTTCAGCGTCATCACCGGGAAGGCGATGCTCTGCGACGAGCCCACGGCGCGGAACTCGAACTTCGAGCCCGTGAACGCGAGCGGCGACGTCCGGTTGCGGTCCGTGTTGTCCTGCTCGATCTCCGGCAGCTTCGCCACGCCGAGCGCCAGCATCGCCTGCTCGGCCTTGGTCCCCGCACGGCCGGCGATGATGTCCTCGATCATCTTCGTGAGCGCCGCGCCCATGAAGACCGAGATGATCGCCGGCGGCGCCTCGTTCGCGCCGAGCCGGTGCTCGTTGCCGCTCGTCCCGATGCCCGCGCGCAGCAGCCCCTGGTGCTTGTGCACGCCCTTGAGGAACGCCGCGAGGAACATCAGGAAGCGGAGGTTCTGGTGCGGCGTCTTCCCCGGCTTGAGCAGGTTGATGCCGTTGAGCGCGTTGTCCGACGCGATCGACAGCGACCAGTTGCAGTGCTTGCCCGACCCGTTGATCCCGGCGAACGGCTTCTCGTTCAGCAGCACCTGGAGGCCATGGCGCAGCGCCACGTCCTTCAGGATCGACATCACCAGCTGGTTGTGGTCCGTCGCGATGTCCGTCTCCTCGAACATCGGCGCCATCTCGAACTGGCACGGCGCCACCTCGTTGTGCCGCGTCACGATCGGCACGCCGAGCTTGTAGAGCTCATGCTCCACTTCGGCGAGGAAGGCCTGCACCCGCTCCGGGATGCCGCCGAAGTAATGGTCCTCGAGCTGCTGGCCGCGCGGCGGCGGCGCGCCCACGAGCGTGCGGCCCCCCATCACGAGGTCCGGACGCATCGCGAAGTGCGTGCGGTCGATGACGAAGAACTCCTGCTCGGTGCCCATCGTCGTGTAGACGCGGAGCGCGCCCGTGTCCCCGATCGTCTCGAGCAGCTCGCGCGCGGCGTTCGAGAGCACCTCGCTCGAGCGGAAGAGCGGGGTCACCTCGTCCAGCGCCTCGCCGTTGTAGCCGATGAAGACGGACGGGATGCACAGCGTCTTCGTGCCCGCCGCTTCCATGATGAACACCGGCGAGGCCGGGTTCCATGCCGTGTAGCCGCGGGCCTCCCACGTCGCGCGGAGTCCGCCCGACGGGAACGACGAGGCATCGGGTTCCGACTGGATCAGCTGCTCGGCCGAGAACTTCTCGATCGCGTTCCCCTGGGCGTCCAGCGTCAGGAAGGCGTCGTGCTTCTCGGCCGTGAGCCCCGTCTGCGGCTGGAACCAGTGGCAGAAGTGCGTGACGCCCTGCGAGATCGCCCACTCCTTCACGGCCTTGGCGACCGCCGGCGCGATCTCCGCGTCGAGCTTCTTCCCGAGGCGCACGGCCTCCGTGAGCTTCTGATGGACGTCCTTCGGCAGCTTGTCGCGCATCTGCTTCGCGCCGAAGGTATGGCTCCCGAAGTACGACGAGGTCGGCTTCGGGTCCGGGCGCATCGCCGGCACGTCAGGGATGATTGCCGAACGCGTCGCGATCGCGCGAAGGGCTTCGGAGCGAGGGGTCGAGGAAGCGGACATGGACTGGTTGGTTGGACGTGGTGTTCGCGTTGTTCTGCGAAGAGAGCAAATCTAGACAAGCATTGTGCAGGATTCAAGCCAAAAACGTCGGAAGCGTGACTCGGGACGCGCAGAATCCGCAAGAATTCGCGGACAGCTGGAACGCGGTGTCCGCTTCAGTGCCTCCCGAAACGACTAGCCCCCGACCGGAACGTCGAGGGCGGACAGCACCTAACCCGTTGCCTGGCAACGCCTTGTCAGGGACCCTACCGCCGCCGAACGGTCTTCGTCGCCGCGAGTTGCTTCGCATGCCCAAGGTGCGCCTCGACCGCCGGGCGGACCTCGACCAGCAGCGCCTTCAACTCGCTGTTCCGCGCCGACGGGATGAGCGCACTGTCGATGGCACCCAACAGCGTGACATGATAGCTCACCTCGTTCGCCGCATAGGCGCTGTCGAAGGCGAACCCCTCCAGATCCCGCATCCGGAGCCGCTTGGTCTCTGCGTCATCCCGGAGGTCGAACGAGAGCTGGTTGTCCACCGGCGTCACCTTCAGGCGCGTCACCAGGGCGACCGCCGCCCGGTTCACCGATTGGTGATCCGAGCGCACCATCGTCGCGAAGCTCCGGACATCGGCATCCTGCGTCTTGGCCAGCGCCTGCTCGGCGTAGCTGATGTCGGCGTTGTTCGCCGCGACGACTATCGCCGCGATGTTCGCGTCGGTCAGCCCAGCCACCGGGGCCGGCGCGCCGGCCATCGCCGCCGGCGCAGGTGAGGCCCCGGCCGCGGCGCCTCCGCCGAACAGACCGCACGCGCTGAGCCCCAGCGCGAAGGGAACGAGCAGGAGAGGACGAACGGGGCGCATGACGATTCCTGGTCAGGACGTGGAGGGGCGCCGCGCCCATCGGCACGGCGCGTCTATGCCATGACGAATGCAAGCACCGTGCGCGCGTTCCTTCCAGTGACCCCTGTCACTGTGCGAGCAACCAGGCGACCACCCGGTCGAGATACGCGCCGACCACCAGGGTATGGCCCCAGCCGAATGCGTCCCAGAGCTCCATGCGCACGCCCGACTGCCGCGCCTGCTCGGCCGAGGCCCTCACGCGCGTCGCCGGGATGATCGGATCGACCGAGGCGGCGACGAACAGTGTGGGCGCCATCGCCCCGTCCGCCGGTGCCGCGCCGGCGCCCGCGATCACCGCCGCCGCGCGGAGCCGCTGCCGCTGCGTCGTCGCGAGGCGGACCGTCGCCCCACCTCCCATGGAGTGTCCTACGACCGTCACACGTGCACGGTCCACCGGGTGCGATCGACCGACGACCGCGAGCGCGCTGTCGAGCGCGGCAGGATCGCGCATGAACGCGGTCGTTGCGGGGGAGATGACGATGAATCCGAGCGAGTCGGCGAGCGCGGCGATGCGCCCCGCACCGTATCCCTCGAGGAACATGTTCTCGTCCGCGCCGGCGCCATGGAGGGCCACGACCACGGGGAGCGGGGTCCCGCGCCGCGCCGCGGGCGGGACATGGATCCGCATCGCGACCGGGCCGCCCACCACCTGCATGGTGCGCCAATAACCGCCCACCCGACCACGGAACGGATCGCCGCCCGCTTCGAGCGCACGCACTTCGCCGGCGATCTCGTCGGCGAGGCGCACGGGGTCCGCCAGGAACTGCGCCGTGTTGTCGTCGGCCGGCTGGTCCACGAGCAGGGCAGCGCGAGCGCGCACGGCGTCGAGTGCCTGCGCGTCGGTCCGCGGCGCGAGTGCATCGAGCGCGGCAAGCAGTCGCGTGCGGATGCTCGCCACCGGCTCGTGCGAGACGAAGAAAGAGGTCCGTTGCTGCACGCGCCCGCCCTCGCGCTCGAGCGAGACGTTCAGGCGCCCTGGAACGAGCGCGAGCCCTCGCGTCTCGATCGTGACCTCGACACGTGCGCCGGGTGCGGTGCCGGCGGGCACCTCGAGCGGCACGCGCGCCACCTCACGTCCCTCCTCGGATCGCACACGCACGAGATACGTCCGCGCCACCACCGGCGCCGCGCTGTCGGTGTACATCGGCGTCACCGAGACCACCAGCCGCGCGTCGCGCGCGGGGACGAGCACGCGCGGCTCGGCGCGGAGCCGCAACGGGAGGAGCGTGCGTGTCTCCCCACCGGCGGCGGTGTCCCCCTCGACGCGCGCCAGCAGCGCATGCATGTCACGCAACACGGTCGCATATCGCCCGCCGAAGAAGGCGAGCGTCGTCCGGTCGAACGCGGCATTCACCTCGGCGCGCGCCGAGTCGGGAAGTCCGCGGCGCATGACCGCGCGGTCCATGGTCAGGTATGCGTCCGCGAGGTCCCGGCGGGTGACGGTCGGCGCCTGTGCCGCGACCATCGGGACGGCCAACCCGAGGACGATGAGCGGCCGGATGACGAGCGAGCGCATGAACGGGCGAGGGAACAAGCCGACCTCCAGTGGGGACGACAGCAGGACGCGTGAGGCGTGGTCCGACGGGACCTCTTCGGCCGAACGTGAGCCGGCAGGATCCGGTGCCAGCCGGCGTCTTCCTTGAGTGCGTGGCGTCAAGCGACTAGCTTCCGGTTCACGGCGCCGTGGCCAAGTGGTAAGGCGGCAGACTGCAAATCTGCTATTCGTCGGTTCGATTCCGACCGGCGCCTCTTCGAAGCAGAAGGCTGTGGGCAGGAAGCAGATGGCGGAAGGGCGGCACCCGGGGCGCCACCCGCTGGGGGGGGCCGCCCTTCTTGTCCTTCACGTCCTTCCACCTCCAGCCTTCACCCTTCCCCCTGCATGCGCCCCAGGGCCTGCGTCACCTCGCCCAGCACCGCATCGTCGTGTGCGATCGACGTGAATCCCGCCTCGAACTGGCTCGGCGCCAGATAGACGCCGTTGGCGAGCATCCCGTGGAAGAAGGCGGCGAATCGCTTCGTGTCCGCCTGCTTCGCGGTCGCGTAGTCGTGCACCGGCTGGTCGGTGAAGAACGTCCCCCACATGGTGCCCAGGCTCGCCGCCTGGAAGGGGATGCCGCGACTGCGCGCCCAAGCGGTGAGCATCCGCACCATCTGCGCCGCCGCCTTCTCCGCCTTGGCGAAGACCCCGGGACGCGTGAGCACATCGAGCGTCGCGATGCCGCTCGCCATCGCGACCGGATTGCCGCTCAGCGTCCCTGCCTGGTACATCGAGCCCGATGGCGCGACCTGCTCCATGAGATCGCGGCGCCCGCCGTACGCGGCCACCGGCATGCCGCCGCCGATCACCTTGCCGAGCGTCGTGAGGTCTGGCGTCACGCCGAAGCGCTCCTGCGCGCCGCCGATCGACACCCGGAAGCCGGTCATCACCTCGTCGAAGATCAGGACCGCCCCGTGCTTGGTGCACATCGCGCGGAGGCCCTCGAGGAAGCCGGGCCGGGGCAGGATGAAGCCCGCGTTCCCCACGACCGGCTCCACGATCACCGCGGCGACCTGCCCTTCGTGCGCGACGAAGGCCGCCTCGGTCGCCACGAGGTCATTGTATCCGACGGTCACGGTGTCGGCGATCGTTCCCGGCGTGACGCCCGGCGAGTCGGGGAGCCCGAGCGTCGCGACGCCGGATCCGGCCGAGACGAGGAACGGATCGGCGTGCCCGTGATAGCACCCCGAGAACTTGATGAGCTTCACGCGTCCGGTCGCCGCGCGCGCGAGCCGCACCGCGCTCATCGTCGCCTCGGTGCCGCTCGACACGAAACGGACCATCTCGATCCCCGGCACCAGCCGGACGATCCGCTCGGCCAGGTCGGCCTCGAGCGCGCAGGGCGCGCCATAGCTCATCCCGGTCGCGACCTGTTGCTGCACGGCCTCGACCACCTCGGGGTGCGCGTGGCCGAGGATCATCGGCCCCCACGAGAGCACGAAGTCAACGTATCGCGTGTCGTCCGCATCCCACAGATAGGGGCCCTGCGCGCGCGCGATGAACCGCGGCGTGCCTCCCACCGAGCGGAACGCCCGCACCGGGCTGCTCACGCCGCCGGGCATGAGGGTCTTCGCGCGCGCGAAGAGCGCGTCGCTCTGCGCGGTCGCCGCGCCGTTCGTCGCCACGGTCACGCCTGGGTGGACAGCCATCGCGCCGCCTCCTTCGCGTAGTACGTGATCACCTGGTCTGCCCCGGCCCGACGGATCGCGAGCAGCGATTCGAGCGCCGCGCGCGGCTCGTCGAGCCACCCGCGCTCCGCCGCCGCCTTGAGCATCGCGTACTCGCCGCTCACCTGGTACGCGACGAGCGGGTGCGGGAAGCGGTCGCGCACCTGCCGGATGATGTCGAGCGCCGTCCCCGCCGGCTTCACCATCAGGAGGTCGGCCCCCTCGTCCACGTCGAGTTGTACCTCCACCAGCGCCTCGCGCGCGTTCGCCGGATCCATCTGATAGGCGCGTCGGTCGCCGAAGGAGGGCGGGCTCTCGGCCGCATCGCGGAAGGGCCCGTAGAACGCCGACGCGTGCTTCGCCGCGTAGCTGAGGATCGGCGTGTCGAGGAGCCCGGCGTCGTCGAGACCGCGACGGATCGCCGCGACCTGGCCGTCCATCATAGCGCTCGGCGCGACGATGTCCGCCCCCGCCTGCGCGTAGCAGACCGCCGCCTTCGCGAGCAGCGGCAGGGTCTCGTCGTTCGCCACGTGCCCTGATTCGTCGTGGATGATGCCACAGTGCCCGTGTGACGTGTACTCGCAGAGGCAGACGTCGGCGATCACGATCAGCTCCGGCGCGATCGCCTTGATCGCGCGGGTCGCACGCGCCACCGGACCCTCGGCGTCCCACGCACCGGTCCCGGTCGCATCCTTGTGCCCTGGGATGCCGAAGAGGAGCACGCTGCGGATGCCGAGCGCGCGGATCTCCGCCAGCTCCGCGCCGAGCTGGTCGACCGAGAGCTGCGCATGGCCGGGCATCGTCTTGATGGGCTTCCGCACGCCGCTCCCCTCGACGATGAACAGCGGATGGATCAGCTGCCCGGCCGTGAGCACCGTCTCGCGCACGAACGCACGCAGCGCGGGCGAGCGGCGCAGGCGACGGGGGCGGGCGGAAGGCACCGCGGGCGCGGCGGGTGGAGCGTCAGCGTCGTACATGGGGGGTCCTCGGTCAGGCCGCGGCAGGGCGCGCGGCGAAGGCCTGTTGCAAGGCGGTGATCAGTCCGGAATCATCGTGCGGCTCGGCGATGGCATCGACCGTCAGTCCGCACTCGCGCGCGGCGGCGGCCGAGACGGGTCCGATGCAGACCACGAGTGGTCGCATGGCGGCCCCGGGGCGCATGAGGTCCACGCCGGCGGCGGCGAGGCCTTCGACGACGTGGCGCACCGTCGAGGCGCTGGTGAAGGTCATCGCGTCCACGCGCCCGTCGCGGAGGGCGTCGACGAGCCCGAGCAACGCGACGTCCGCCACGGTCCGATAGGCGACGGGAGCGGTCACGAACGCGCCGCGCGCGGCGAGCGTCGTCGCGAGGGCGCCGTCGGCGAGATCGCCATGGGGCCAGAGGACCTGCGCGCCGGGCGCGATCGGCAGTTCGCGTCCGAGCGCGTCCGCCACCGCGCTCGAGGGCGTGAAGGCGACGCGAAGTCCTTCGGCCCGCAGCGCGTGCGCGGTCGCGTTGCCGACCGCCGCGGCGCGAAGGCCCTCGGGCCATGCGGCCGCACCGTGCGCATCCGTCACCGCCGACGCGATGGCCCGCACGGCGTTCGTGCTCGTGCAGACCAGCCACTCGAATCGCGCGATGCCCGCGGCCGCCTCTTGGAGCGGCACCGGATCCTCGGGGCCGAGGACGCGGATGGCCGGTGCCGCGATCGGCACCGCCCCCTCGGCGCGAAGCGCGGCGAGCAGTGGCGCTGCCTGCGCTTCGGCCCGGGTCACCACCACGCGGCGCGCGGCGAGCGCGCGACTCGGGCTCATCCCGGAGGCACTCCAGCCGCGAGCGCCTCGGCGAGCAGGCTGCCACCAGGGCCACTCGCGAGCGCGGCGGCAACGTCGCGTCCGAGCGTCGTCGGTTCGGTGCCGCTCCGGACCACGCGCGCCGTGCGACCATCCGGCGCCCCGACCACCGCCGTCAGCGTGAGTTGCGCGCCGTCGATCGTCGCGAAGCCCGCGAGCGGCGCGTTGCACCCGGCGCCCATCGCGGCGAGGAAGGCCCGTTCCGCTTCGGCGCAGCGGCGACTCGGCGCGTCATCCAGATGCGCGCAGAGCGCGCGTGCGTCGTCATCGGCCGCGCGCGCCTCGATCGCGAGGATCCCCTGGGCGACCGCCGGCACCATCCGCTCGGTGTCGAGGAACTCGGTGACGACCTGCTGCCAGCCGAGCCGCTCGAGGCCTGCTGCGGCCAGCACGATCGCGTCGTAGTCCCCCTTCTCGAGCTTCGCGAGGCGCGTATCGACGTTGCCGCGTATGTCGAGCGTCACGAGGTCGGGGCGCAAGGCGCGCAACTGGCATCCGCGCCGCGGGCTGCTGGTGCCCACGCGCGCGCCCTTGGGAAGCTTGTCGAGCGTCCCGAACTTGGAGATGAGGGCATCACGAGGATCGGCGCGACGCGAGAACGCGACGACCGTCATGTCGTCGGCGAGCGTCGACGGCAGGTCCTTCGCGCTGTGGACCGCAAGGCGGATCCGACCGCTCCGGAGCGCCTCCTCGATCTCGGCGACGAAGAGCGAGTTCCGCCCGATCGCCGCGAGCGGGCGGTCCTGGATCTCGTCACCCCGGGTGCTGATGCGCTCGAGGGTCACCTCGAGCCCGGGGTGCGTCGCGAGGAGCGAATCGCGCACATGGTTCGACTGCCAGAGCGCGAGCTTGCTCGCGCGCGTCCCGATCACCACCGACGATCGTCCGGTCAACGAACACCTCCATGAAGGTGACCGCGGGGGGAGCCGCAGGACCCTGCCACGATGCGGGTCCGCGAGGAGCGGTCAGATCCCTTCATTGCACGGCCAAGATACGGGTTTTCGAGGCACCTGTCACGGGCAATTGTCGTAACGCGAACCCGACAGTTCCGGTCGTTTTCGTATAGGGCTTTCCCTTACAGGCGGGATCCTTTGATTGATGCTACCTAATGGGTGTCATAAGCCCCGGGAATCGGGTGGTAGGCCCTCGTACCGGAACACATGCCACGCACCGAACATCCCCCCTTCGGTCAGGCTGATCTCACGAACTGCGAACGCGAGCTGATCCACCTCTCGGGGTCGATCCAGCCGCACGGCGTTCTGCTCGTCCTGTCCGAGCCGCGTCTGGTCATCGTCCAAGCGAGCACGAACGTGCTGGACGTGATCGGACAGCGCACGGATGCGTTGCTCGGCCATTCCATCGATGTGCTCGGACCCGAGTGCGCCGCCGCGATCCGTGAACTCGTGGCGATGCCCGCGCTCGGGCTGCCCCTCCCGCTGCAGGTCACGCTGCTCGGCACCGAGGGTCCGCTCGCGGCGACGATGCTGTTGCACCGTCCGCCCGAGGGTGGCGTCATCGTCGAGTTCGAGGATGTCCGCCCCGGACGCGCGCGGCGCATCACGCCCGCACTGCCGTCGCGGCTGGCCGGCATCGTCACACGCCTGAGTGCGGCGCACTCCATTCCCGCGCTCGCCGAGCTCGTGGTGGAGGAGCTCCAGGACCTGATCGGGTACGATCGCGTGATGGTCTATCGCTTCGACGACGTCGGGCACGGCGAGATCATCGCCGAGGCGAGGCGGGCCAAGATGGAGTCGTATCTCCATCGGCATTATCCGGCGACGGACATCCCGCAGCGCGCTCGAGAGCTCTACCTCCGCAACAAGGTCCGCCTCCTCGTCGACGTCCGCTATACCCCGGTGCCGATCGAGCCGCGCCTGAGTCCGATCACGGGCGAGGAGCTCGATCTCTCGATGGCGGGACTCCGCAGCATCTCGCCGCTGCATACGCAGTACCTGCAGAACATGGGCGTCGCGGCCACCCTCGTCGCCTCGCTCGTGCATGAGGGCCGGCTCTGGGGGCTCATCGCCTGCCACCACCGCGAGGTGAAGTACCTCTCCTACGACCTGCGCGCGGCCTGCGAGCTCCTCGCGGAGGTGGTCTCCACCCGCATCTCGGCGCTCGAGCACTTCGCCGAGGCGCAGGCGGAGGTCCTCGTGCGGCGCCTCGAGCATCGGCTCATCGAGGAGAGCGCGATGGACGGCGACTGGCGCCGCGCGCTGTTCGATGCGCCGCGTCAACTCCTCGCCCCGGTGAACGCCACGGGCGCGGCGCTGCTCTTCGACGGCGAGGTGCACACCACCGGCGACGTGCCCTCGACGCCGGATCTGCGTGCGCTGTTCACCTATCTCGATTCGCAGGGCGCGGACCCGGTCTTCTCGACGGCGTCGATCGCCCGCTCGAACCCGGCCTTCGCGGCGATGACCTCGGTGGCCGCCGGCGTGCTCGCCGTGCGGCTCGGGCCCTCCCGAGGCGAGTACCTCGCGTGGTTCCGGAAGGAGCAGCTCCACAACGTCACTTGGGGCGGTGATCCGCGGAAGGCGGTCGTCTACAGCCCGGACATGGAGCTCTCGCCGCGTCGTTCGTTCGCGGCGTGGCACGAACTCGTGCGCGAGACCGCGATCGCCTGGTCGCTGCGCGATGCCGCCATCGCGAAGGCAATCGGCGCCTCGCTCTCGGACATCATCCTCCAGCTCCGCGCGGTCCGTGTGCTCATCGCCGAGAGCCAGCTCGCCTCGATGCGCGCCGCCGTACTCTCGGCGGACGAGCCGGTCATCATCGCGGACGAGGAGGGACGCGTCGTGCTGGTCAACGCCGCGCTCGGGCGCCTCGTCGCTGGTCCGTACCGGGCGCTCGAGACGCTCGACGACCTGGCAGTCCGTTTCGAGGATCCGGCGCGCGCGGCGGAACTCTTCCGCGCGCTCCGGCACGACCGGCGTCCCTGGCGCGGTGAACTCCGGCTCGCGCATCGCAAGGGTGAGGCGGGGACGCCGGTCGCGCTACGCGCCGATCCCATCCCGGCCATGCAAGGCGGGCTCTTCGGCGTGATCGTGATCATGAACGACCTGACGGCGCGGCACGAGGCCGAGGCCGCGCGCCAGCGCCTGCAGCAGGCGATCTTCTCCGCGCAACGCCCCGCGACGCTCGTCGGGGCTGACGCGACGATGAACATCTCGCCTGCGGTGCAGACGCTCGTCTCGGCCATCTGGGCCAACGCTGGCGTCGCGGTGAGCGAGATCGCCGACAGCGCAGAGACGGCGGACATCGCGCCACGGCTCAACGAGGTCGAGGCCGCGACCAGGCATGCCGCGCGTCTGTCGACGCTGCTCGGACGCTATGCCGCGGACGGGGACGGCGTGAGCGGGACCTGATCGGCGATCGCGCGGAAGAGCGCGATGTGGCGGCGGAATCCATCGCACGCTTCGGCCGCGAGTGATTCCATGGTCTCGGGGTCGAGCGGCAACGCATCGAGGCGCCCGCGCCATTCGGCCGCGGCCGCCCGCGGATCGGACAGGGTGGGGAACTCGTAGAAGTGCGTCGGCATCCCCTCGAGTGCGGGGGCGGCGCGCAGGACCCGCGCGAGGATCTGTCCGCCGTTGAGGTCGCCAAGGTAGCGCAGCCACGCATGGGCCAGCAGGAGCGCGGGACGCTCGGCGCCGAGCGTGCGGAGATGCGCGGCATACGCCTCCGCTTCGGGCGCGACGCGCACCGAGGTCCGCCACGCAGTGCCCGCGCCCGCGACGAGATCGGCATCGAGGGCCTCGCGCCGCGCGAACGCCGGTGCGGCCATCGGTGCGAGGACCGCGTGGCCGGCGTGCCCTGCCAGCTGCTCCTCGAGCGTCGCGTAGATGGTGTGCAGTGCCGCGAGCAGGCGGAGGTACTCGTCGCGCGTCGCATGCCCGCGGATCAGCGCGGCCATCACGCCACTCCGCTCGGCCTCCGTATGCAGCGGCTTCGTTCGATCGTGCAGCAGTGCGGCCAGCCCCACACGCCCCTCACCGTTCGGCGATGATCCTCGCGGCCGTCGCCTGTCCTTGCGCGATGCAGTCGCCCAGCGCGACGCCCGCGCGCCACTGCCCGGTAAGGTAGAGCCCCGGCATCGCCGATTCCACACGCGCCGCGCCGTTCACCACCGCCTCGTGTCCGAGCTCATACTGCGGGATCGCCCGCGGCCAGTGCTGGTGGTGCACGAAGGTCGGTGCGCCGCGAACGCCGAGGAGGGTGCGCAGATCCTCGAGCACCTTCGGCAGGATGCCGTCGAGTGGCATCGCGCCCAGCTCGGGCGAGCGCTCGCCGCCGATGAAGCAGGTCAGGAGCACCTGTCCATCCGGTGCGCGACCGGCGAAGACGCTCGACGAGAAGAGCACGCCGAGGACGGTCCGTCGCTCGATCTCGGGGCAGAGCACGCCGAAGCCGTCGAGCGCATGCGCGACGTCCTCGCGGCGGAAGCCGAGCGCCAGCGTCGAGAGTGGCGGGTGACGCAGCTGGATCGCCGGCTGGAGTGCCGCCTTCGCCTCCGCCGGCATCTCGAGCGCACCGAGCGTGTGGGCCGGTCCGGCCCACACCAACGTGTCGAAGAACTGGTCCTCGTTCGCGCCGTCCCGTTCGGCGAAGAGCCGCCACCCGTCCCCTTCGCGTGCGATGCGCGTGACCCGCGTCCGGAGCCGCACCCGCGCGCCGAGGGCGGTCGCCATCGCGGCGGGCAGCGTGTGGAGTCCGTCCTTGAAGGACGTGATGCCCCGCCGACGCACGATGCCGGCGCGGGCGCGCGCCTCCTTCATGCCGCCGAAGAGCAACGATCCGTGCCGTCGCTCGGCGTGATACAGGATCGGCATGGCGTGGCGCGCGGAGAGCCGCTCCGGGTTCCCCGCATAGATGCCCGCGACGAACGGATTCACCATGTAGGTGAGGATCTCGTCCCCGAGGCGGCGTCGTACGAGGGAGGCGATCGACTCGTCCTCGGTGTCCCGGACGGCCGTGACGAACGGTTCGCGGAGCAGGCGGAACTTCGCGCCGGCGGAGAGCGCCCCGGTCGTGACGAGCGACCCGGGGCCAGAGGGCAGGGGCACCGGCACGCCGCCGCGCACGATGTAGCGCGTCTTCGCCGCCCCCGAGGGCGAGATCCGCGCCGACTCGAGGTCGAGCAGGTCGATCAGGTGCTCCAGCGCCGGCGTCGTCGTGAGCGAGGTCGGGCCGGCCTCGACGAGGAAGCCGTCACGCTTGAGGGTCGTGATCACGCCGCCGACGCGATCCCCTGCCTCGAACACCGTGACCTGTGCACCGCGGGCGCGCAGCTCGATCGCCGCGCTGAGTCCCGTGATGCCTCCGCCGATCACCCCGACCTGCATCTCACCCCTCCTGGGCCCAATCCTGCGGCACGAGCATCGCCGCGAGCGCGGCCTCGATCGAGCCCGGTGCCGGATCCGACGGCGCGGGCCACTCTGCCACGGGGGGCATCGACATGAGCACGCTCTCCGTGCGGGCCCCCGTCTGCAGCCCGAAGAGGGTCCCGCGGTCGTGCAGCAGATTGAACTCGACGTACCGCGCCCTGCGCATCCGCTGCAGCCGCACGTCTCGCGCGGTGAAGGTGAGGCGCTGTCGGCGACGCACGATGGGTGCGTATGCCTCGCGCAGCGAGAGCCCCACGTCCGTGACGAAGGCGTGCAGCGCGGCCTCGTCGAGCCCGTGCGCCGCTTCGTCCGGGCGCAGATGGTCGAAGAAGACGCCGCCCACGCCGCGGGCCTCGTTGTTGCGATGCGTGTTGCGGAAGTACTCGTCGCACCAAGGCTTGTAGAGCGCGTAGAGACGAGGTCCGTGCGCATCGCAGGTCCGCTTGAGCGACACGTGGAACTCGCGCGCATCGTCCGGGAACGGATGCGTCGGCGTGAGATCGGTCCCGCCGCCGTACCAGGCGTCGTGCACGCGACCGTCGGCGTCCGTGAGCTCGAAGTAGCGCACGTTGAGGTGCGTCGTCGGGACCATCGGCGAGCGCGGATGCACCACCACGCTCACGCCCGTCGCGAAGAAGTGCGGCGTGGTCCCTGCCGGGATGTTGCCGCCGAGCCGCGCCGCGGCCTCGGGCGGCAGGATCCCTTCCACGAGTGCGCGATTCACGCCCGCCTTCTCGAAGACCGCTCCCTCGGCCAACAGTCGCGAGCGCCCACCGCCGCCACCCTGGCGATCCCACGCCGCTTCCTCGAACGTCCCGCCGTCGAGGGACTCGAACAGCCGCGTGATCTCGTCCTGGATGCGCGCCGTCCACTGCGCCATCCGCTCCCGACGCGTCTCGGTGCCCACCGGACCGATCGCGGTCATCGCCGGGACTCCGCGGCCGAGGCCTTCGCCATGGCGTCGCGCGAATCCCAGCCCTGGACGGTCTCGATGAAGGCGCGCGCATGCGCCACCGGGATGTCCGGCAGGATGCCGTGGCCGAGATTGGCGATGTAGCCTGGCCCGTCGATGACCTCGAGCATCGCCTTCGTGCGCTCGCGGATCACCGCAGGATCGGCGTAGAGCGTCGTCGGGTCGAGGTTCCCCTGCAGGCCTCGCTTCGTCGCATCCGCCACGCCGCGAGCCCACGAGGCATCGGTGTGCCAATCCACGCCGAGCACGTGGCAGCCCGTCGCTTCCGCGATCTCGCCGAGCGCCCAGCCGGCACCGGGCGCGAAGCAGATCACCGGCACTCCCGTCGCGGCGGCCATCTTCGCCGCCCGCGCCATGTAGGGGAGCGCGAACTCGCGATACTCGCGCGGCCCGAGCGAGCCGGCCCACGAGTCGAACAACTGCAGCGCCTGCGCGCCGGCGGCGGCCTGTGCCACGAGGAAGCGGCCGACGTTGTCGGCGAGCCGCGCCATCAGCGCGTGTGCGAAGGCCGGGTCGGCGAAGAGGAGCTTCTTGGCGATGCTGAACGACTTGGTACCCTTCCCTTCGGTCATGTACGCGAAGAGCGTCCACGGCGATCCGGCGAAACCGATCAGCGGCACGCGCCCGTTCAACTCGCGGCGCGTCATCCGCAGCGCGTCGAGATGGTACTTCAGCCCCTCCTCCGGCTCGACGTCGCGCAGGCGCGCGAGGTCGGCCATCGTGCGGACCGGGTCGCTGAACTGCGGTCCGACGCCCTCGTCCACCGACAGGTCCATCCCCATCGCGTCGGGGATCACCAGGATGTCGGAGAAGATGATCGCCGCGTCGACGCCCAGCAGGTCCACCGGCTGCAAGGTCACCTCGGTGGCCAGCTCCGGCGTGTGACACATGGTGAGGAAGTCGGCCTTGGCGCGCACCGCCCGGTACTCCGGCAGGTAGCGACCGGCCTGGCGCATCATCCACACCGGTGGACGCGACACGGCCTCGCGGCGGCAGGCGCGAAGGAAGAGGTCGTTCATCTCGGGCATCACGGACTCCGGGGGGAGGTACGGCGCCGGGCAGCAGCCGGGCTCTTGAGCGACCGCCCGATCGCCGCCGGCGCGGGGCCGGCGAAGAGCGAATCGAGCGTCATGGTGAACGCATGCAACGCCTCGCCATGCGCGATGGCGGTGCGGAGCTTCGTCATCGGGCGGGCGAGCAACTTCGCGACGATGCGGTCGGTCGCGTGCGCCGCGACAGCGTCTCCCGCCGCGAACGTGAGCTCACGACGGCAGATCTCCGTGAGCGCCTCGGCGAGCGGCCGGATCGCGTCGCGCGCCGCCGCGGCCGAGACCCACTCGACGAAGCTCTCGAGCTCGGACTCGACGATCGCCTCGGCCGCTGGTGCCGACGCCTTCCGCATCTCCTCGGCCGCGAGCACCGGTAGGTGGAGCGAGTCGAGGTCGGCGAGCGTCACGCCAGGCGCGCCGGCGAGCGCAGGGTCGATGTTGCGCGGCATCGCGAGGTCGAGGAGCAGCAACGGATACGTCGCCGTGCCGCAGTTCTCGCGCGCGGTGCGCAGCTGCGAGTACATGACGACGGGCTCCGCCGCCGCGGTCGCGGTGATCGCGACGTCGGCCATCGCGACCTCGACGTGCATCGCCTCGTACGGCGCGGCGCGGCCGCCGACCTCGGCGGCGAGGGCCTCGGCCCGCTTCGGCGAGCGGTTGATGCAGACGATGTCCCGCGCCCCGAGCTTCATGAGCTGGCGCGCGGTCGACTGGCCCGTCTTGCCGCAGCCGATCACGACCACGCGCGCGTGCGCGAGATTGCCGAAGCGGTCGTGCGCCACCGCCGCCGCCTCGGCGCCCACCGAGCGACGTCCGGCGGTGAGCGACGTCTCGTGCTGCACGCGCTTCCCGGTGCGGAGTGCGGTGTCGAAGAGCCGATGCAGCACCGACCCGGCCGCCCCCTCGTCGGCCGCGACGCGATAGGCATCGCGTAGCTGCCCGAGGATCTGCCCGTCCCCCATCACCTGCGAATCGAGTCCGGAGGCGATGCGCAGCGCGCGGCGCGCCACATCGAGCCCGCCGCGCACCTTCGCCGAGGCGAGGAGCGCCTGGGCTTCTGTCTTCGAGCCCATCCAGGCGCGCGCGATCGCGCGCACCGCGTGGTCGAAGGCCGCCGGCGTCGCCGGATCGTTGCTCGCCGTCCAGGCGTAGATCTCGCTGCGATTGCAGGTCGAGACGCAGACCAGCTCCCGCACCTCGGCGTGCACCTCGCGGGAGTACAGCTTCGTGATGCGCGCCTCGGACAGGTGGAAACGCTCGCGCGTCGCCACGTTGGCGTGCCGGTAGTCCACCGCGATCGAGATCAGCATGGGATCACCTGCCGCGGAAAGGGGCGTTGAGCCGCACGACGCACCAGTTGAGATAGATCGCCGCCGTCACCCACGCGATGTACGGGGCGAACCAGATCCCCGCCGCGTACGCGAGCGGTCGCGACGTCCAGTACATGAAGAGGATCGAGGCGTAGAAGGGGAACACCTGCACCATCGCCCAGTCCGGCCGCTTCGACCGGAAGAAGAGCCAGCTCCACCAGACGTTCCCGATGCCGTTGAGCGCACACGCGAGCAGGAAGAGCTTCCGCTGCTCCGCCGTGCCGCCCCCGCTCCACGCCTGCACGCATCCGTAGCCCGTGGTCAGGAAGACCGTCGTCCAGATCGGGCCGAAGAGTGCGTCGCGGGGCTTCCACGACGGCTGCCTCAGTGCCTTGTACCACGGCCCGATGTCCGTGACGAGCGCGCCCATCGTGGCCACGCTGGCCCAGAAGGCCACCGCGCCGGTGATGGGGATCCACGTCGAGTCCATGCTCAGGCTGGGGCAAGGCCGGTGAGGTGCGCGAGGTTCTTGAAGAAGATCCGGACGTGCGAGAGCGGCTTCCCGCGCACGAGCTTCTTCCGCATGTAGGCGTCGAACGTCAAGCGCTGCACGTCGAGATCGCGGCAGATCGCCACGAACCGCTCGCGACGGTCGTCGTTGGTGTACCAGAACTTCTGCATGACGTCGAGGACCCAGAACACCTGGCCGTGCGCGCGCATGAAGCGCTTGCGCGCCTGCGCGAGCGCCGCGGCCTTGCCGGTCGAGAGCGCCATCTCCACCGCTTCGGCGGCGAAGCGCCCGCCGGTCATCGCGTAGAAGATCCCCTCGCCGCTCGCCGGCGCGACGACGCCCGCCGCATCCCCGGCGAGCACCACCTCGCGGCCGTCATCCCACACCGGCAGCGGGTGCAGCGGGATCGGCGCGCCTTCACGGCGCAACGTCTCCACGCGGTCGAGCCCGGTCGATTGCCGCAGCTGCGCGACCGACTCCTTCAGTCCGAATCCCTTCTGCAACGAGCCCGTCCCGATGCTCGTCGTCTTCCCATGCGGGAACACCCAGGCGTAGAAGTCGGGCGAGAGCGGACCCTGGTAGTAGACGTCGCACCGGTCGTGCGCGAAGACCTCGCTGTCCGTCTCGGGCGAGCGCACGATCTCGTGGTAGGCGAAGACGAACTTCCCCTCGTCCGCACGCGGCACGCATTGACGCGCCACCTGCGAGAGCGCACCGTCGGCACCGATGACATAGCGCGCCCGCACCGATCGCTCCTCGCCATGGCGAGAGCGACCGTCGGTATAGACCACGCGCGCCACGCCGTCGGGGTCGCGGTCGCGGCGCACGAACGCGCCCATGCGCCGTTCGGCACCTTCCGACGCGGCGCGCGCGCGCAGCCACTCGTCGAACACGTCGCGATCGACCATGCCCACGAAGCCGTCGCCCACCGGGATGTCCACGTTCCGGCCCTTCGGCGAGATCATGCGCGCCTCGGCGATCCGGGCCACGAGGAGCGACTCGGGGACGTCGAAGTCCTTGAGCAGCTGCGGGGGTACGGCGCCGCCGCACGGCTTCGTGCGACCGGCGCGATCCAGCAGCAGCACCGATCGCCCCGCCTTCGCGAGATCATGCGCCGCCGTCGCCCCCGCCGGGCCCCCGCCCACCACCACCACGTCGTACGTCCGGTCCAGGATCATGCGCGCATCTCCTCGTGTTCGCCCGCGCGTGGCGCGAGCCCGTAGGGCGACACCAGCCGCCAGGCGAAGTCCGGCACCATCCGCTTCATCCGTTGCGGCCGCTCGGCCCGAAGGTTCAGGATCCCCTCGGCCATCTTCATCTCCACGCGAGTCCGCGCGAACTCCAGGCCCTTCGGCCCGAAGCGTCGCTGCGCCCAGCCGATCAGCGGACGCAACCACTGTGGTGCACCCCGCACCGGCAGACCGCCGGCCGACTTCTCGAGCATCCGCACGAACGTGCCGACCGGACCCCGCCGGTCCCCGCGCGAGCCCACCGCGCTCGTCAGCAGCTCGTCCTGCACCAGGTCGAGCATCGCCGCGCCACGCGCCGTGCGCACCAGCACCCACTGGTCACCCTCGCCACCCATGTAGCCGACGGTGAGGTCGCTCAGGCTGTTCGTGTAGTCGAAGCAGGCGCGGCAGGTGAGCGGGAAGAAGTCGCGCGGCAGTTTGCTGATCGGCAGCTGCATGAACGGGATGAAGCGCTCCGTCCCGTCCGCGAACCGCATCTCCACGCGGAAGTCCGCGAGGAACTCGAGATAGGTCACCTGCTCCGGGCGGTCGGTGAGCAGCCCCAGGAACTCGTGGAACCGCTCCGTCGTCGTGTTGTCGCTGCACGGGGTGCCGAGCACGTAGAGCGCGTCGAGGCCGAGTTCCTGCTCCAGCGCCCGAAGCGCGTGGACCTGACAGGCCACGCCGATCACCGCGATCCGCTTGTAGCCGCGGGCGGCGCACTCGTCGAGGAGGGCGAGCACCGGGGAGTACCCCATCTTCATCCCGCGACACTGCGCCATCTCCTCAGCCCGCGTGAGGATCGCCGGCCGCGGCTTCCACCGGTCATCCGGATCGCTCGCCGTCGCCAGCACGGCATCGACCATCCCGGTCTCGAGCAACCGCTCCGCGACCCGCGTCGTGATCCCGGTCCACTGCGCACCGTCGAGCGGCGCGCGGAGGCGCGCGCGATGCATCGACCGGAACGGGCCGAAGAATGCCTCGTCCGACCCGAGGTCGCGGGTGCGACCGTGCACCTGCCGCTCCAGCGCTTCGTAACGCGGGTGGATGAACTGGCATGCCTTGCCGCACGACGAGGCGTGTGACGAGCGTGAGATGCCGCAGTCCGTGCACAGGTCCCGGTGCGGCGCCGACGCGAGCGTCGGGGTCGTCTCCAGAACAGGGAGCACGGCGACGGCCATCAGCGCATCGCTCCGAGGATCGCTTCACCCGACTCGCTTCGCCGCAGCACGTTCGCGCGACCGGCCGGCGTGCTCGCCATCGCCATGGCCGCGGCGATGATGAACAGCACCGCCTCACCGGCGAAGACCGCGGTGTAGCCGCGGACCGGATCGCCGAAGTAGGCGATCGTCAGGTCGCTCGCGACGCCCCCGCCCAGCGAGCCGGCACCGTATGCGATCGCCTGCGCCGCACCGTACACGCCGAGACGGATGCCCGTGCCCCGCGTCGTGTCCGCGGCCGTCATCGCCATCATCGAGCCGATCGCCCCCACCGCGAAGACGCCGTTCGCCACGCCCAGCGCGAAGACGGTCGCTTGCAGGACCTCCGGACCGCCGATGATCGGGGAACGGGCGAGTGCGATGAGCGTCAGCGCGGAGGCGATGCATCCGCCCGCCGCCCAAGTGCGGAGGGAGCCGAATCGGGCGCTGAGGATCGCTGCGCCGATCATGCCCAGCATCACGCCGCCGTGCTGCGTCCCGCCCAGCTTCGTGCTCTCTCCGGGCGTGAGGCCGAAGACGCGGCCCGCGAACGGCTCGAGGATCAGGTCCTGCGCGCTGTAGGCCAGCATCGCCGCGAAGACGAAGAAGGCGAAACGGCGCGTCGCGCGGTCCGCGAGCGCGTCGCGCAGCGTCGCGGTGAAGCCCGCTGACTCGGCCACGGCAGGCTTGCAGAGCGCCGGCCGCTGGATGTCCCACGACCCCCACGCCGCGAGCGAGGCGAGCACCGCGGAGATCAGGCAGACGCCCGCCGTGACCGTGATGAGGCGGTCGAACGAGAAGGGGTCGAGGAGCTGTCCCGACACGCCGGCGGTCACCGCGATGCCGAAGATCATCATGATCCAGAGCAGTGCCGCCGCACCGCCCAGACGGCGCGGCTCGATCTCCTCAGCCACGTGCGCGAGCAGGGCCGTGCCGGCCGCGCTCATCCCGACGCCGATCAGTGTGTACGCGATGAACGCGAGGCCCATCCCCCACCAGAACTGCGTCGACGCGACGGCGACGGCGACGGCCGCGAGGAATCCGCCCAGGGCGAGCACGATCGCACCGCCCAGGATCCAGGGCGCCCGACGTCCGCTCCGGTCGGAATCGAACCCGAAGCGCGCGCGCGACATCTGGATCACGAAGTGCAACGCGACCAAGATGCTCGGGATCGTCGCCGGGAGCGAGAGTTCGACGACCATGACGCGGTTGAGCGTCGAGGTCATGATCGCGGCGACCGCGCCGATCGCGATCTGCGCGAGGCCGAGGCGCGCGATCGCGCGCCAGCCGAGGTAGGTGCGGGGGAGGGGGGATCCGGTCATCAGGCGAGGCTCCGCAACGCGAAGGCGGCGACCATCATTCCCCAGACGTAGAAGGGGACGCCGATAGCCGAGAGGAAGAGAGCGCGCGCGACCGGCGCACGCAGGAAGTGCCACATCAGGCCGAGTTGCGTGAGGACCAATGCGCCGATCGCGTACGGATGCCAGGTCGCACCCCATGAGACGAGTAGCGCGATGACGGCGAGCTGCGGCACGATCATCACCGTGCAGAGCACCCAGCCGGCGCGTGCCGCCCCGAGCGAGACCGGAAGCGAACGGATCCCCATGCGACGATCACCTTCCATCGCCTTGTAGTCGTTCAGCGTCATGATGTCGTGCGCGCCGAGCGAGTAGAGTGCCGCGAGCGCGAGCACGCGACCGGACGGCAACGCGCCACCGAGCAGCACCACGGCGCCGGTCAGCCACGCGAGTCCTTCGTAGGTGATGCCGACCGCGGCGTTTCCGACCCAACCGTTCTGCTTGAAGCGGAACGGCGGCGCCGAGTAGGCCCACGCGAACAGCAGGGCGACGTCGACCGCGAGCATGCCGATGAGCCCGAGCGGGATGCTGGCGACGATCGAGAGCAGGGTCCACAGCAACGCGAT
Organism: Gemmatimonadaceae bacterium; assembly: GCA_044229035.1. GTDB lineage: Bacteria > Gemmatimonadota > Gemmatimonadetes > Gemmatimonadales > Gemmatimonadaceae > Pseudogemmatithrix. Next base: position 3,163 of record JBGATT010000044.1, on the reverse strand, counting down.
GCGCAGGCCCCAGGTCCCCGGCACCCGTCCCGACGGGATCGGACGCTGCGGTTCGTTGATCGCATCCACGTGTCGGTCGTACCAGTCGTTCGCGGCCTGGCTCGTGGCGCAGACCAGAGGTCCGGTGATCGCGAGTCCGAGCGCGATCGCGCCCCACTTTCCATTGAAGGGGACATCGGCCGAGACCGCGCCGCAGGCGAAGGCCCACATCGGCGGGAACCAGGTCACGGGCTTGAGGAGCTCGAGGATGGCCCCGGGCTCCGGCAGCGCGTTCTGGCGCCGTATGGATTGACTGACGGTATGCACTGTCAACTAAACCTGACAGTTGGGGAGCGCGTTGCGCAAGAGTCGCCCTTCATTGAATCAGCTCGCTTCCGCCGCGTCGCTGTCCGCGCCGGCCGAGAGGCCGTGGCGGCGCAGCTTCACGTAGAGCGTCTGGCGAGACAGGCCGAGCACTTCGGCGGCGGTCGTCCGGTTGTCGCCGGTCAACTCGAGGGCCGCCTCGATGAAGTGGCGCTCGACCAGGTCGGACGTATCGCGGACCAACGTCGGCAAGGACACGCGGCCGACCAGCGAGGTCAGCTCCTCGACCGCCTTGGTCAGGTCGCGAGCGCCGTGCGGAACAGTCGCCACGCGGCGACCCACATCGCGCAAGACGAAGCCGATGCTGGGGGTGTCATCCCCGGGGAGCAGGACCGCCGAGAGCTCGACTTCCGTGCTGAGGCCATGTTCGCCTCTCACGCTGCTCGCGGCGAGCCGCACCACGCCATGCTTCTTGAGCGTGGCCAAGAACACCTGGAGATCGGCGCCCGGTCGTCCCACCCAGTTACCGAGCGAACGGCCCTTCGCCTGCTCCTCGCTCGCGAGCTGCGCGATGTCGAGGAACGCGCGGTTGGCGACGACGATGTCGCCCTCGGCGTCGGTCACGCAGAAGGCATCCGGTGCGCGTTCGACCAGCTCGAGCAGCTTCGCGCGATTGGACGCCGGCAGCTCGGCGTGCGCCGTGAACCGCGAGAGCCGGACGAGGAGCAGCGTGAGGTTCTCCTGCCGGAAGCACGAGGCAGAGGCGAGCGTCTCCCCGCGGTCCGCCGAGAGACGGATCCGGATGTCGCCGGCGTGCCCTGTGGTTCGCGCGGCCGCCAGGAGATCCTCCAGCTGCCGCACGTTCTCGGGCGCGATACCGAGCGGGAACTGCTTGCCGATGAGCTTCTCGATCGGGATGTCGAAGACACGCGCCGCGGCGCCAGAGGCGTCGACGATCCGCATGTTGTCGGCATCCACGACGACGATCGCGTCGGTCGAGAGCTGGAAGAGGAGCCGGTAGCGCGTCTCCACGTGCCGGAGCCGCCAGTAGTCCCGCTCCATCGCCTGCTGCGTGTCGACGAGTCGCTGCTGGAGGGTCGAGATGGTGCGGAGGTCGCGGCCGACCGCGATGACCGATCCATCCTCGGCGCGAACCGCGTTGTAGGCGACGGGGATGTCCGCACCGGTGCGTGAGGGGTGGTTCACCTGGCGGCGACGGGTGCTGGCGCCGCTGGCGGCTTCGCGCAGCAGAAGCTCGATCTTGGGCCGCGATTCGATGGTCACCGTCTCGACCCACGGCTTTCCCACCCATGCCTCGGCACCATCGATGGGCGCCTCGGTTCCACTGAATGAGATGTTGCGGATGACCCCCTGCCGATCGACGACCAGCGCGATCTCGCTGGTGGCCGTGATCAGCCGCGCGGCCCAGTCGGGCGCGAGGTCCGACAGTGCGGGAGCTGGTGGATCGCTCGAACGATCGCGGGTGTCCATTTTCGCCTGTCCCACGGGGGGTGGAGCCACCGATGCCATTTCCTCTTATGCGTGACCGGTCATGCGCCGAGCTTCACGCACCGCCGACGCAGCGTCGGTCGCGAAGCCATCAGCGCCAAGGCGGCGAACCCATGTGGGGTCCGACGCGATGACGTAGCCACCCACGAGGATGCGAATGTCACGGTTGCGTGACACCTGTCTGATCATCTGAATCTCTCGTCGCAGCACGGCGACGCGCTCCGAACCGGAGACGGAGAGACCCAATAAATTGTAGTCTGATTCTCGGACTTTGTCCAACATTCCTTCCGACCCAAGTCCGGATGTGAGATGGACATCCCATCCATCCCGAACGAAATATTCGGCTAGGATTGCCACGCCCAGGGAGTGCTGCTCTCCGGGTGCGCATCCGAGCAGAATCCGGCCAGTCGATCCCGGGAATGCCTGCTCCGAGAGGAAGCGGTGGCTGAGCTCCCTGACCATCCGCTGGATGCGACCGGTGCCAACGGTCACATCATAGAAGGAGCATTCGTCCTGCTCCCACATCTCGCCCAGCAGTCGGGCGGCGGGGGTGAAGCAGTTCTCGTAAAGCGATTGTGGCGTGGTGCCCGCCTCGAGCAGGCGATCCACGAAGTGCGCGGCCTGCTCGTCCTCAGGTGACAGCAGGGCGCGAATGAAGTTCCCGAGGAGCGGGGACGTCGCGTCCGCCTCGTCGACCAGCGCCTGCTGCTGCGGGGGAAAGACCAGGCCACTCACGACGGCCGGCACCGGTCTCTGCCTCTGCGGGCGAGCCGGGTGAGTGGACGACTCTGCCGTCTTCGATGACTGCTGCGAGACGGGCTGAGGACCTGACATGCGGCCTCCGAACTACGGGTGGGGGAGATCCCCGTTGGCTTCGACCACGAAGGTTGCACGGACGCTGGCATCTGTCAAGAGAGGCTGACGTAAACTTGTCTTGACAACTTGGAGCGTAAGGCCCAATATCTCCGTGCGGCATGAGCCCTCTGAGCCTCGGGGGGCCTCATGACGCCCGTCAGGCCCCCCAGCCCGAGGTCCCGTGTCAGGCCAGCCGACGTCCGCCAGCCTCTACACCCCGGCGCAGCGCGCTCGACGCGATGCGACCCGGTGGACGCTCGTGCAAGGGATCCTAGCGCCGATCCAGTTCATGGTCTGCCTCATCTCCGCGGCGCTCGTGATCCGCTTCCTGATCACCGGCGAAGGGCTCGGGATCGCGAACGCCTCCGTGCTCATCAAGACGGCCGTGCTCCTGCTCATCATGGTCACGGGCTCCATCTGGGAGAAGGTGGTCTTCGATGAGTGGCTCTTCGCGCAGCCGTTCTTCTGGGAGGACGTGGTCTCCATGGGGGTGATC
>JBGATT010000043.1:0-20029 GCA_044229035.1 Gemmatimonadaceae bacterium | reverse complement strand
GATCGAGCGCACGCACGACGAGGGGGAGCGGGAGCGTGTCGCCCTGCTCGCCGGACTGCGCATCACCGCTCACGACGACGAGCCGCGGCCGAGCGAGCACGCGCACCGGGATCCCGAGCCCGAGCGCGCCATACTCGGCGCGCACCGTCGTCGCGCCATCCGCGATGCCGGTGACGAGACCGGTCGAATCGACCATGGCGATCGACGGGTCGAGCGACACGTAGCGTATCGCCTGACCCGGCTCGACGGTCGTCGCCGCGCCCGTCACGTCGAACAGCGACGGCGTGAGCCGCGCCGTGTCGTTCGGCACCAGCACCATCTGCGACGGCGCGACCATGATGCTTCGCGGCCGCGTATCCGGTCCGCCGTCGGGCCCGGTGATGATCCCGCTGCACGCCACCACGCCCGCCAGCACGGCGAGCGCGCCGAGGAGGGCGCGCCAGGGCGAGGGAGCGGGTCGCGGCGACATCAGAAGCTCCGCCCGAGCGTCGTGGTGAGGAAGCGCTCGCTGAACGCCGGACGCACGCCGAGCGCGCCGAAGTTCATGTAGCGCGCCTGGAGCGAGAACTGGATCTCGCCCGGCAGCTGCCAACCCCACTGCGCGCTCGCGGTCGTCACCTGGCGCGCGGAGACGAACGTCTGGGAGAACTGGGCGGAGGCGGTCATCTGCTTCAACCCCAGCACGCTGAGCCGCAGGCTGCCGAGCACGTTCTCGCCGTCGGGCTGTCCGTCGGGGAGCACGGCGGAGACGGCGGGCGATGCGGAGAGCCAGGAGAGGATCGGGAGCTGCAGCGCGAGGTTCGCCGTCTGCACGGTGACCTTCGGCGTGAGCCGGACCGGATTCAGGTCCTCGGTGGATTGCCGCGAGTACGCGAGGCTCGCGCTCGCCGCGCGTCGGGCGAACCGGAAGGGCTTGGCGAGCGACGCGTTCATGGTCGACGTGCGATTGTCGACGAGGAGCGTGTCATTGGTCTCGTCGTTGCCGGCCGCGGCGAGGAGCGCCACCAGCGAGACCGTCAGGTCCGCGGGCAGCCGCACCGTCGCCGTGCCGGTCAACACGTCGCGCGTCGTCGTCGCGACCTTCTGCGACTGGAGGTTGTTCTCCTGGCGCTGGAAGCGCCCCTGCAACTGCATCCGACCACCGATGAGCCGCAGGTCGCCGCCGGCATTCCAGCTGCGGCGGTCGTTGATGAGGTAGGCGAGCCCGAGCGACGTGAAGCCGGCCCCGATCGACTCGTAGCCACCGCGCAGGCCGAAGCCCTTGCCCTGGAACTGCGCGTCGAGGTTGTAGGCCGCGTCGCCAAGGCTCGACGTGCGCAGCGTGCCGACGCCGCCGAGGGGCGCATCGACGCTGTCGCCGTCGACGGCAGGGCTCGTCAGGTCGCGCGTGAGCAGCGCGCCGGCGACCTCGCCCTTGAGCGCGAGCTTCCGCTCGAAGAGACGCACGGTGCCGCCGAGCGCCGCGACGATGTTCTCCTGCGGACGCGTGCGCTGCTGCGGGCGGAGGTCGGCGGGAAGGGTGTCGAGCCCGAGCGTGTCGAAGACCGGCGTCTCGTCGGGGATGAGCGCGTCCTGCGCACGGAGCAGGCGCAGGTCGATCGAACGCACCCCGACCTGTCCCACGCCGATCGCCGCGGCGACGACGTTGCGCCGATACTGCGGCCCGTCGGCGGAGGAGATCAGCGCGGCGCTGCGCCCGCCCTGCAGCGAGGCGCGCATGCCCCACCGCTCGATGTCGAGTCCGGCGCCGCGGATGCGGAGCCCCTGCATCGTGTACGGCGAGTAGTCCTTGCTGAAGTCGCCGAGGTGGAGCTGTCCCCATCCCCAGTTGGGCTCGAACGCGACCTGGTTGATGCTCTGGCGCGCCTCGTTGCCCTCGGACGAGAGGAGGAGGTCGAGCCCGACCTCGGTCCCGCCGATGATACCGAGCCGCGGCGACGCCATCACGCGCCAGGTGCTCCCGGGACGGCGGCGCGCCATGCCGGAGATGCCGTACATCTCGGAGAAGACCTGCGCCTGGCCCCCGAGGCGGCGCGTGAGCCAGTTGGATCCGGTATCGGCGACGGTCGGCGTCTGCGCGACGGCGCGATCCGCGGCGCCCCCGAGCACGAGGACGACCGCGCCCGCGACGGCGAGCGTGCGCCGCACGATCCGGCCGCCGCTCACCGCGACACTCCGAGCGTGTCCGCCATCAGGCGGAGCGCCTCGTCGCGGCGGCCGAGACGATGCAGCACCTCGATCTCGTGCTCGCGCACGGCGCGGCTGTCGGGATAGACGATGCGCAGACGCGCGAGACTGTCGCGCAGGCGCGGGAGCGTCCCGGCGGCCTCGTGCGCGCGGAGGAGGGCGCGCCACCCGTCCTCGTCCTCCGGCGCGAGCTCGAACCGCGCCTGCCGCGTACGCAGCGCATCGGCCGGGCGGGCGAGCGAGTCGAGCGCCTCGGCACGCCAGCGGAGCGCCTGCGTGTCGCGCGGAGCGGCGGCCTGCATCCGCTCGACGAGCTGGAGCGCGTCGGCCGCGTCGCGGGCAAGGAAGGCGGCGCGCACCTCGGCGCGCCGTACCTGGTCCATCCCCGGCCACTCGGTGGCGAGCAGTCGGATCGCGGCGCGTCCGCGCGCGCCGCCGGCGAGGAGCGTGTCGAGCCCGGCGGTGACGCGCGCGCGGGCGCGCGCCCGGCGATCGAGCGTCGCCTCGTCGGCCCCGCGCAACGTGCTCGACCCTTCGGCGGGCATCAGTTCGCGGTCCACGGCCGCGAGCGCCGCGAGCGCCTCGCGCAGGCGATCGACGGTCGGCCGCACCGCGGGATCGAGCTCGGCGCGGAGCACCGGCTGCGGGCGGCGCGGCGGCGTCGCCTGCGCCTCCGCCGGCGCCGCCGCGACGAGCGCGACGGCGAGCAGCACCGGCAGGAGGCGCAGCGCGCGCACGCTCATGGACGACGCTCCACGGTCACGGCGACCGGACTCTCGTCCGACTCGTTGCCGTTCGCGTCGATGGCGCGCACGAGGTAACGCGACGTCGGCGTCCCGGCGCGATCGACGAACTCGAGCGCGGTGACCGGTGTCGCCGTCAGGCGCGTGCGCGGGCCGTCGGTGCGCTCGGCGCGGTAGACGACGTAGCCGCGGAAGTCGAGGCTGACCACGCGCTCCCACTTCACCGTCGTCACGCCGGCGGCCCGGACCGCCGTGACGCGACGGGGGGCGGGCGGCTTGGACAGATCGCGGAACGTGAGCGTGTCGATGACCGCTGGCCCGCGGTTGCCCGCCGAGTCGATGGCGATCACCGACCAGCGCGCGAGCCGCCCCTTGGTGGCGGTGGTGTCACGGATGCTGAGGGCCCCGCTCGCCGAGACGGTCCCGACGAGGACGGGCGCACCGCCGGCGGCCCCCGACCGTTCGACGGCGTAGCGCACGACATCCACCGACGGACTCGGCGCCCACACCACTTCGACGTGACGGCCGAGGACGTTGCGGACGAGGAGACTGCGCACGGCATCCGGGGCTTCGTCATCCGGCAGGCGATAGCGGATGGAGGCGAACGGCGACGTGTTGCCGGAGCTGTCCACCGCGACCACGCGCCAGGTGTACTCGCGGCCGGGTTCGAGCGTCGCGCCGTCGTAGCCGGAGTCGGCATAGGCTAGCGCGGCGAGCGGCTCGCCGGTGAGGCGCGCGAAGATCGTGTCGCCCGGCTCGGCGCGATGGATCTCGTAGCCACGGAGGTCGCGGTCGGCGGGCGCGCGCCAGGTGAGCCGCACCGCATGGCCCGGCAGCGGCCGCACCGCGAGGGTCGACGGCGCGGCCGGCGCCGTGTTGTCGATCGCGCGCGTCGCGGCGGGATTTGACGGCGGTCCCGCGCGGCCCGCGTCGTCGAGCACGCGAACGCGATACGAGTAGATGATGCGGCCCCGCACGAGCGTGTCGACGAACTCGGGCGACTCGTACGGGATCGGTGTGCGCGTCACGCGCACGTACGCCGAGTCGCCGCCGGCCGACCGCTCGACGTGATACGCGCGCGCCTGCGGCTCGGGCGGGAGCGTCCAGACGACGCGGATGCGCCCCTCCTCCACCGACGCGCCGACAGCGACCGGCGGCAGCGGCCCCCGCTGCCCCGGCGCGCGCACCGTCACCACCGCGCTCGGCTCCGAGAGCCGGCCGATGAGGTCGGCGGCACGGACGCGATACCGATAGAGCCGTCCCGGCTCGGCGGACTCGTCCGAGTGACCGCTCTCGCGATCGACGAGGCGCATGATCGGCCGCGCCGTGAGGCGCGCGAACGCGCCGGCGCTGTCGGCGCGCTCGACGACGTACGCGACGATCGGATCGTCCGACGCGCCGGTGAAGGCGGGCGAGGGCCAGGTGATGGAGACCATGCCGTCGCGCACACGACCGCGCGGGGCCGCCGGGGCCGGGATCACCGTCGTCACGACGCGCACGACCGCGCTCACGCGCCGCAGCACGGAGTCGGGACGCGAGAGCCGCACGAGTTGCGCCTCGTACGTGTGCACGGAGCCGGGCGCGACGGTGGAGTCGACGTAGAGGGCGCCGAGCGCGAGGGCGGTGCGCGGCGAGAGCACCTGCGCGATGCCGGTGGCGGAACCGCCGGCACGCAGGCGGCGCCAGGTCGGCAGCGAGCCGCGCGTGCCGGCGATCTCCTCGACGAAGGCCATGTCCGGCCCGACGATCTCGGCGAACTCGGCCGGTCCCTGTGCGCCGATCATCGGCTCGCGGTCGACGCGGACGCCGTCACGCGAGATGAACCATCCCTCGCCGTCGGATGGGGCGCGGCTCGGGTAGACGAAGACGCGGCCGTCGGCGACGACGACGGCAAGGCGGCCACCCTGCTCCGCGGCGCCGGTGCGCGGCGCGGTCGGCGGACCCTGGGCGGCCGCCCGCATCGCGGCGAGGACCAGGCAGGCGGTGGCGACGAGCGCGCGGCGCATCAACGGACCCTCGTGACGACGGCGGTGCTGCTGATCCCCGCGCCGTTGCGCAGGCGGACGTAGGCGTAGAGCGGCTGCTGCGCGAGCACGTCCGCCGGCAGGGTGATGATGTGCTGGGTGCTCCCCGCGGTCGCCGAGTAGGCCGCGTAGGGCACCAGCATCTGCGTCAACGCGTTGCGACCCGTCGGTTCGAACGCCGAGGTGCCGAAGGCGATGTCCACGCCGGCGATCCCGCTCTCCGGGTCCGCCGCGACCGTGAGCCGCACCCGGACGACGCCGACACCGCGTTCGGCGATCACGCCCGGCGCCGGCGGTGCGGTGACGTCCACGAGGACCTCGCCGCTGATCGTGACGTCACCCGCGGTCCCCACGCCGTTGATCGCGCGGAGCTCCACGCGATGGTTGCCACCGGTGGCGACCGACACGGGGATCCGGATGCCGCGCCCGACCGAGGCCTGCGCGGCCGGCAGGTCGACGGCCGTGCCGGCGGGGAAGTCACGAATGACCGTGCCGCCCGGACCGCGCACGCGCATCTGGTAGCCGCGAACGCCGCTCTCGGTGTCGGTCGCGAGGGTCGTCAGATAGGAGATGAAGCCGCCGGCGGCATAGTCACCGCAATGCATGGGGGCGGAGGGACCGGTCGGATCGGCGATCGTCACCGGCCCGTAGACCAGCGGCGCGGAGCGCGCGCCGCCCCCGTTCCACGCGGCGAGCGAGATCCAGAGCGGGCGGCCGTACACCATGCCGGGCCCACGCGCGACGAAGGTCGGACCGGCCGCCGGGATGTCCGCGTAGGGGGCGTTCGGATCGGCGGCGGTCGGCGCGAGCGTGTCGACGCGGAAGCCGTACGCATAGACCCCGGTCTCCGGGTCGCTCGCCGTGGGGAACGCGAGCGTCAGCGAAGGCGAGGTCGCGCCCACCACCCCATCACTCGGCGTGACGGTGAGCAGACGACCATCCCAGACCTTCGCGCTCGTCGCGCCGCGGCTCCACGCGTCGGTCCCGCAGACGGGCGCGAGCGGTGGCGTGTAGCCACCGACGGTCATCCCGACGTAGGCGATCCCGAGCCTCGACCCCACGACGTTGAGGAGCTGCGTGGTGGTCGGTGGCGGCCCGAGCGTCGTCCCCGCGGCGAAGACGGGCGGCGTGACGTCGTGCCGCAGGACCGGCGAGGCCCGCATCGGCCCTTGCAGCCCGGCGCCGTTCCGCGCCCGCACCTCGACGAATACCTCCTTGTCCGCCGGCAGCACCAGACCGTTGATGGTCACCGTCGTCCGCCCACCCGCGCTCGTCCACGGGAGCAGCTCGGTCGCGGTGGGGCGACGCGGGAGCGTGAGGCTCCCGCCCCCGAGGAACGAGACGGTCGACCCACCCCCGGTGCCCGCGCTGTAGGTCACCACCCGGTACAGGTACTCGGCGATGCCGCTCTCCGGATCGTTCGCCGACCAGCTGACGACGAAGCGGTCGCCGGTGCCGGTCCAGTACTCGGTCGTGCCGGCGGCATTGATGCGCGAGACGAGTCCGGGGAACTCCACCACCGGCCCGCTCGGTGCCGTGAGGTCCGTGGGCGGCGTCGCGACCTGGGTGACCGGATTGCCGCTGGATCCGCGGCGGAAGGTGACCGTGTACGAGGTGAGGGACTGCGCCGTGAAGCCGGCGCCGCCGCGCACCTGGAGCCGCTGGTTCATCGGCACGCTCGTGCCGGCGAGGTCGGTGGTGTACGCCCAGCGCCGCGCGTTGCCCTGCGCGCCGACGGTCATGAGCGAGTCGGCCCCTTCCTGCATGAGGTACTCGTAGATCCCGCGCGCGTGCGTGCCGCTCCAGGTCGACTGGATGGACGAGAGGAAGCCGAAGTCGGTGACGGTGACGGTGGTCGTGGCCATGCGCGGCGCGACCAGCAGCTCCGCGAGCTGCGCGCGGCGCGCCGCGTACGACTGCCCGATGCTGTCGGTGGCGCCGTAGGTGCGGAGGTACCCGTCATAGAGGTCGTGCAGCGTGCCGACGAGCTCGCGCTGGCGCTGGTTGAGCGAGCCGAGCTGCGTCGTGATGCTGGCGTGCATGTCGCGCATGGCGCGGACGACGGGGCGCGCACTGGCGTCGGCGCTCGCGACAAGGCCCGCGGCGCCCGAGAGCGCGGTCGTAAGGCCGGTGTTCGCGACGCCCCACCAGGCCTGGAGGCCGTAGTCCATCGCCTGCGTGCGGAACCACTCGATCTCGAGATTGAGGTTCTCCGACGCCCCGCCATTGCCGGGATCGTTGCGGAGCGTGGCCACGTACGAATTGGCGGTCGCCAGATGCGTCGCCGCGTTGCTCTGGTAGGCCGAGAGGATCGACTGGTCGCCGCTCCACGAGGTGAGCAGCCGCGCCCGATGGAGGGCGATGGTATCGATGTGGTAGATCATCCGCAGCCGCTGGATGCGATCGGGCTGCGCCGTGTTCGCGCGCTCGAGGTCGACCATCGCTTCGATCCGGTCGCTCAACTTCTGCACGACGTTCGCGCGCTCGGCCGCGAGCGTGTCGAGCTTGCCCTGCACCCAGCCGCGGCGCCGCATGCGGAAGTCGATGTCGGCGGCGAACTGGTGCTCGATCGCCTCGACCACGTCGTTGTGCAGACGGGCGTAGCTCGCGAACGAGTTCGGGTCGCTCGCCGTCGTCGCGGCCATCACCGTCGTGAGCCCCGCCTCGACCTTCCCGAGCTGCGCGCGCAGCGCCGGGGCGGCGGCCGCGCTCGACCGCGCGGCCGTGGTCATCGTCGAGCGCGCCGTCGCGGCGAGCCGGTCGTCGAGCTCGAAGCGCGGCGGGTTCGCGACGATCATCGTCGCGCGACCGTCCGGGCCGACGGGACCGGGGACGAGCGAGGGGGAGCCCGACGAACTGTCGGTCACCGGATCGACCGGCGCGACGAACGCCGCCGCCTGCTCGGCCGCGTCCAGGTCGAGGCGCAGGGCGCGGATCCGCGTCTCCACCTCGCTCCGGCGATCGGTGATGACCTGCAACTTCACGCGCGCCTCCTCGCGGAGCTGCCGCACCAACGCCGTGTCCGTGCCGGCCGACTTCTCGCGCAGGGTGCGGTCATAGAAGGCGATGTACGGATCGGTCGAGGTGAGCGGCGCGAAGCCGGCGCCATACGTCCCCTCGCCGGCGATGAAGATGCCCCAGAAGAGCACGCGCTCGCCCGCCGACCAGCGCTGGAAGTTGTCGTAGGCCGCATTGAGGCTCGCCTCCGACACTCCGAGCGGCGTCCGCGCCCGCTCCTGCGCCGCCGCATCGATCCCCGCGAGGATCCGGTTCGCCTCGGCCGTCAGGTCCGCCGCGATCTGCTCCGCGCGCGCCAGCACCGCCGCGAGCTCCTGGTTCTGTCCCAGACCCGCGGCGAACCCGCTCGTCGTGTACTGCACCCAGACGTCCACGCGGGCTGCCTCCACGCCCACCACGCGCGCCGTGCCCTGCGCGTAGATGGCGAGCTCGGGCTGGATGACGAGCGCGCCGACCAGTTCGATCGCGCCCGTGATGCCGAGCGCGGTCACGTTGCCGTAGAGTCGCAGGTACGCGCCGAGATCGTTCGTCGACGGTCGGAACCAGATGCGGAGGTTCGCCCCCACGTCCACCGACACGATGCTCGTCGCCCTCTGCACGCGGAAGCCGAGATTGGCCGTGAAGCCGCTCGGCACGATGATCACGTCGGCGTAGGACTGGATCACGCCGAGGATCACGAGGTCGACCTTGCCCTTCACGGCGAAGACGTTGCTGCCGGCGAAGAACTCCACGCTCGCCGTCCCCTTCACCGTGCTGTCCATCTTGATGTCGAGCGCGACCATGCCGCGCACGTATGCGGCCGGCTCCCAGCCGACCTGCAGCGCCAGATCGCCGGTGACCTGGTCGCTCAGGTTGAAGAAGGTGGCCGTCGCGTTGATCTGGAACGCCTTGTCGGTGATCGTCACGAGCGCCTTGCCCGCCGCGACCGAGGCGCCGTTGACCCCGCCCACCGCGAAGCCGGCATACAGCATCACCGCGAACTTGCTCGCCGGCGGCATGCCGATCCGGTTCGCGGCGGGGCCGTTCATGCCGGCGACGCTCTTCACCAGCAGCAGGTCGGACGGGTACGGGTTCACGAACAGCCCACCGCCCACCTCGGTGAGCGTCACGATGCCGGGGACGATCGGCACCGTGAGGCTCGTCCGCAGGAAGATGCCCGCGCGGAACACCCCGGCACGCTGCCCCATCACCCCGACGAGACCGATCCGGTAGGCACTCAGCAGCGTCCCTTCGGTCGATAGCGCCATGTCGAACCCGTCCGGGAACTCGTCATAGCTCATCGACGCCTTGAACTCGATGACGCCCGGGATCTTGACCGCGAGGTTCTCGATCAGGAAGTGGTTCGTGCTGTCGGCGCTCTTCACGTAGACGAGGACGCGGTCCACGCCGCCCGAGAAGACGTCGGCGATGTCCACCGAGGCGCCGAAGTCGACGAACATCGAGACGGCGGTGAGCGCGCTGTCGCGCTGGATCTCGCCGTTCGAGGACGGCGGCCGCGCCACCGGGACATAGATGCTCGTGTCGCTCTCGGAGAACGCGAACTTGCCGACGACGATCTTGACCTTGTCCTGGATGGTCAGCGTCCCGCCGTCGATCCGCGCCGAGCCGAGACGGATCTCGCCCTCCGACGTGAACCCGACGTGCTGGAAGGTCAGCGACCCGCCGCTCCCCGAGAGGTTGAGCCCGAGCCCGCCGCTGATGTCGACCTCGAACCCGCCGGTCGGCGTCGAGGTCGCGGTCACGTCGCGCAGCACCAGCTCCACCGGACCCATCGTCATCGTGATCGGTCCGGGCATCGTGAGCCCGCCCCAGGTCACCTGCCCCGCTGCGCTGATCCGGAGGCCCGGCGTGACGGTGTTCCCCTGCACGCTGCCGAAGCGCAGCAGGTTCTCCTGCTTCTCCTCGATGTACACGTCCGCGACGATGCCGACCGCGGTGTTGGCCATGTTGCTGAAGTCGAGTTCGACGTCCAGGCGCCGCAGGTGGAAGGCGGCGATGCCGACGCTCAGCTTGGTCTGCGCCGTCGCGAGCCCTTCGGCCTCGGCGATGATCACGAGGCGTCCGCCGCCGGTCACCGTGCCGTCGGCGTTGATCCGGACCATGATCTCCTGCGCCGCCTGCTGCGTGAACGGCTTCGGCAGCTTCACGTCACCACGCAGCTCGAGCCCGTTGTTCACGATCGACGCCTGCGTGAGGCGCGCGGTGTTCGCGATCAGATCGATGGGCTGCGAGAGGAAGCTCGCCCCCTGCAGCGCGAACTGACCATCGGTCGAGAACTGCAGGCCGATGAACCGCGTCGTGTTCTGGAGCAGCGTCACGTGCCCGGAGAGCGTGAAGCGCACCACGCCGCGGTCGAACGCGATCCCGATCGCCGGCGCCACCTGCGTCGCGCCCACCGTCGAGTCACTCAGCGCGAACCGCGCCCCGAAGAGCTCGAACTCCTTGGTGTTCGCCGGGCCCGTCACCGAGACCGAGGGGATCGCGATCCCCGCCGATCCCACCTTGAAGTCCTCCACCCCGAGCGAGAAGCCCGGCGCGACCGTGGGCAGCCGAATCGACCCGCCCAGCACCACCGCGAACTCCTGCGCCGTCGCGGTCACCGCGAGCGCCGGCTTGTTCGCGCCGTTCTCGAGCCGCAGCTCCGCCACGCCGATCGGGATCGGCGTCTCGGCGTCGCTCACGTCGGCGGTGCCGCGGAAGCCGTTCGCATCGACGGTCGCCGCGAGATGGATCACGCGCGGCGCACCGCTGGGCAGCTTGAACAGCGACGACTTGATGCCACCCGAGATCCGGATGACGTTCGCGTTCGGCTGGAGCGTCAACTCGGCGCCGGTGAAGGCCACCGAGAGCGTGTCGCCCAGCAGGTTCGCCTGCGCGATGGGGGTGGCGTTCGGGTCGAACACCTCCGAGTAGTCGCCGAGCTCGATCACGCCGGTGAGGCCGGTCGCCGTCACCTCAAGGTTCCGGAACTCGAGATCGACGTCGGCCAGCGGCCCAGGGAGCTTCGCCCGGGCGCCGGCGCGCAGGCGGAAGCCACCGGTGTCGGCGCCGAAGCCGAGTTCGGTGATGCTGATCGGCAGCCCTTGCATCGGCACGAGCGACTGTCCTGCCGCCGCCACGAGATGCAGGCCGCCCGAGACCGGCCGCATCGTGCGCGAGTTCAGCACGAGGTCGAACTCGGCCTGCACTTCAGGGACCGGCCCGCCGTTCGCGAGCGCCGGCAGTCCGACGGTGATGCGCTGGTTCGGGAGCGTGCGCAGCCGCACCGTCTCCGCGCCGAACTCGGTCTCCACGAGCAGCTGCGACGTGTCGGCCGGGTTCCGCAGCTGGACCCAGGCCACGTCCTCGCTCGGCAGACCGAGCCGCGCCGGCACCGGCAGCACGGCGAAGACATTCCCCGGCCAGAAGCCGACGGAGTCGGCGTACGCGATCAGCTGGCCGCCCGTGTCCCGCAGGTTGATGCGGCCGCGCGCGATGGCCACCCGGCCCGTGGTCGAGATGGTGAAGTCGTTCGCGAACTCGCCGGCGAGGGCGGCGTAGTCGTTTCCGCCGAAGCCGAGCGAGGCCGTCCCCGTGCCGCTGATGTGCAGGCCCGCGCTGTCGATCACCGCGCCCTGCGGCAGCACGAGCCGAGCCGATGCCGTGCCGCCGCGCGGCGTCGTGACCGGATACACGCCGAAGAGCAGCGACCCGTCGTCGGGGATCTCGATCCCCACCGCGGCGTCGGCGGTGAGACGGATGCGGCCGCTCGTCAGCACGAGGGAGTTCAGGTCGAACGCCACATCCTCGAACGCGACGTCCACTCCCGCCCCTTCGTTCGTGCGGAGCTGCCCGGTCGCGCCGAAGCGGAGCTCGTCGGCGGTGAGCGACGCCTGGCTCACGACCAGCTTCAGGAACGGATTGGCCGGATCCGGCGCCCAGAAGAACGGCTGGTCGATCGCGATCGACGCATCGCGCACGACGCCTTCATCGACATCGACCACGAGGCGTCCCGTCGCCGAGACGGTCTCGCCCGGTGTGTCGCCCGGGACTCGCAGCGTCGCCGCCATGTCGAGCGCGACGTCCACGCGGCTCCGCACCGCGTCATAGCCGAAGGTCACCGTGCTCTGCCCGAAGGTCAGGTCGAACGGTCCGAGATCCATCGGGCAGCGCGGCAGCACATTGCGCATGGAGCCGCGGATGGTCCCGTTGCTCGCGAGGAAGAGCGTGTCGGAACCCGGCAGCATCGGCACATACCGCGTGGCGGCGTCGGCGCAGGCCATCACGTCGGGGAGCCGCAGGTCCGCGATCACGCCGATGCTGATGTCGGGGGCCACGCCGTCCGCGACGCGGAAGTCGCCGAACGCGCCGCGGATGTCCGCGACCGGCGTGCGGATGGGCACCGGGATCTCGATCGGTTCGAAGTGCCCAGTGAAGGCGCCGTTGGTCACGCCGACGTCGAGCGCGCGTAGCGCGATGCGCGCCGCCTGCCCCTCGACCGCCGACGGGAGATCCTCCACCGCGAACTCGAGGTCCACGCCGAAGTCGAAGGTCGGGGGCGGCGCGCCGGCGAACCAGTTCCAGCGGAACTCGCTCACCCGGAAGGCCAGGGCCCGCACCGCGAAGCCCCCCACGCGCACCTCGGTCACCGTCGGAGCGAAGGGGTTCGTCGCGTCCGGCGCCACCGGCGTCGAGCCCATCTCGAAGGACGGGATCACCATCCCCAGCGGCGTGATCCGGATGTCGCGGATCTCGGGGAGCTTGAGACTGTCGAGGGCCGGCACGAGGAGCCCGACGTCGAACAGGAGCTCGAAGTCGAAGCGCTTCGAGGCGAAGTCCCACCGGAAGGTCGGGGCACGCACGCGACCGAGCCGCAGATCCACCCCCGGCAGACGGACCGTGGTCAGCGAGTCGAGGGCGTGGAAATCGATGAGCGCGGCCTCCTCCGGCGAGAGCCGGAAGGTCGCCTTCGCGAGTTCGCTCTCGCGCTGACGCTCGGCATCGAAGTACGCGAGCCGCCCCGGCAGCTCCAGGCGCCAGCGGAAGTCGGCGCCGAGCTTGCCTTGCGCCGTGAAGCGCAGCGAGTCGAGATGGAACTTCACGAGCTCCGACCCGCTAACGAGCGGCAGGTCGTCGCGGAAGACCTGCTTGGCATCGGCCGTGAGCTGTCCGTCGCCGCGGATGCCGATCGCCAGGTGCATCGGCTCCGCCTGGTCGCCCCACGCGGCCAGCCGACCGTGCGCGAGGAAGCTCGGCTCCGCGTCGCGCGCGGCGCGGAAGATCACCGAGTCCACCTGCAGCGGGAAGTCGGGGTTCGCGAAGTCATCCGCCGCGAGCCCGGCAGCCGCGGCGACGATCTCGCCCGCCAACGGTCGCCAGGTCCCCTTCTCGAGCGTGAGGTCCATCGCGATCGTCGCCGCCGGCGCCGACGCGCGATTCCCCTTGAGCGCCGGGATCACGAGCCGCACCGGCGTGCCGGTGCGCGTAGTGATGCGCGGCCCCTCGGGCGTCTCGTTCACTTCCACCAGCAACGCCCGCTGCGCATCGCGCAGCACGACGTACGCGGCGCCGCGGTCGGGCAGGAAGAGCGTGTCGGGGATGAGCGTCTGCACCAGCTCGGCGATCGCGAAGCGCCACCCGGAGGGTTCGAGGAAGGCGATCGGGTACTGGTTCACCTTGAACAGCGCACGCCCCGCGGTCACGCGCCCTTGGGCCGGGCGCATCGCGAAGCCGTTCTCGAACGCGACCGATGCGGCGTCGTAGCGCGACCCGAAGAGCGACGCCTGTGCGGGAGCGGTACCGCTGATGCGCATCCCCTGCGCGTCCATCGTGGGCGTCGAGGGGAGGTTCAACCGGATGTTGCCGCCGAGTCCGCCGGAGGGATCGAACGAGCCGGTGGCGTCGACGAGCGAGAAGCCGAAGAGATTGGTGCTGCTGACCGCGGTCCCGGTGGCGGCCAGTGCGCCCTCGCCGCCACCCGTGACGGCGCCGCCGATGGCGGCCGCGCCGACGGAGAAGGCGGCCGAGGAGATCGACGACTCGAGTGCGAGCCGTCCGTCGAAGGTGATGGTGCCGGCGGCCAGGTCGCCCGTCGACGGATCGAGCCGCACGCCGGCGAAGGTGACACCGACCGTGTCATCCTTCGTCGTGTAGGTCGAGTCGGGACGGGCGGCGGTGTTGGTACTCTTCGCCTCGGCGGTCGTGTGCCGGACGATCGTCCGCTGGCGTCCCTCGACGTGCAGGCCGAGGGTGTCGAGCGATGCCTCGGCCACGATGAACTTCACGAAGCCGACCTCGAGCTTGAACGGGCCCTTGAGCGCGATCTTGCCGCCCAGGAAGCGCGACCGGATCCAGTCGAGCTTCGCCAGCGCGCGCACCGTGTCGCTCGCCCCCGACATGAGCCCGCTCCCGAGGCTCGTGGCCGTCGAGGTGGCCGCCCCCACCGTGCTGGTGTCCTTCTTCGCCGTGGTGTCGGCCTTCTTCGACTCGTCGATCTTGCCGAAGTCGACCTTCACCGAGCCGTCGTAGAGCGCCGTCTGCGCGCCGGTCGTGTCGACGCCGAGCACGAAGGTGCCGCCGGCGAGGTTGAGCTTGGCGAAGCGGAGATCGAAGGTCGCCCAGCCCGCCTTGAAGCCCGCCGCGGTACCGAGGAGCCGACCGCGCGGCGTCAGGCGGATGTCGCCCGAGAGCGGCTCGCGCGGCGCGCCACCGAGGCAGCCGATGACGATGATCCCGCAGTCCGGACGATGGTCCGTCGCGGCGCCGGTGATCGCCGGCAGCTCGGTGATGTGCGCCGCGCTGTCGAGCGAGAGCCGCACCGCCCCGTGCACGCTGGAGATCATCACGTGGAGGTTCTCGGCCGCGTAGAGCTTGCACCCGTCCCCGTCGAACCGCTTCTCCTGCAGCGGGGCCTCCATTCGGCCGCGCGCGATGATGAGCGTGTCCACCTCGAAGGGCATGCTGTTGAGGCAGCTGCTGTTGGCCGGGCCGATCAGCGGCAACCGGACCCAGCTGGTGCCGGAGCCCCACTCGAAGCCGGGATCGTCGCCGCGGAGCCAGCGGGCATACGGGATGAGCCCGCCGCGGAGCCCGACGGTGCGCGGGACGATGCCGAAGCCCTGCAGCTCGACGTACCCGGATGTTGAGGTCCCGGGCTGGTCGGAGCTCGTCGAAGGCACCTGCACGCCACTCTCGTCGAGCCGCACGTCCTTGATGGTCGGCAGGTTGAGGTCGCGCGCCGCGCGCACTTCGGGCTCGAGGTCCACGAGGGCGCGCCAGACGAGCGTCGCCCCCGGCGCGTACTCGAGGCGCTCGATGCGGAGGTTCGACATCCCCATGGTGACCCAGCCGAAGTCGGCGCGCGCCACCCCCGCCTCGCACGACGGCTGCTCGTCCTCGCGTTTGATCGCGTCGCGCACGAAGACCATGGTGAACTGGAGCACACACGACTGGTCGGCCTCGCCGAACACGCTGAACGTCGCCGGCGCGCGCAACTCGCTGCCAAGCGTGTCGGTGAGGAAGTCCGCGGCGAGGGACCCGGCGACGGTGCCGAACGTTAGGAGGGACCGTGCCTGCGACGTGTCCGGACGGAAGCCCTTCGTCGGGTCGCAGTAGACCGGCATCCGCACGAGCCCATCCTCGATGACGCCCGAGGCGGGACAGCCGACGTCCTGTTCGAAGAGCAGCACCTGGCCGCTGAACTCCAATCGCCCGTCCGGCAAGGTGAGCCGGGCACCCGTCGCCGCGTACTGGACCGGGGCACGACCGATCGTGCGGATCGGCGCACTCGTCGGGCGTGTGCCCTCGAGCCGACCGTAGAGCCCGGCCGCGGTGAGTTGCACGGTGCCCGAGAGCGGCACCGCCGTCGCGCCGGGCAGCTTGAGCATCGCCGTCGCGCGGAAGCCGGTCGCCGGCGTGTACGTGAGGGGCGCGAAGGTCACGAGTCCGCGCAGCGCCTCGGGGATGTACGCCTCCGGCACCTCGGCCTCGATCGTGCCCGCGAGGACGGAGAGCTGGTCGCCGCGGAAGCCCGCCCGCAACCCCGAGGCCTTCACCTGCTGCTCCTTCGCACCCGCCGCGCCGAGGAACTGCAACGTGACGGTCCCGTCGATCGTGACGTCCGTCTCGGTTCGCGTGATGCGCGCGTCGCGCACGCCCGCGAGCTGCGCCACGCCCGGCACCAGTTCGATCACGTCGGGGAGGTCCGACACCTTCCCCACCGGCTGCAGCAGGTCGTCCGACATCGCGAACGACCAGATCTCGCTCGCGATGCCGTCGCGGAAGAGCTGTCTCCCCTCGTCGTCGACGGCCCGCACGCGCCACGCATACCGCTTGGTCCGCTCAAGCGGGAGCGCGTCGAGCGGATAGATGAGGAACGGGGTCGCGGTGACCGTGCGCAGCACCGGGATGTTCGACTCGAGCGCCGCGCGCGGCTGTTGCTTCTCGTCGAGCAGCTCGACGACCGTCACCTCGTAGTTCAGCGACACCGAGGGAGGCGCGAGCACCGGCGTCCACTGGAAGAACGGCTGCGTCGAGACGACGAGATCGTTGTCCTGCGGCGCGAGCAGCTGCGGCGGATCGGGCTGCAGGATCGAGAACTCGGCGCACGCTTCGGTCGCCTGGGTCCCCGCCGTCCCGATCAGCACGCGCGCGCAGGCGCGATAGTCGCCTTCCGGGATCTGTCCTGTCTTGAGTGCGCCGTCGGTAATGGCCGCATTGCGGGAGACGGTCGTCCACTCGAAGACGGCGTCGCGCACACTATATAGGTAGGCCGTCGGCCCACCGGCGACGGTGACCGTCGGACTCTCCGTCGTCCCCACCAGACCGCGCGTCGTACTCGTGAGCGTCACCCGGACCCGGAAGTCGGTCGCCGCAGTGCCCGTGTAGGTCAGCGACAGCAGGGCGGTCGACGGCACCCGCTCCCAGTCCGTCAGGTACGGGCTCGGCGTCGGTGAGATCGTGAGGACCCCCGACCAGTCAGGAGACTGCGCCGCCGCGGGGGTCGACGCGCACAAGGCCCCCGCCACGAGGGCGAGAGCCGAACGCCGGACCAGCGAACGGGCCGAATCGAGGAGCAACGGACCTCTGGGTAGGGGCTCGGCCCGCTGATGGGACCGAGGGCGACGGTGTAGCGGCCGCGAACCTAGTCCGCCCTTCTCAGGACCGCATCATTCTGGTATCATGTTCCTATGGCATTGCGGGGCAACGGCTTAACGGCCATTGGACTCGCGTGAGCGCCATGTTCCGCGCACTCCTACGAACGGTTCACATGTTCAGAGTCCG
Source organism: Gemmatimonadaceae bacterium (assembly GCA_044229035.1). GTDB lineage: Bacteria > Gemmatimonadota > Gemmatimonadetes > Gemmatimonadales > Gemmatimonadaceae > Pseudogemmatithrix. The sequence continues at coordinate 2,796 of JBGATT010000043.1, read as the reverse complement.
GTTGCTCGGCACGCCGCACCTCGAATCCGACCGCGGCGTGGTCCCTCAGGGGCCGAGGCGCATCGCGATTCTCGCCGCGCTCGCCGCGGCGGGACCCGCCGGACTCACGCGCGACAAGCTCATCACCCTGCTCTGGCCCGAGGGCGACGCGGACCGCTCGCGCCGCAACCTCTCGCAGTTGCTGTACGCCATGCGCACCGAACTCGGGGCCGACCTCGTCGAGGGGACCGGGACACTGCGGCTCGACCCGGCGCAATGCGAGGCGGACGTGATCGCCTTCGACGCCGCCATCGCCGACAAGCGTTGGGCGGATGCGCTGGCGGCCTACGGCGGCCCGTTCCTCGACGGCTTCCATCTCGCCGAGAGCGCCGAGTTCTCGCAGTGGTCCGATGCGGAACGGGATCGTCGCGCGGTGCAGGCGCGATCGGCCGCCGTCCGGGTCGCCGAGTCCGTCGATGAACCCACGGCGCGGGCGGCCGCCTGGCGCCGGGCGCTGGCACTGGACCCCCTCAGCGCCGCCTTCACGCTGCGGCTGATGGACGCGCTCGCCTCGCAGGGGGACCGGGCAGGCGCCATCCGCATCGCCGAGCAGCATGCGACGATGCTCAAGGGTGAGCTCGATGCGGCGCCGGATGAACAGGTCGTGCGGCGCGCCGAGGAGATCCGGCGGGCCACTACGGACGGCGCCGTGCCCGTGGCAGGTCCGACGTCGGTCCCGTCCGATCCGACGAACGCGTCGGCCACTCCCGTCGCCGGTGAGTCGCCGGCCCGCGCCGACGATCCCGTAGCCCGCCCAGGCGCGGCTCCGCGCCGGCGGTCGCGCGCGCTGTTCGCACTGGCGTCGGCGTTCGCACTGGTCGCTCTGGCCGGATTCGCCTGGTCGCGTCGCGCGCCAGCCCGCCTGTCGTACGACGAGTTCGTGCTCATCTCGCAGTTCGAGAACCGGACGCCGGACACGCTGCTCTCGTACACGCTCGGGGCCGCCGTCGCCGCCGCGATGCAGCAGTCCGCCTTCGTGGTGCCGCTCCCTCGCAGCCGCGTCGCGGCCGCGATGCGGCGCATGAAGCGAGCGGACAGCACCGAGTTCCTCCCGCTCGACCTCGCGCGGGAGGTCGCCGAGCGCGAGAACGTGCGCTTCGTCATCGCCGGCGAGCTCGTCGCCCTCGGACCGTCGCGCCAACTCATCACCCGGATCCTCGAGTCGGGGACCGGACGCGTCGTGTCCGCCCATACGTTCGCGGTGCCATCGGACACCATGTTGCTCGAGGCGATCGACCGCGCCGCGCGGACGCTCCGGCGCGACCTCGGCGAGGCGCGCGCGGTCGTCAGTGCCTCCCCGGGGTTGCCCGACGTCACCACGCGCTCGCTCGCGGCACTCCATGAGTACGCACGCGCGCTCGACGCCGAACGGCGGAACCAGCAGAGCGTGTATCGCGGCTACCTGCTACGTGCCGTGGAGCTCGACCCCGACTTCGCGGTGGCGCACGCCAAGCTCGCCGAGAACTACACGCTCAACAATGACGTGCCCAATGCGCGTCGTCACGGCGACCTCGCGATGGCCCTCGCGGACAGCCTGCCGCTCGCCGAGGCGCTGCGGATCCAGATCTCCGTCGCGTGGTCGCGGGGGGACCGGGAGGCGATGGTCCGCGCGAGTCGCACGTATCTCGGGCTGCGTCCGCGCGACTTCGTCGCGTGGACCCGGCTCGCCTTCAGCCTCTTCTCGGCCGGCCAGCACGTCGAGGCGCGCAGTGCCTATGCCACCGCCGACCGGCTCGCGCAGCTGAGCAACGGGTCGGTGCTCAACTGGGGCACGGCCTGGCTCTCCGCGGCGCGGCGCGGCGGCGCCGCGGAGTTCGACTCGGCCCGTGCCTACTACGAGCGCGCATTCCGCGGGGACTCGACCCTCGAGTTCGACACGTTCTACAACCATCAGTACGGGACGATCCTCCTCGGCGCCGGACTGCCGGACTCGGCGTACGCCACCTACGAGCGCATGCGGACGCGCTCCGACCTCGACCGCGCGCGTGCGCTCCGTTCGCTCGCGTACCTCGACGCCTACCAGGGCGAGTGGGGCGCGGTCGCGGAGCGGTTCGCCGAGGCGGCCGACATCGGGACACGGAAGCTCCAATGGACCACGGCGCTGCGGAACGAAGCGCTGGTGGCCGAGGCACACGCGATGCTCGGGCAGCGGTCGCTGGCCGGACCGCCGCTGTCGCGTGCGACCGCGATCTCGCTCCGCGAGCCGATCGAGGCGCGCATGATCGCCTTCGTCGCGCTCGCGCAGGTGCGAGTGGGCGACCTCGCCGCCGCGCGTCGGCTGCGCGACCGGATGCGCGAGCTCGCGCGCCCCGAGCATGACGCCGAGCAGGGAGCCCTGGCGTACGTGAACGGCGCGATCGACCTCGCCGCCGGCAACGCGGCGCTCGGGCGAGAGATGATCGAGTCGGGCTTCCGTCGCGATTCGACGAACGCCCAGGGCCGGGTGCTGCGCGCACGGGCGCTGGAGGCCGCCGGCGAGGATGCGCTCGCGCTCAAGGCGTGGGAGGCAGTCGCCGCGGCCTTCGAGTTCGGCGCCGAGGGCCAGTTCGAGTGGCAGTTCGCGGACGCCGAACGCGGCCGACTGCTCGAACGCCTCGGCCGCACCGACGAGGCCGTGAGCGCACTCCGCCGGATCGTCGCCCGCTACCCCGCTCGCGCGAACGTGGTCGACCCGACCGTCCTCACGGAAGCGCGCGAGCGCCTGCGGCGCCTCGAGTCCCGGCCACCGCGCTCCTGACGGGCGCCCGCCCAGGAACA